>JAIETE010000119.1 GCA_019745505.1 Candidatus Obscuribacterales bacterium | reverse complement strand
GCCACGGATGGAGAACCGATCGCCTGAGCAACAACCTGCGGGTCGTCGCCCAAATTTTCCACCGGGCCAAGCACGCCCTCCAAGGCGGTCGCCACCTTACGCAGAGCTTCGAGCACGGACGATTCGCGATAGGTCGCAGCGATCGCCTTGCAGACGGCGCTGACGAACGCTTCATCACCCAGCGCCTCAGCCATGCCCTGCTGCAACGCCGGGCCCATGGAAGCACCCATTGCCAGTGCCAGAATGCCGGTGTAAGGCTCGTCCCAGACATCGCGATTGAAGCCGCGCTTGGACGCCCGCAGGAAGCGGTCGGAGCCGTCGCCTCTGTTCACGTCGATGCTGACACGACCGCTCATCGACTCCTTGCGCTGGATCGCTCCGAAGTCGCCTGACAGGCTGATGCGAGCCGACATATCCGCTTGAGCGCGTCCGCTTTCGGCCGAGCCCTGGCGAATTTTCACGGTCGACGACATGCCCGACTTGCTGTTCAAGGTGATGACATCGGCGTTGCCCAGGTCGAGAGAGCCACCCATGCCGGCATCTGCCTGGAGCGCCTGTGCCCAGACATCCTCGAAATTGACCTCGGAGCCGCTCATGTCGGCCTTCACTACGACGCCTTCTTTGACGCCAAGGTTTTTCCCCGTGATCTTGCCTCCGCTCTCCGCCTTGGTGAAGACCTCGGTTGCCGACACATGTTCGAGAGTGATGCGGCTGCCGCTCATGCTGGACTTGAGCTGAACGGGTCCCTTGCTCTTCACGTTCTTGCCGACGACTTTGCCGCCGCTTTCAGCTTTGGCAGTAACCTCGCCGGCGCGAACGGTGCCTGTCTGAATGCGGCTGCCGCTCATGCTCGATTTGATGGTGATCTCGCCTTTGGCATGAACGTTGCCACTCTCGACGACGCCGCCGCTGGAGGCTTTGAGCGAGCCCTCTGCGGACCGGACGACACCGACGGTGACATTGCTGCCGCTCATCTCGGCGCTGAGGTCGACGTCACCACCATGCGCGTCAATCTCACCGGCGACGATGCAGGCCCCCATGGAGGCCTTCAGGCTCGCGCCCTTGAGGCTCTTCTGGTCGCCGGTAGTGAGCTGGACACGACTGGAGACGCGAGCCTGCAACTTGCCCTTGAGCTCAGCCGCGATGGACAGCGTGCCGAAATACTGCGCGTCGATCAGAATGTCGCCGGCAAAGCCGGACGGCACATAGATGACGAGCTGTTCGCGCGGATCGGGCACTTCCACCTTCTTGCCGTTGACCACGAAGTCCCCGTTCACCCAGCCGGAGCCGGACATCGAAGTGGAGCTGCTCACCACCGTGCTGCCGATGAAGTTGATCGAACGGATGGTATTGCCGCCGGCGTTGCCGGAGCCATGAGCCTTGAGAGCCTCGGCGACGGGTCCACCGACTTCGGTGATGCTGCCGTCCGCGCCGACCTTCCAGAAGCTGGGCGTCTGAGCCGAGATATCGATGAATTCACCTTCGCCGATGCGAATTTCCACATCGGCGCAAACCGTCGTCAGATTGATGGCGGCGGCAGAAGCCGGAATTCTGCCGGCATTCGAAAGTTCTGGTTTCATAGACTGTCCTCTTTTCCTAGGTTTTGCTGCGCTGAATCGCAGCGATGCCAATGCGCCTGCTTAAGCAGAAGCGCGAAAACACAGACCAACAGCGCTACGCAGAGCGCTGCACTACGAGTTGATGGTGACTTGGCCGGGACCGTAATAAGCGGTCGCAGGCCCTTTCATGTTTGCTTGCAGAGCAAGCGGTTTGCGCGCGACCGGACCAGTCAGTGTGCGACCGCCAGCTGCGGGCTGTTGGAGGCAAATCAGAATTGACTGACGATTACTTGGCTTTGCGCGCTTATTGAGTTGAGGTGAGAAACGAAACGATACTTAGACTTTAGAAGAAAACAGTGTCACAACTCATGCTGCTATTACCGAATGAGAGTCCTTTCGCAACAAATCGACGGCACAACAAGATCAGAGGTGCAGAACGCAATGGTCTATCAGGCGCGGAGTTCGAGTTGGCAGAGTTATCAAAACCAATAATGGGGACTGAAATTTAATTGCTTGACAACCAAGCGCAGCTCGCGCCAACGCGCAATATCGTCGATTGAAGTGAAAGATTTTCTCGTCCTTTTTGGCCACCACAAAAGAAAAATTCGACGGACAAAATAGCGCTTTTCATGCGCAGAGAATGGGGCAAATCAATATGCGCTCGCGCAACTGACTCAACTGTGCACAGCGCAGTCAGGCCCTTTCATGGCTTTAATCGTGCTTAGCTCAAAGACTTGTAAGCCTTGCTAAGCATAAATCTCCGGCTAGGTATTGCTCTTACTAGGCTCATATCGCTAGTTTCTAGGCCTAAACCCATTCTTTTCGCACTTGCACAAGGAGACACAAACATCAGGACCTGAAGGCCGCACCGACTTTGCACCTAAGCCAGATGTTTGCACTCCTTCGACGGAGCGAGGGTTTCACACTTATCCATCCAAAAGTGACTAGCAAAAAAGAGCGTTCCTGCTGGGTGGCAGAGCGCTAAGAAAAAACTGGAGAAAAGTAAGAACAATGGAACTATCTCGACTGATCGAGATTCGCGATGCCATGCCTACGGATCGCGAATATCTCGAAATTTACGCTGCGGGTGACAAGAAGTCATCGTGGCAAACTCGACATGATGCTCAACACGGTGAGGAAGTCCACGACCTGGGGATGAAGTCACTGCTTCCGCAGTTGGAAGCGGTCTTCGGTCCTCTCCTGGACGAAGTCACACGCGAGTTCATCCTGCCGGTGGCACTGCGCAGTCACGACGTGGGTCGCTCGATCGACATCGACAACCACGACCGTGAAGGTGCGCGTGTTATGAACGATTACCTTGCAGCTCGCGACGTGCCCCACGAAATCAAGGCACCGGTCTGCAAGCTTATTGTTCACCACCGCTCGAATCGCGTACTGCAGCACGGCATCTACAGTGCCGCGCACGCCATCTTGGTGATTGCCGACAAGTGCATTGGTGACGAGCGCCGTGTTCGCGAAGACAAGGCGAACAAGCTCAACATCCTGCGCCGTATGGGCATCGGCAAGTGGACTCTGGCTCGCCGCAACTGGTGGTACAACGCCGCACACGACCGGGTGAATTTCGCCATCAAGCAGGCGGAAGTCCGTGTCGATGTGGAGCGCAACCCCGGACACAGCAAGCCGACCGGCGAAATCGTCCTGCAGATGCGTATCGACGAAAAGGTCGCCAGCATCAAGGAAATCGTCTCGTTGGATTGGTTTGCCGATTCGTTCCACGCGTGTGGAAAGGCGGCCGAGTTCTTCGGACTCTACTTCCGTCTGGAGTTCAACGGTGTTCGCTACAAGTGGACCTGGATCGACAAGACGAAGAAGAAGGGGGCATGGCTCCCGATTTCAACCACTTCGATTCCGCGTTAGAGCGTTCACGACTGAGTCCTTAGGCAGGCTCAGAAACACACTTGAGACGGGCGAGTTTGGACTTCAGGAGTGAGCAATCACTCCCAGAAGGCCAAATTTTCTCGTCTCATTTTTTTTGCCTGTTCCGCTATATAGTATAGTTAGTATTGCGGACAAAACAGATACGACCTTTTTTCGACAAGAAAGTTTTTGCTGGTTTCGTGGCAAGAAGTAATAGACTCGCCTACTCTCTCCGCCCCTTCATTCTCCCGTCCGCGGCATCATGGACCTGCAACTCAGCCTCGATCCTGGCAGCGGCGTGCCGCTTCATCGCCAGATATACGAAGAATTCAGGCGACTCATTCTCAACGGGGAATGGGCGGCCGGCAAAAAGGTTCCGTCCAGCAGGGAGTTGGCGGACTTATTGGACATTTCGCGCACGACGGCAACTTCCGCATACAACCAACTGCTCAGCGAAGGCTATCTGAAGAGCATTGCCGGCAGCGGTACATACGTCTCCAATGAGTTGCCGGACAAGCTGCTCTTTGCCGGCGGGCGTGAATCAATCAAGGAATCCGATACAAACGGGCGACGATTTCACGAACACCTCTCCGAATTCGGAAAATATTTGGCGGCGCAAGGTGACTTCGAAACGGAAGGGCGGCTGATGACCAGCGGCTCGGTCGCCTTCGACCAGGCACCCATCAAAAA
>JAIETE010000021.1 GCA_019745505.1 Candidatus Obscuribacterales bacterium | reverse complement strand
AGACCCCTCTCACTCTGCAGAGGCAGAAGGAGAAAAACACATGAACGAACGCCAAACCAGACTCGAGCAAATCAATGCCGAGCTCGCCAACCGAGGACTAAAACCGCTCAGAAAGCTGGGAGACAACAGCGAAGGCGAAATCGAGGTGCTGCGAATCGTCGAAATCTTCGACCACTCGAAGCGATTCTTCACCGACGTCAAATTCGCTGTCGCTTTTCCCGGCGGCAACCCGGGTGAGTTCACGGTTCGGTTCAATGCCAACGGCGAAGTGTCCGACGGCGCAGTCATCGTGGTGCTCGTCAACGGACTCTACGCCATCGTCAAGCAGTGGCGTTTGCCCCTCGGACAATGGACTTACGAAGTGCCGCGCGGATTCGGCGACAAGATCGACAAAGCTCACATCGCCGGCAATCTCGGCACCATCCAGATCGGCGACTTGCCGCTCGGGACACTGGTGCGAGAACTCGGCGAAGAGGTGATGAAGACCTGTCAGATTGACTCGGTCACCCACCTCGGCAACGTCGCCGAAAACTCCGGTACCAGCGCCATCGCGCCGTCCTACTTCCTGGTCCAACTCCAGGTCGATGAAAGCCAGCTCCAGGCAAAGCTGAAGGGCTCCGAAAGCGAGCACCTGAAAGTCTACCTCTGGAATCAGGCTGAACTCGACCGCCAGATCGGACAGCGCATCGCCGACAATCACTCGATTGTCGCCCTGTCGCTGGCCTCGCGCTATATCGAACGCCTGCCTCGTCGCAAGCGCTCGAAGCGCTAGTCCTTTCCACATCAGTTAACCCATAGAGGGGCGGGCAGCTGCACAAACAGCCGCTCGCTTCTTTCTTTTCCCTAATCCTCCTATATTCTTTAGTAATCTAATCGAAAAAAGCTGGTGATGCCATTGGTAGTGACACCACCAGCGGTTCGCACAGCGACACCACTTTTTGCCGGACGCTATCGCTCGACGCCATGCGCAGTCTCCACGACGATTCCACTTCGAGCCGCCGCCAAGTCGGCTGGCTTGGGAGCATTGGGGGCATCAGGCGTATTGGGCACATTTTGGCTGGTGCCGGAATCGCCCGGCGAAATCACCGGAGCCGATGCACCAGGTGTCTTGCCGTCCTTGCCGGAATGTTTTCTAGACCAAGCTTCGATAGGCGACAAGCCTTTCTGCGCGTTGCTGTACTGGTCCGTCGCGCGCATGCTCCATCCAAGCGCACCTGAGCAGCCGTTGCTCAGCGCATTGTCGAAGTAGTCGGCCGGTTGAGTAAGCGGTGCGTCTGTGGGAAACTCGCCCAAAAGGAGCGGTTTGTCTAGCCTCAACCCGGTGTGACTGTAGGCAACGCTCGGATAGAGTCGTCCTTCGAGCCTGGGGTAGTAATGGTACTGGTAAAGGTCGAGACCAACGTTTCGCCAGTACTGAATATACCTCGGCGAAGCGCTGCCCAAGGTGGCAGGCCGGTCCGAATTGATGTGAATCGCCTCGACGATCTCCTTGACGAAATTCTGCATCTCGGCGATCTTGACCTGATGCGCCTTGTTTTTAAAACCTAGACGCATCGCCCATTCCGGCTCGTTCATCACTTCCCACGCCGCCACAATTGGCTCACTTCCATAGCGCTTCAGAAGTGGAGTGATGACGTTTTCGATCAGCGCTTTGCGCTTGCGCGCATCCAGTATCCAATCGCGCCGGCCGCCCATCGTCACACCGTCTTTAACGGATGACTTTTCAATGAGCAGAAAGTCGAATAGCACAAAGATCACGTATACCTTGTGCTTTCGAGCGATGTTCACCGCTGCGTCCAGATCGTTCAAAACATGCTCGTCAAGCCCTATAGGAGTACCGTCCTGGGCTGTGAGTATGCCGGAGCGCGCATCGCCAAACACGAACCAGCGTGTGAGTCGCACTCCATGTTTACTCAAAATCTGAAAGTCTGAATCCACACGTGCCGACTCTTGCGCCGAAGAGACACCGGTGTGCCCCCACGCATTGGCGCCGAAATCGCGTCCGTAGTGATTCCAGGGGTAGTTGATACCCGGCATGAACTTGCTGCCGTCAAAACTGATCGGCTGCAAGATCGCTGCTCGGTCGCTCACTTGCAGGAGAAAAGCACCGATGACGAGAAGCATCGACACCAATCTTCGCAACAATGTGAGCTTTCTTCTTGCACTAGGAATTTGGTTTTCCATAAAACTCACACTTACCTCAAGGAGGCAGGGAAAGAAAAATGCCCCTGTCTCCTTTCAACGTGCTGCCGAAACTTGCGCCCGGCAGATTTAGTCAACAATCGAAATCGCAGGCACCATAGGTGCGCTTGGGTTTGCCAGCCAGTTCGTCTCGGCGATCGTCTACCGAATATTGGAATTGTTTGCGAAGCGCAGCATAACTGGGCTCCAGAACAGGCCCGCTGGCGCGGGAAAGGTCATTGCCGAGCACGTTCGTAAGCTCATTCATTTCGCGCGACCACCGGCGCAGCCAAGCATCAGCGGAAAGGCAGTTGTTGACGATGACGGCAAGCATCAAATCGCTACCGATCGTGCCACGCCCTTTCGCCTCCATCTGGCAGAGCATCACTTCGGCTTCCTCAGCCGACTTCTTAAGAGTTTCGACCGCCTGCTCAATCAAAAGACGAGAATTACGAACGCTCGCCAGCAACACGTGGCGATATGTCTCATACTCGTAGCGACGCTTGTCCTGTTCCTTGACCTGTTGCTGGATTTTGCCGCCGCACATTGCCGCATCGGCGCCGTCCGAGCGCAGCAAATCGAGCAAAAGACTGGCATGCTGCTGCTCGTCGAGTCTGACTTTTTGATCACCCATGAGCCACTTTTCAGACTCCCAGGCGGCTCTCATCGCCTTATCGCATTGCTCAAGCAAATCAGCAAGCCGCTCGCTGGCGGGTTGAGAAGAATTGAGACAAGCGACGAAACGCACCCATTGAACGCTGCGCAGGTCCACACTGTGGTTGTAACCGAATTGGCGACCGGGCACCACCTGCTCGCTGGGGTAGCTCCAGCGGTGTTCTTTCAAATGCACCCGGAGGGCTTTGAAAGCTTCGAGCTGAATCCCCTGCAAGCGCGTGATAAAACGGTCGCCGAGGCGCGCGTCCATACTCTTGTCGCCGATGCCATAACGAAGAGCATCTGCTTTCAGAATGCGCGCCTTCAAGATTGGCTTCAGCCACTCATGCTCGAAGGTCATGGCTTCAATCGCGATCATTGCGTCGACGATGGCGCTATGAATATCTCCATTTACCTTGCAGGCGAAGTACTTAGCCGCCTCCCAGGACAGAAACGCCGACAGAGCTGTGATCGCCTGCTCGTCGTAGAGAACCCGCAAATTCCTCAGCGCGACGGCATTGTCGCGAGCGGCTTCAATTTTCTCCTTCCACGCCGTCGGCTGCACGCCGGCGAGCGCACGCCCGGCCCAGTCGAAGTTTTTCTCAACTTCGAGATTTGATGCGATCCCTGCGCCAATGCCAGATTCGATTGCAGTCAGAGCGGGATGCAGAGATGCGAAAAGCTCTGACCGGCCTGCCAGGGGACTTTGATTTCTCATGTAAGCAAAATTCTTTCTGTCTGCTTTGCTCATGGCGGGAATGCATGCAGACCGCATTCACACCGGGTCTTGCCTCACGAAAACGGAGTGCTCGTGCTTTTTCCAGAGGATTGCCGGTGGCAAGCGCTCTTAGAATGACGGGCTCCGACCGGACTGCTGTTGCAGACCAAGACTTGCGTGAAGCGGGGAGCGAACTGAGTGTTTTGGAAGCTTTGGGAGATAGAGAAGTTTGCGAGACGATGCCACAGACTAGATCCAGCAAACTCCTACGTATCAAGAAATCTAATTTTAAGAAAACACAGAAAATAAGCTCTGCCACGGGCTTTCTCTCATATAGCAAAAACCAATGAGCGAAACTTCATTCGCTCAAAAACTTTGCATGGTTCGCGTGAAAAACGCTGCAGACCACTTTGAACACCCGCGACCAGACCGGTTAAAGATGCGCAACCGTCATTATCTGTACAATCCAAGCGCTCTCTTTTCAGATTGGAGATGAGCCGAGCCTACACACTCCGCACCATATATGGTGCTATTCGCGGGGTCAAATCAAGGCAAAAAGTGTACTTAGTAAATATCAATCTTCAGGGCATGATCCAGCTCTTCCTGAATGCTTTTGAAAATTACTCCCATCGGTTTGGTGAGTGAGGAAAGGAATGGATT
>JAIETE010000309.1 GCA_019745505.1 Candidatus Obscuribacterales bacterium | reverse complement strand
CTTGCACAATCTGGATAACGTGACTGGACAAATGCGCTTCGCGATTATTTCGGCGACTAAGGACGTTATCGTTCCGCCTCGTTTTCAAAAAGATGTTATCAGCACGCTCGAAAAACGCAATTTGGCCGCTCGACTCTTCGAAGTGGACGAGGGGCATGGTACGGCCCCAGCAGATTTATATGCGCAAGGCTTAGACTTTGTCATGGCAAAACCAGGGAGCTGAACAAACACAGAAAGCCCTCTTGTGTGTACGATTTGATAGGTATTCAAACAATTCTGATAGCGGATTTCCCAGCACGATGGCCACAGAAACAATCAAAGTCACAGTCGATACGGTAGCGTTTGCAGTCGAGCAAGGTGCGCTGGAAGTCCTTCTCATCAAAAGAAAATTCGAACCTTTCAAATCTCTCTGGGCATTACCGGGCGGCTCTCTGGATGAAACGGACGAAACCCTCGATCAGGCAGCGGCACGTGAGCTTCTCGAGGAAACAAACGTCGGCGATGTCTATCTGGAACAGCTCTATACTTTTGGGGACAAAGGACGCGATCCGCGAGGAAGAACCGTAACGGCGTCATATCTTGCTTTGCTCAGGCAGGAAGGTCTGGAATTAAGAGCCGGCTCAAAGGCGCGCGGCGTAGCCTGGTGGAAAGTCAACGAATTGCCTGAACTGGCATTCGATCATGCCAATATCATTTCCTATGCGCGCCAGAGAGTGAAGTACAAGCTCGAATATTCTCCGGCTGCATTTATGCTGCTTCCTGAAAAATTCACTCTGAGAGATTTGCAATCAGTCTACGAGGCTGTGCTTGGCAAAGCAGTAGACAACAGAAATTTCCGCAAGAAGTTTCTAAACACGGGCGTACTTCAAGAACTGAACGAGACTTCCCAGGAAGGTTCATTTCGCCCGGCCAGGCTCTACACTTTCTCACTTGAGGAATTCGAAAAGCTACCCGACAAGCCAGTCTTTATGTTCTGATCGAGGCAAAACAATGAAGTTGCGCAAACCTGATTACAAACCGGCAAGCATGAAAAGAAAAGTGAAAGTCTGTGCTGCAGCATCTATTTTTCTCGCCCTGTCTTGCGGGCAATTTTCATACGGACAGACACAGCATTGGAATACACAAGCGAGAGAAAAATCGCAGAGACTGGCATCGGCCGCACAGAATCAACTGGTATTGAGTAAAGCCGAAGAGGCGATTCCGTTGCTTACAGACGCCACCCGAGCGGATCCCACAGATCCATTGCCCTTCATGCTATTGGGAATGGCGCTCAATATGAGAGGACGGTACCAGGAAGCTCTGGATGCATTAAAGCAAGCATACGCACTCGACAGCAAAGCAAGAGAAACATATCTGACCGTAGGATTCAGCCATTTTCTTTCTCGCCGCTACGAACAGGCTGTCGGTGTCTGGAGTAAGGTCTTGCAATCCAATGCCGATGTCGTTCAGATTTATACGGATATAGGCTACGCACAACTGCGCGATGGAAAAATCGAAGAGGCGGAAAATAGCCTGCGAGAGTGCGCCAAACGATCCTCATACGCACAGGCGGCTTATAGAGGTCTGATGCTGCTGCATTATCTCAACGGCAATTTTCCAATTGCTCGCTCGGCAGCAGGACAAGCCGGCTCTGCCGGTGGAAAACAAGTTGCGCTGATTCTTGCTGAAATCAGCTATTTGGAAGGAAATGCGCAACAAGCAAGCAAACAATTGTCCAGCGCCGCCCGCAGTACCAGCAAGAAAGGCGCCAGACCTACATTCGACATGGTGACAATCGGATATCTGCCGCAGCACGACTTCCATTTCGATCCTTTCGTCAAAGACTATTTCGACAATGAAAGTCTGATTGAGGCACGCTTTGTCGATTTGCCCAAACGAGAGTCTCGCAGAGCTTCGCTGGCAAGAAAAGGAAAGGTCGATCAGGCAATGGCGGAAGTAAAAACGCTGCTTTCGACTTCTCCAAACGATCCTTATTTACTGCTGCAGAGCGGCATGTTCGGGTTGGCTAACGCCGATTATGCAAATGCTTCGCAAGATTTTGCCAAAGTCATCGGTCGAGCACCGGATTGGCATCTGGCAAAACTCTATCTGTCATTGAGCCGTTTTCGCGAAGGGAAATTGGACGCGGCAAAGACTGCACTAGAAGGTTTTGAACGCGCTTGTCCAGGGCGACAAATCGCACCGATCTTTTCAATGATCAAAAACTCTAATTCGCCGGTCCAACCAGATCAGAGCGCCGACAAGAAAGACGATGGCTTTACAGTGCCTTCCAGCGCACCACCAAGCAAAGGCGATGCCGGCTTCTAACGCCGCAATCGCGGCAGGCGGTCCGCAGGTTCGACTAGTTTGAAATCCCCCCGTCGGCCGGTATCTCGAACCAGAATGTAGAACCCTTTTTCTCGACACTTTTTACACCGATTCGCCCGTTGTGTTTCTCAACAAGAGCTTTGGAAATCGCCAATCCGAGCCCGGTTCCACCCTGTGCGCGTGTATCGGAAGAATCTAATTGTTGGAATTTGCCGAACAATCTGTGCAATTGGCTTTCAGGAATTCCCGGACCATTGTCTTCGACCTCGAAGCGTACCGCACCATTAGTGCCACCCACAACACGCACATCAAGTTTTCCTTCCGGTCCTGAAAATTTGACGGCATTAGAAACCAGATTCGTCAAAATCTGAACGACGCGGTCGTGATCTCCTTTTACCGGCCGCTTATCGTTGACATGAACCTCAATTGAAACGCCGTATTCTTCACACATGGTCCTCAGAGAATCCGCTGTTGCTTTCACCATCGACTCCGAATCAAGCGATTCGAGCTTTAACTCCAGCTTTCCGGCTTCGATCTTTCGCAAGTCGAGTATGTCATTGATAAGGCGTATCAGTCTGTCGCAACTGACTCTCGCGATCGTCACCAACTCTAAAGCCGCCGCTGGAATTTCACCGACAATGCCACCTTCCATCAAGCCCAGTGCGCCGCGGATTGAAGTCAGAGGAGTGCGCAATTCATGAGATACAGTCGAGTAGAACTCACTGACTCTCAACTCTACTTCCTTTCTCTCCGTGATATCGCGGATAATACCAGAATAGAAATTTCTGGTTCCCAGCACCACTTCGCTGACACGAAATTCTACAGGAATCAGAGTTCCGTCGGAACGTTTGACTATCAATTCTCTATCACTGTAATTATGCGCCTTCAAATCGTCTAGAACATCTTGGATGGTACTGATCTTTCGGTCTCCGATGCGATCGACACTGGTTTCGCCGGGAACAATCTGCGCTATCGATTTGCCAAGCACATCATCGGCATTGATGCCGAGAATCCTCTCGAATGAAGGGTTTACCAGCTCGACGATGCCGCTCAAATCAAAAGTGACGATGCCATCGATAGCACTCTCAAGCATGGCGCGAATTCTGGCGTCCGAATCTTTCAGGCGCATTTCCGCCGACATCTGTTCGGCAAACTGATTGATTTGCGTCGCCACGGAATTGAGCATCAAGAAGAATTCCCCATCAGGCTTGATTGGCTCATCGCTCATGAATTCCAATACACCGAAGACTTGCTCGTCTTCGGTGACGGGAAATGACATATAGCCAAAGCGTTCCGGAGGATTTTCCATTCGTCCCTGCAGACTCGATTCTTCAGGAGTTTGCGCTATGAATGGCTGACCGCTCACGAGCGGAATTCCCAAGGCGCCTTCACCGCGCCCAAAAGTCATGCGCCGCGAATTCTCCACTAACTGCTTTAAGTCGGGAACATCGGCGCACCAACTTCCTTCGTAGCGGAGCACATCATCCTGGGGATCGAGCATCCACAAAATAGCCAGAGACCACTGGCGATTCGTACAGATTGCTTTCAAAAGCTTCGGAGACGCATCGGACAGGTCGGACGATTCAGCCAGGGCATCAGTGATTGCATATTGCATCAATAAATTTGCTTCAGCGTTTTTCCTTTCGGTAATATCTTCGAATGTCCAGATATAGCCGCGCGAAATGCCCTCGGAATCACCGATCGATGTCACCCGCGAATGCAGCCAGGAAATTGGCTTGTCTTCCTGCTCCACACGAAATTCCGTAACATGCTCATTGGACTCGCCAATTGATGCCATCCACTTTTCCAGCATCTCTTTTTTGTCTTCAGGGTGGACGCAATCCAGCCAACCCTGATCGAGACAGGCGTCATGCAGAAGTCCGGAAAGGTCTTCCCATCTCCTGTTTACGTACAGGCAATTGCCCGACGCATCAGTAAGCACAATGCCAATCGGCGAGGCGGAACTGAGCAGTCGAAATCTTTCCTCGGTCACTCTCAATTCGCGAGTGCGCTCTTCAACGCGGGCTTCGACTATTACATTG
>JAIETE010000154.1 GCA_019745505.1 Candidatus Obscuribacterales bacterium | reverse complement strand
AGGCGATTATTCATTTCTTGTGGAAGCTGGACAAGCACTTTCTCACATTTTTAAGAATGATTTTGATCGCCTCGTGACAATCTTACGCAAAATTCGCCCAAGCTCATCAGTTCGGTCGTAGCGAGAACTTTTATAAGTGTGTTTGGAAGTCTGACCGTTAACGGTCAGACTTCCAATTAAGCTGCCTGACTTTGGAAATTTCTTTTAGCGGGAATTTTGCTCATTCCTATTTTGAACTTTTTTCTTGCGTACTTCGTATTAAAAATAGAGAGTTGAGGGGCGCTGAATATGGTTTTCAATCGCGAATCGGAGGCAGTCTTTGAACTGGCAGTGCGTGCTTTACCGACTCTTCGGGCTGAGTTTGGACCAGAGGAAAAATCACGCAGAATTGTGCTTCAAAAGCTAGCCGAGAGAAAAACCATTGTTTGCTCTCACTGTAAAAACGAGAACAAAATTACTTCGACTAAAATGAGAATGTTTCTTTGCCGTAAGTGCCGAAAGGAAATTTGGCTTACTGCACGGACTCAATTTCACAAGGCAAAACTGTTTTTTGTTCGCCTGGCGATTTTGCGTTTGCAGGAAATGGGAATTTGTATAAACCCAAATCAAGCAGCAAGACTCTTGGGGGCTTCATATAGCGCTATCAGCCATATTTATAAACAGATAGGAATAACTGTTCAATCCAAACTTCCTGAAAATGCTTGTGAGGTCAAAACTGAAAATGCACTGTCGGTTGTTAGCCGCCGTACTAGGCTGACTCCTGCAGAAAAGCCGGCTTTTGAAGAAGAATATGAGATGCAGAAGAAGTTTGAACGCGCAGAAGCTGGATGCAGTTCAGATGTATCAAATAACTCGAATTTGTCTGATTTATCAGAGCTGGAGCTTCTAATTCTGGAATTGGTGAGCAAAAATCCAATTTCTATCGATGAACTGGTGCAGAAAACAAATGCTGATTGCAGCGCTGTTTCTGTCAGACTTACACTACTGGAATTGCGCGGTTTCATCGAGTGCAGTATCGGAAACCTGTTTGCTCGTGCTAACTCCATTCATCTCAATGAAAAGAAGGCTGATGAAAAACAGCAGCGACTTTCAGAGGGTTTTTGCACTTTTATAAAAGACTACTATCAAGGCATCGGTAGAAAAAATTTGCAAATTTACTCCTCTTTTCACTGGCTGGCTTATGATCGCAAAACCTGGTCGAACGATAAACTGCGTGATTTATTCATTGCTTATCCATATGTTTCTTATCAAGAAATTCTCGACTATGTAACTCCCCTGACTTTCAAGATCGTTTCTCGATTTGATTCTTGCTAATGAAAAAGCACTGCGAAGTTAGTCGGGCAACCAAAATCTGAAGAAGGCAAACTCAATCAAGCTTTGATTGTCTCCGTCTCCCCATATTTTAAGTAGACCCAGATTGCCATGGCGACAATGATGATGAGCAGTGTTGATACCGCGCATCCAAATGCCCAGTCGCGAACTGCAAGAAACTGGTTCTGAATCAAATTACCGATGAACATGGTTTTGCCTCCCCCGAGCAGGTCCGGAGTTACATAGTCTCCCAGGGCTGGAACAAACACCATGATGGAACCAGCTATCAAGCCACGAGAACTCAATGGGACAATAACCTTGAAAAATGTATTCAATGGTGTTGCCCCTAGATCGGCTGCCGCTTCAATCAGTCGTACATCGAGCTTTTCCAATGCCGCATAAACCGGAAGTACCATGTATGGTAGATAGTTGTAAACCATCCCCAGGAGTACGGCGTATGGGGAATAGAGCAAAAACGGAGGGTTTTGCCAACCAAAAGCAGAAAGCAGATCGGACATGATTCCGGTCGGGCGAAGAATTGTGATCCAGGCATAAATTCGCAACAGAAACGAAGTCCAGAGCGGCAGAACAAAAAGCGTCATCAGCAGCCCTTTGTATTTTGCCGGCACTGAAAATGCCATCCACGTCGCCGTAAGAGTTCCCAAAACGAGACAGACTATTGTCGTCATCGCTGCCAGTGTCATCGATCTAAACAGCGTCAGCAAATATGGTCCGGAAAAGAAGCGCATGTAATTTTCCAAACTCAATTCTGTCAGTGCAACTCGCCCCAAATCGTCGCGATGACCGACGCTGAATACGAGCAAAATGACCAGCGGCACGACCATGAAAATAGTCAGCCACAATCCCGCCGGCCAAAGTATAAGCCTTCCCTTCAAAAGTCCCTGCCAGCTTTACGTTTTGCCATTTTTACCCCGGTCTTCCCCAATGCCGGGGCAAGGCCTGATATCTTACCGTATATGGGCTTTAAGCCCCTAAGTCAACTTGGCGGAGGACGTGGTATGTCGCAGGGAAAAGAGCGCCTGTTTCTCAGGCAATGGATTGGTGAGAATGTTTCTGTTGTCACGCGTGAACAATGGAAGTATTCAGGGCAATTGACCAATATTGTTTTTGACGGCACCCGTCTTATGTACATAACGCTGGATGACAAGCAGTGTCTTAATTTCGACCATATCGTAGAAATTAGCCTGCAGGGTGAATAGGACGTGCCCTTGAAAGTGCTTTTCTTGGGAACCCCAGATTTTGCGGTTCCGACTCTCATTGAATTAATTGAATGTCCGAAGACGGAAGTTGTCGGCGTTGTTTGCCAACCAGACCGACCTGCCGGAAGAGGCAAAAAGGTGCATGTGCCACCAGTCAAAGAGGTTGCGCTCAAACACAATATTCCTGTGCTGCAGCCTGTTAAATTAGCCAAACAACCGGATGTAGTGCAGGCTATGCGAGCACTCGCTCCCGATCTGATCGTCATGGTGGCATTTGGACAAATTCTCAAAAGGGAAGTCTTGGATATTCCCAAAAATGGGGTCATGAACTTGCATGGTTCCTTGCTTCCCAAACTTCGCGGCGCCGCACCCATAAACTGGTCGATCATCAATGGTGATACTGTGGCCGGTATCACTACGATGTTCACAGATGTTGGTGTCGATACTGGACCAATGCTTCTCAAAGCAGAAGTGCCGCTCACCGACGACATGACTTCCATCGATCTTGCGCATGAATTGTCGACCGTTGGTGCCAAGCTGGTTATTAAGACGATTGAGAAAATGTTGGATGGAACTCTTGTGGCGGCACCCCAAGATGACAGTCAACACACCTATGCGCCAATTCTCAACAAGGAAATGGGAATCATCGATTGGAAGTGGCGGGCAAGTCAGATTCACAATCGAGTGCGTGGGTTACAGCCGTGGCCGGGAACTTCAGCTACATTCAAAGGCGGACCCCTGAAAATCTGGAAAACACACGTCCTTGAAGGCGACCATCCCAGCGCTCCTGCCGGAAATATTGCTGTAGAAGGTGTTCACGTGTACGTATGCTGCGGCGAGAACGGCAGCGAGCGCATTGAGTTGGTTGAAGTTCAACCCGCCAATAAGAACCGGATGTCCGCTCAAGCCTGGGCAAACGGAATTCACCTGAAAAGCGGCGAGGAGCATTTTGACTAATGTCCAAGGATTCTGAGTCTTCTGAAGATTCGTCCGCATCTCGCGACTCGACTAAACCTTCCGGTTCTCGTTCGCGCATTGGACCTAAAAAGGCAGCTCGCATTGCCGCTGGCCAAGATCGAAAAAAAGGCTCGGGTAGGGGCTCAGCTAAGGGCTCCGGCAAAGGCGCCGATAGAGTTTCAGCAGAGGGCTCCGGTAAAGGTTCAGGTGAAGCTCCCTCAAAAGGAGCAAATTCGGCACGCGCGAATACGGGCGGCACAGAAAGTAATTCTCAAGGCATGGCTTCAAGAAAACTTGCTCTTGAAACTCTTATCAAGATCGAGAAGGATGGAGCTTATGCCAATCTCGCCCTTGCTGCCGGATTTGACAGACATCAATTGAGCGAAAAGGATCGTGCTTTCGTCACTGCCATTGTTCAAGGAGTCGTCCGCAACCAGAATCTCATCGATCAAAAGATTCAAACAGTCAGCAAGGAGCCGCTTGCAAAAATGCCGCCCCTCCTGCGCAATTTGCTAAGAATGGCTTTTTTTCAACTGGAAAGTCTCAGCGAAACTCCGCAACATGCAATTTTGGACACTTCGAATAAGTTGGCCCGGGCGTTTGGTCACGAGGGGCTTGTGCGTTATACGAACGGCGTATTGCGCGGATATCTGCGTGGCAAAGAAAAGTCCGAGCTCGCCAATCTCGTCAATACTGACTCACTAACTAATGACAGCGAACCGGAAGTACTTAGTGTCAGATATTCACTACCGGCATGGTTGATAGAGAAGTGGATTGAATTTTATGGTATCGCTGAAACCCATGCTTTGCTTAACTGGTCTCAGAAAGAGCCTGGTTTGACAATCAGAGTTTCGGAGGTAAGCGTAGAACCTCAAACCATGCTCGAAATTATGAATAAGAATGGTTTCGCTGCCCGAGCCGGTCATCTCGTACCTGCCTGTCTTATTTTCGAAGGCAAAGAAGGCGGGAAATCATTTCGCGGCTCGCCGCAAAAATTGCCTGGCTTTGATGAAGGTTTTTTTGTCGTCCAAGATGAGGCTGCCGCATTTGTTTCACTGGTAGTGGCACCGAAAAAGGGCGAAACTATCGTCGATTTATGCGCAGCACCGGGCGGCAAGACAGTTCACCTGGCGGAGATGCTGGAGA
>JAIETE010000096.1 GCA_019745505.1 Candidatus Obscuribacterales bacterium | reverse complement strand
CTGATCGTGGACGGCGCCGAATCCAATTGTCGACCGCCGTGATTGGAAACAATTATTCCAGCCGCACCATTTTCAACCCCAAGAGCAGCATCATCAGCACGAAGAATACCCTTCAGCAAGATTGGAAGTTTTGTGATTTCACTCAACCATTCAACGTGTTTCCAACTCAGTGACGTGTCATACAAACTGCCGATATAAGCAGCCAAGCCTGAATCCGCAACATCAGCCGGAAGATTGGAGAAGATGCCGCTACCTTCGAAATGCCCCAGTCTAAAATTCTCCGGCAGCTTGAATCTGTTGCGCACATCCTTCTCACGGCGCCCTAGAATCGGCGAATCAACCGTCAAAACAAGAGCCTTGTATCCTTCAGATTCCGCTCTCTGGACCAAGTCCCTAGTTACCTCTCTATCTTTATAGACATAGAGTTGAAACCACTTCGGACTCTGCGAAGCAGAGGCGACTTCTTCAATCGAGCAATTGGCGAGCGTACTGAGAGTCATGATCGTCCCCGCTCGATGAGCGGCTCGTGCAGTCGCAACCTCACCTTCGGAAGTCGCCAACCCATGAAAAGCGGTAGGCGCGATAATTATCGGCATCGAGATTTTGTCTGCGAAAAGTTCGGTCGACATGTCGAGCTCGGTCAAATCAACCAGCATATGCGGCATAATCGCAAGTTTTGCAAAATCAGAGCAATTCTCGCGCAGAGTGACTTCATCCCACGAGCCACCCGAATAGTAGTCATACGCCATTTCCGCCAATGAAGTCCTGGCGCGAGCTTCGTATTCGAATACGTTTAAACAATCGCTGACTAATGTGTCCATGATCTCGCCCCACATAAGGACCCTAATTGTAAAATATGCTGGCTATTCATCCGAGTTATTCTGCAAATGCCTGACATTACTCAACTTGTCATTGCCGCGGTTGCCGTCGGAGCAACCATCATTGCGCTGATTGCCATGCGCTCAGGCGGCAAAACCAATTACAAAGCGGAGATTGAAGGGCTGCTCAGCTCCGCCCTTTTGCAGCAAAATGGCGGCAATATGCCCGAAGCCCAGCAGAATTACGAGCGTGCCATGAAGCTGCTCCAATATCCCGGCAGCCAGGACGATGCAAAGCTCGCGACTTGCTTCATTCACCTGGCGGAAATTTATGAGCGGAGGGGCAATTTTGCCGCCGCAAGAGAGATGCACGACAAACTGATCCAATTGTGGCTAAAACAGCTGAAAACCGGCGATGACTGCGCGCTTGTAGACATTGACTTCGCAATGACACACAACACTTTTGGGTCTGGAACCGCACAGATTCTGGAGTTCTACGACAAAGTAGTGTCTCTTAAGGAAAACCGCTTCGGACCCAAAAGCTCGCAAGTAGCAGATGCTTACATGATTACAGCAAAACTTTTGCGCGCCCTGGGCGAGAAAGACAGCGCCGAGCTTGCTGATCAGAAGGCGGCCGAAATTCGTGCAGCGAACTAGCAAATTTCGTCCGTAACAAAACAATGCCGGTCGAAATCACTTGACATGTTTTGAAAGCGAATTTTAAGTTCGAAGGTTAAAGCCATCTCGTCTTAACTTTCAGCGCCACCACTTTACTTTTCGCCGGCTGTCAAGCGAATTGGTTCAAATCTGCTCAGAATTTCCACCTGGCAAGCGCCTGAAAGTCGTTGTAGACTCGCTCTCTCGTTTTGTAGCAGGAGCAAGGTAAATGCAAAGGGGATTTCTCACGTCGTTGGCAGTTGGCGCGATTGTATCTGCGTCCATGGCGGCACCTCCGATGGTATCGGCTAAGTGCGAAAAATTTCCCGGCGTTACCGATCACATAAAAGTGCAAGCGGAGCCGCGCATTGTTTATGAATGCATCCGTGAGCTGCGCTACAAACCCGGCTCTCACGTCAAAGAGTTGAAGACCAGTGACCGCGAAGCCACGCTCGAAGAGCACTTCAAAGATTTGCCTATCGTCAAGACAGCGACCTGCACTTACGTAGAAAAGTACACCTGCGATAAAGAAGTTGCATACAAAATGGTGAGTTCTGACAAATTCAAGGCATTCGAAGGCAAGTGGGAACTGAACGAAATTCCAGGCGAAAAGGCCACTGACGTTTCGCTTCAATCGTTCGTTCTACTGGACCTGCCGGTACCCTTCTTGCGCCAACTCACAAACACACAAACCATCAAAGGCGTGAAAGACCGTCTTGCGGAAGTGAAGAAAATGGCAGAGGCAAAAGCCACAGCATCCGCCTGCACCGCGACGAAGTAATCTCTCCATAGCAGTAAGACTTAGCGCCTCACTTCGAACTGTGAGATTTAGACCTTCTGCTGAAACCAGAAGACATAGTCATTCGACAACGAAAGACATAGCCCTTTGGCTCAGACTTCGCTCTTTGGCTCGAAACGGAAGACTTAGTCCTTTGGCTTGAAACGGAAGATCTTATAAGGTGTAGGCGCCTTTGGCCCGAGGTTTATCTGTGAGCAAGTCACATAGAAATAGCCGTCACCCCGCAAAGAAAGCGAATCAGGCCACACCAATTGCTTGTCTTTTATCACAGTGGTAAGTTCTTTCTTTGCAGCGGAAAGATTCAGACTCTTGATCGAACTGTCTTCAATAGAAGTAACATACAACTTTCCGTCGGCACCAAATTCGATACCATCTGCCGGACAGGTAGTTGCTACCTTTTCAACTTTGGTATTCAATTCCTTCGCGGCTAGCTTCTCATTTCGAAGATCTTTGGTAGCAACGCGATAGAGTGTTTTGCCGGTCAAAGCCTGGTAGTACAAATACTCTCCGCTTTTATCGAGAACAATTCCGTCTGCATGAACTTTCCGAACAGAGCCATCAGGCATGACCCCCCAGCGTTTTCCATCAATCACGACTCTTATGTCTTCTGCTTTCACCGAAGGGCTGGTATCCAGAACGCGTCGCGCGTTGCCGCTTCTGAGATCGAGCACAACGATTGAACCAAGGCCGGAATCAGTCATGTATGCTACCTGCCGTCTGGTATCAATCCGTACGTCGTTGAGATATGAGTCTTTAGGAGCAACACTGCTGAGCGGATAAACCTTCTCAACTCGATTGCTTGCAAGATTTACTTTGATCAGTTTTGCCCCATCGGTTATTGGCCCCTGAAATTTTGGTGCAGCAGGATCGAGTATCCAGAGCGCGCCACTGCTATCGCAGTAGACAGACTGCACACAAATAAACTCTTCTCCAACGACCTTGCCGCCTTGAATCCATTCATTCCACTTCTTATCAGGAAAAGCACTAACGGAGCCATCCGGCAGCAACTCGCCCACAGATATAGGTCCCATATTGGACCAACGAGGGTAGCAGACAAATACCCGGTTCTTCCTGGAGACAGCAACGCCTGTCCACTGGTAATTCGACTTCGCGATTTCCGTCAATTCGCCACTGAAACCTCTCGAGGGAATCAAAGTGACACCCTTTGGGTTTGCGCCCGATGGAATTTTTGCAGAACTTTTCTGCGCCGAGGCCCCTATGTCACTCTTTGAGGCAACAGGTTTTACGGCTCCTGACTTCTGCGCCATAGACGGCACAACGATCGTATTTGCTGCCATAGCAGCGCAAAAAAGTGTCGCGATCAACGAAGCTGTTTTCATTTGCATCTCCAAGTCTTCCGCAGCCTTTATAGCAGCTTTTTATAGAAGCCGCCTGAAGCATGCCAATGAAGATAAAACGATAGATTAGATTTGGAACCAGAACCAGAGCTTGGAAGCCGGCTCTCCGCCCAGCTTTTCATAGAACTTAATAGCACCTGTGTTGTCAGATGGTGTCATCAGCCGCACCGACTTATAGCCAAGTCTCGTAGCTTCTTCCTTGACGCTTTCCATCAGCGCTTTCCCTATTGATGCACCACGTAGATGCTCGCGCAGAAAAAGTGCGTCGACACTCATATGCGGCTCGCCATACCAGCTATCGTACTGGCTCATGTACGTACAATAGCCCTGCACGCCGTTTTCCGTGTCCACAACCAAACAAGTGAAAGGCGGCGGGTCCGCCGCTAAACACTCGCGAATTTTTTCCAATTTTCCTTCAGGATTGTAAGCTTCCTTTTCAAACACAGCGTGCTCGGTAATCAGCGCTACCAATGCTTCAGCATCATCAGGTGTCGCCAGGCGGATTTTTGTCTGGGGCGGAAGTGACATCAGTGGATATCCGGACTTTGGAAAACTTGCAATCGCTCGCGAAGCTTATGTTTGACCGCCGAAGAAATGCTTGAGATCACGCGGTGTGGGCAATTGTACCATCACACCTACCTTGAAAGGATGAACACCATATTCGGTGCTAGCGAGAATGTGTTCCTTATTGAGTGAGAAAACCAGTGGTGCTGTTCTCTCATCGCCAACAATTTCACGTGCAACACTCTCAACAGTATCCCCCTCTCTGGTCAAGTAGTGATACGCACCATAGGGAGCCTCAGCGATTGACGTGTAAAGCTGCAGCCCGAGCGCTAGCTCGTAGTGCATTTCGTCTTCGAGTTTTGCTTCTTCAGACTCATCGACTTCAGTCAATTCCTCGACTTTCTCTTTCTCATCCACATCCCCGAGCAAATCAACTTCCGGTAAATTGAAGTCATCAATCGATGTCCCGCCTTCGTCGTCACCACTTGTAACACCAAGAATGTCAGCGGAACCATGCCCTGACGTTCCAAGCTCTGTCTTCTTCGAAGCGTCTGACGGCGCAGCGCCAGGTCCTACGACTCGTGCTCCGGTGACATCGCTAACCTTATCTCCCGCAGGAGCGCTTCCCGACATTGCCACACTGCTCTTGTCTGCCGCAGCCGCTCCACTAACAACTTTGGTATCGGAATTTGCCACCGTCGAATCTAGGACGCGCGTTTTCTGTCCAGGTCCATCGTTAGTTGCTCCAGACTTTCCCAGAACGAATTGCCAGAGAATGTCGCCGAATTTGGCGCCAATTGCTTTTCGAATTCCAATTTCGCGAGTACGCTCGGTGACCGAGACCAGCATGATGTTCATGATGCCTATCCC
>JAIETE010000037.1 GCA_019745505.1 Candidatus Obscuribacterales bacterium | reverse complement strand
TATGGACTTTAGAGAAGTCCCTTCGAACCCGATCAGCTGATGGTGTATCGGAATATATATCTCCCCCACCATCATCACGGGATGCTTGTAGAGAAGGTCGAAATTGGCGACGATTGAACCGATGGAAGTATTCTCCAGTGGTATCACGCCCAGTGCGCACTTGTAATCGAGCACCGACTCAAACACTTCATCAAACGATCGACACGGAACATACTTCGCATCTTCGCTCAGATTGTTCTGCTGGGTAAAAATCTGCCCTGCCCTGTGGCTGAACGCACCCGGCGCTCCCTGAAAGGCAACTTGCAATGGTTGCTGTTTTTTCATGGCTTCACTGAATTGGTGTCGAACGACTAGATAAGCTTGCCGAGATCGCTCATAGGAAGCGAGAACTCGTAGTCTACTACGCCAATCTTCGTAGTCGGCAGCACGAGTTTGAGCGCCTCTCCTTCGCGTTTCTTGTCGTGAGACATAGAATCGACGAGTTTTGCTTTGTCGATGCCTGGCGGCAACTCAACCGGCAGTCCAGCGCCTTCAAGAAGGTTGATCACTTTCTCGCCGTCGCCCTTCGGAAATTTCTTGAGAGAAACAGCCAGTCTGGTTACAGCAGCAAGTCCGATGGCCACCGCTTCGCCGTGAGTTAGCCTGTAGTCGGCGACTTTCTCGAGGGCATGCCCGAGAGTATGACCGAGGTTAAGAACACGTCTCAATCCGCCTTCATGCGGATCGCGTCCTACAACAAACAACTTCATCTTGATAGAGCTGGTGATCAAACCCGCGCAAACAGGGTCTTCAGGATCGAAATCACTTTCGACGAAGTGTTGGAGTACATCAAACAGACGCTTTTGTCCTACTTCGTAGTCGGTGTGTTTCGCTACGGTTTCTTCAATCATCGCGTATTTGATGATCTCAGCCAAACCGGACGTAAACTGCTTCTTCGGCAAGGTGCCAAGCAATTCCGGGTCAGCAAGAACGGCTTTCGGGAAGAAAAATGTTCCTGCCAGGTTTTTGCCGGCCGGCAAATTAATGCCGGTCTTTCCACCTATGGCAGCATCAACTTGCGCGAGAAGAGAAGTTGGAACAATGACCAGGTTCAATCCACGCAAATAAGTCGATGCGGCAAACCCGGCAAGATCGGTAACGGAACCGCCTCCCAGCGCGACGATAGTATCGCGACGATCGAAGCGGCGCTCCTGCAAGTGCTCCCAAACGCGCAAGAGCCACTCGGTGGTTTTGCACGTCTCGCCATCCGGCACTTCCAGCGTTGTGACTTGATAGTCTTCCGAGGGAATCGCTCCCAAAACTTCGCGGAGCCATTGAACGGCTGTTGTCGGTTGGCATAGAACCAAAACCCGTTTACCGGCATTTATCTGTGCAAGTATGCCGGACAACTTTGTTCTCGCTCCGGCACCGACTGCTACTCTGGTGCGCACCTCTAGAGCCGTGTTCCACAGCATTGTGATTACGGGACCACGGTGACGCGTTTTGTGTCGTGACACTGTCATGATTAGAACTCCCCTATCAATTCCGGTCCCTCTTCAACGTTCAGATTGGCGGTTTTTGCTTCCGCCTGGTCTCCCTTGGATGCAAAATTTTGCACCCGCAAAGTATACGATTCAAAACTCTCTTTGAGAGCCCTTATCGAATCACAAGCAAACTTCTCAAGCAGCGCATCTGCCAAAACGTAATTGACCATGGCTTTCATTACTACCGATGCAGCGGCAATGGCACAGACGTCGGAGCGCTCATAGTGCGCGCGAGCGGCTTCAAACTCCGGAAAAGACAGGGAATCCAAACCCTTGCGCATAGTCGGCAGGGGTTTCATGTAACCTCTCACGACCAGGCGAGAGCCATTGGTCATACCGCCTTCGATTCCACCGGCATGATTAGTTTTGCGCTTGAACGGCAAAACTGAATCCTTGCCGTTTTTATCAGACGGATACAGTGAGTCGTGCACTTGCGAGCCAGGCAGAGACGCCGATACGACGCCATCCCCAATCTCTACAGCTTTGAACGCTTGAATACTCATGACTGCCTGTGCAATACGACCATCTATTTTTCTATCCCACTGTGTGTAGCTGCCTAAACCCACAGGTAAACCGTCCACTAAAACCTCGACAACCCCACCCAGGCTGTCTCCGTCCTGCCAGGCTGCCTTGATCGCGTCTTTCATCGCCTCTTCAACAGATTTATCAGTAGCTGAAAGTTCACTCTCAGAAGCTAATTTCTCAACTTCATCAAGAGATATATCTACCGGCAAGACGGCGCACTTCACCGACGCGACTTGCACGACATGATTCACCGAACGCGCGCCGATAGCGGCGAGCAATTGCTGGCAAAGCGCGCCCACGGCGACGCGGGCAGCAGTCTCACGTGCACTGGCTCTTTCCAAAACATCACGAATATCGGATTGATCGAATTTAAGAGTTCCGGCCAAATCTGCGTGGCCGGGGCGAAAACGCTCAATCGCCTTTTTGTCGGACTGCTCACGGGCCTCCGGAGTGGTCATATCCGTTGGCTCTACGGACATAACGTATTTCCAATTGGCAAAGTCGCGATTGGCGACCATCAAAGTGATTGGCGCACCAGTAGTGACACCATGTCTGACACCACCGACAAATGAAACCGTGTCTGTCTCAATCTTTTGACGATTGCCTCTGCCATAGCCCTGCTGCCGCGCCGCCAACTCAGCATTTATCGCATCTATGTCGATCATCAAACCGGCGGGCATGCCGTCGACTATCGCCGTGAGAGTGGGACCATGAGATTCGCCGGAAGTAAAAAATCGCAACATGTAGACGGCCGTTCTCCGCTTTAATGTGAACCTTTGGAGTAAAGGTGATGAGACTTAGGTCGAAAACATCTTACAATAACGGTCTCAATTACTGTCATTAAGAGTGATTTGCTTTGCATAAAGCATTACAAGGCACAATAGCCGTCCCGGGCGACAAGTCCATAACGCACAGAGCGCTTATGTTTGCCTGCCTGACCACCGGCACATCCAAGATTGAAGGACTTTCTCCCGCTCATGACTGCTTGAGTACGGTCGCATGTTTGCGCTCGACGGGCGTGGATATCGAGCTGCCCGACGGCACGGAAACGCCTACGGCTATTGTCAATTCGAAGGGTTTGCAAGGTATCGGCGCGCCCACAGCGATTCTGGACGCAGGCAACAGCGGGACGACAATTCGGTTGCTGTCAGGGCTTCTTGCCGGTCGTCCCCATGAATATGAATTCGACGGAGATGCGTCACTGCGCAAGCGCCCGATGAAGCGAGTGCTCACGCGTATCGCTGAAATGGGAGCTGAAATCTCCTGGGTAAAAACCGAGGGTCTGGCGCCTTTTCGCATCAAGGGCGGAGTTCTGACAGGAAAAACATTTGATCTGGATGTTGCATCTGCGCAGGTGGAAACTGCCATTTTGCTGGCGGGTTTGCAAGCGAGTGGAAAGACTACGGTAAAACTTCCTTTCCCGGCACGCGATCATACGCGGCGCATGTTTACTTATTTGGGAATTCCTTTTGATGCGCCGGATGAGCTAACTACGAGCGTGAAAGCTTTAGATAACGAAATTCCGGCGAAGGACATGGTTGTTCCCGCCGACATTTCTTCGGCTGCTTTCTTCATGGTGGCAGCAGCGATTATTCCAGGCTCATCGATCACACTTAAAAACGTCGGCATAAATCCCGGTCGCACCCTCATTCTTGATGTTCTTTCGCGGATGAATGCAGACATAAAAGTAATTGGAGTCAATTCACTCTCCGGAGAACCGGTCGCGGACATTCGTGTCCGCTATAACGGCGAACTTTCATCTGCAACCGTGACCGGTGAGGAGATTGCTCGAGGCATAGATGAAATACCGATCTTGGCTCTGGCAGGAGCTCTCAGCAAAGGAGAGCTTTCTGTTTCAGGCGCAGAAGAGTTGCGCCACAAAGAATCCGATCGTCTGGCATTGATCGCCAATAATTTACGCGGGGCCGGTGCAGAAATTGAATTGCGCGAAGATGGTTTTACCATCCGCGGCGGACAACGACTGAAGGGCGGCTCTGACTGGGCAACCGCAGATGATCACCGCCTCGCCATGACCGGCATGGTGGCACAGCTAGTTTGCGATAAGAATTTGCAACTAGAAGAGACCGAATCGCCAAGAATCTCGTATCCAAACTTCGCAGCTGATTTGAAATCACTATTGTAGAAGCGTCGGCGGCTCGCCTACGCTGATTCTCATTAGAATGCCTCCACGGAAAAAAGCCAATGAGATCCTCGATAGCCGGGGAGAACTTTGGCGACGTGACTATTTTGATCGACTGATTCGCAACGAAAAACACAACGCAAGGTCCATAGAATCTATCGGGCCGCGAGCCGCCGCCGGGCCTATTTCGTCATATCGAAAATCGTGGCGAAGGACGGAATTGATTGAATGACGAAACCGATGATGAACAGAGCTACACCGGCGGTACCGAATGACTGTGGTGGCAGATTGTCGGAGTACCATTCGATGACTGGACTAATGATCGAAGTCACAAAAATCGCAAAGCCAAAAGTCAATCCAAATTTGATTACAAAACCGATTGTACGAGCATCACCATGGGCGATACTAGCGCCAATTAGACCTGACGAGATTGCAACGCCCATCAGAATGAAAGCAATCACTACTTGCCTCCATGTCAGCTGCGGCTTTTTGCCGGTATTGTAGAGCTGCGTTGGCGAAACTTTCAATCGCGGCAAGACCATCGACATAATGAAGACGAGCACGCCCATGACCAAACCTAAGACATGGTTTTCTTTGATCCACACTGCGGCGGCGATTGCGACACCACGCAGTATCGCGGTAGCAAGGAGAAACTTGTTGGTGTCTGGAATGCCCTTTCCCGCTCGATCAAAGTGCAATCCCAGAGCAGTTCCAAAGGACAGTCCGACGATCAGCGCAAACTTGAATCCCATTGTGGTAAGGAAAAGGAGCACTAGAAGAACGCTGTAATTGACGATCTTGGTCAATCGCGCCAGAGGTCCGTTCTCACCACCGAGCAAATCATAAGCCAAATACAGACCACCCATGACGTCGCATGTCATACCAATGATCGTGATTACGGCTTGTATATGGTCATCCATTGCAATGGTA
>JAIETE010000123.1 GCA_019745505.1 Candidatus Obscuribacterales bacterium | reverse complement strand
TACTGTTTGTCGCTGCGCGTGTAGCTTATCTCCGCATCCGCATCGACAGCGCCATGGTGATGAAGGTTGAGGACAATCGTGCCGTCTGCATTCATCGTCGCGACGCCGATTGGCTCCGGATTCTGACGCGTCTGTTCGGGTTGTCCGCGCCGTGCCGGTCCACCTTGCGCTAGAAGCATGGTTCCTTCGTCGGCGAGACGATTAGGTTGCTCAGGGCTTTTGCCCTGCTGTTCGGAATCTTCAGCGAATTGCTCGCCTGAAACACCTGGCCACATTTTTATCGGAGTTGTGCAATAAAGGGACAATCTTGCCTAGACCATAGACCCAAAGTGAAAAATGAAGAACACGGTTTCCCACACACAGCTCCTACTCCGGTCCGATGCCGTCCAATTACCGCTAATTACGTTTGAATTGCCAGCCAGTTGGGCGTTTGCGAGATCATGAGACAAAAAACCTGGCGCCTATAAGGAAGTAGACTTACCATTCGGTTCGGGGTCACATCATTCGGAAGTAGGTTTGTTCATGCGAGCAGCAATCTTTCTGGCGTTTTCCATCTCGTTATTGTCCACTGCGGGGGCACCTGCTAAAGCGTCCGAAACAAATTCGGCGTTGGGCAAGGCGGTTTCAGTACAGTCGGTGGCGTCGGCCGGAGCAAACGCCGCGGCAAATACAGACGTTGATTCGAGCGATAGCACCGCGGATGCCTATCCGCGTGTAACAGCCATCGAGCAGACCATTCTTGGGCAGACATTCGCGTACGAGCCTTTACCCACGCGTCTGGAGCGCATGGAGCGCAAGGCTTTTAACAAGGTTTCCGACAGCGATGATTTGAGTGCTCGCACCGATGCTTTGTATGACTACGCGGATAAGACCCTGCACAAAAATCCGTTCAAAGCGGAGTATTCGAGCGACGCAGCCGCGGACAAGCGCCTTGACGGTGGAGATTCAGACGGCGGTTCGGGCGGAGAAAATGCAGCATACGGCTCAGGCTCCGAAGGAGCCGGTGGTGAAAGTGGTGGAGGTTCGGACTATCCCCACGTGACAGCTCTTGAAAAAGCGATTCTGGGAGAAAGCCACGCTGGAGATCAATTGTCTGACAGGCTCAGCCGGATGGAGACTAAAGCTTTCGGCAATCCGACGACTGGTCAGGATTTGAGTGACAGAACCGATGCACTCGAAAAATATGCGGAAAAGAAGCTGCATATGAAGCCATTTGGCGCTGAGGGCAGAGCAATAGCCGATAATTCCTCGCAGGAAGCTGGTCAGTCGAGTCGCACTCAGGGATTGTCCAAACTGGCCGCCGTCGGCAACACGCTTTTGAATATGACAGGTTTTGGCATGATGGGGATGCCCGGATTTGGCGGAGGTATGGGCATGCCAGGGGCGGGCGTCATGAACGCCGGTCAAAGCCCGGCACCTGAACAATCACTGCAAGCGCAAAAGATTGCGCAGCAATTGGACGACCCGCTGCTGAAGTCCGCGACGCCACCTCCCGCATCCGCCAAGTTGCTAACAAAGGTAGGTTGGTGTGAAATACAGGTTTTCGGCCAGGCAAACGCGAAAATGCATTTGCTCGATCGACTCAATCAGTTGAATCAGACTTTGAATTTCGATCCTGGGAAAACCGGATTGGACCTGATGGATCATATCGATGGACTGATGAAACTTGCTGAAACAAGAAAGTCGTCGGGGCAGTCCGTTGGTACTGTTCCGGCGCCGGTAGTGCATTGAAATCACTTTGCCAGAAGGTATTTGGCAGAGATCAATAGGCAGAAAACACCGAAAGCCCGTTTCACGACCAGATCGGGCAATCCGATGCTCCTATAGACAAAGGAGCACAAGTATAAAGGGTTTCCGGGCGGGCGGCAGTTGTTGCAACCGCTGCCCGCCGCGCATTTTGTTCAAGATTTAGCCGCGCTAGACTTTGAGTTGATTGAGTAATTGCGCGCTCGAAGGAAAGGCGTCACCGACTCCTGCGGGAGCCAGTTTCCCTGCGCCTGAAAGACCTTCCATTGATTTACTCTCTGCTCCCTTTGGTCCTGTGCCCGCTGATTCCGGCTTTGTCTCGGCGCGCATGCCGGTTCCCGCGCCGTCCGCGAGCGGCGTATTTAATTTGTCATCGCTCCCGGCTTTCTCTGCGTTTGAAGAGCCGCTTGCTTCGCCTTTGGCTGCATTGCGTTCTTGATCGGAACCCGATGAAGGTTTGGCCTGAGACATGATCGTATCGGCGAATTCTCTATTCAGCCCGTTGCCGCCGCTTTCCTTCTCTCCTTCCAATGCTGCATTGTCACTTCCGTTTGACTTAGCGCCTTTGCGCTCAAAATCGTCGCTGCCGACTTCAGGTCTTGCCATTTTCGTTTCCTCAAAATAGGGTCCGGGGTCGTGCCCTATATTGAGATTGCCAGCGTTGAGGCAGCGTTAAGTTGGTGGAAGAATTCACTGTTGCGCCTGCCCGGAGTTGAATCGTTCAGTCTTCGGCCTTCGGACCGGCCGACTGATCACCTTCTTTAAATTGGTTAGATTTCCACACAATTCCTTTACGTATTAAAGGGAGAATTAAAAGATCGAAGTGGATTTTCACTTCCCCTCCGCATGTGATTGAATTGGGCGACGCCAATAGGGCTTTGGATTTGAACGCAAACGTTATGAGCGAACCGGAAACGCAGCTTGCTTCAGAGGAAACGACGCCTCGCCAGAATTTGCTGCTTGTCGATGATGACATCAAGTTTTGCCGCTTGATTAGCGATTATTTGCATCGCTACGGTTATGTAGTCAGCTTTGCACACGAAGGCAAAACAGCTCTGAAAATGATGGCGGAAGGCAGTTGGGATGCGGTGATTCTTGATGTAATGCTGCCGCAGATGGATGGTTTTGAAATCTTGCGGCGAATAAGAGAAACGTCGACTGTGCCGGTATTGATGCTGACTGCGCTGGGCGATGAGACTGACAGAATCGTCGGTTTGGAAATTGGCGCCGATGACTATCTGCCCAAATCGTATTCCCCTCGTGAGCTTCTCGCGCGTCTCAAGGCTGTATTGCGCCGGACAGGGCGAACGCTCGCCGATGGAAAGGCTGATGGGGACGAGGAGATCATTGTCGGTGGCTTGGTTATATCGCAAGCCGCTCATAGCGCCAAACTTAACGGCGAGACGTTGGCATTGACACCGGTGGAATATCATTTGCTGGTCGTTCTGGCTCAGGCTGCCGGACGCATCAAGAGCCGTGAGCAGTTACTCAATGAAATTCGCGATCGAAACTATGACGTTTTCGATCGCTCCATTGATGTGCACGTCTCGGCGCTTAGGCGCAAGTTGGGTGACGACCCCAAAAGTCCGAAGTTTATCCGCACTGTCAGATCTGTTGGGTACATGTTGATTCCTCCTCAGGAGATGGGGAGATGAAACTGGCTCAGTCATTGTATGTTGAAACACTGGCGCTGCTTGTGTTGTACCTTTCTGCGCTGATTGCCGTAGTATTCATAGTTTTCAACACTCAGTTCGGAGCCGGTTGGGATGCCCTTATGCAGAGCCCTCTGGGAGACAAAGTTGACACTGTAGCCGATGCGGTCAGCAATCAGTTGCGCTCTTCTCCAGAGACAAAATGGGATGAAGTGCTGGATTTGTTCGGTGGGCTCTACCATGTGAAATTTAGTGTTTTCGATCTGGAAGGTCATCAAATTGCCGGTGAGAAACTTGATTTGCCTAACTCCGTTCTCGATCAATTTGTTTTTCCTCTTCCTCCTCCTCATTTCGGGATGCATGGAAAACCTATTGCTCCGCCGTTTGCGGTTGTGGCTCCGGTCGGCTCGAGAATTAAAAATGGCACGGGCGCAATATTTGAAGCGTTTCCACCGGAGGAGCGCGGATTTCCAGGGTGGAAAACTTTTACCAGGCGAGTAGAGCGTATTTATCCTCATGCAACGAAACGCCAGAGGATTCTTTTGTCAGGCGGTGACAATCTTCTCTTGCGTTCCGAGCCTCCGCCGCCAGAGGGAGGACCACCAGATGGACCTCACGGAGTACCTTATGGAATGCCATTCGGTGAACCACCTATGTCTTCCGCTGCAATGCGAATGCCGCGGCTCCCTATGCCGGCGCATGGGCGTTTTTTGATTCATACGACTAAGCCGGATCACTTCTATTTCGGTACACGCATTGATTTGGCCGGTGAAAAATATGTTCGTCCCGGTCCATCCGTGCTGCTTGCATCTACCGACAATATCTGGCAAACGGGCTTGCTGCTTGATTTTAAAGTGCTGGCGATGGCTGGCGGTGCCATAGCAATTTTGTCTATTGTGTTTTGGTTGCCTTTCATCTACCGCATCACAAGAGCGCTTTCCGATTTGACGCTGGCGACCGAACGTATTGCCGAAGGCAAATTCGACACGCGTTTGGAAACGCGGCGCAAGGATGAGATCGGGCGTTTGTCGGATGCGGTCAATAGTATGGCCGAAAGATTGAACGGTTTTGTCGGTGGTCAAAAGCGCTTTCTTGCCGACATTTCGCATGAGTTGTTCTCTCCTCTGGCTCGGCTGCAAGTGGCGCTGGAGATTTTAGATGAGTCGTCGACTAAGGACCAGAAGGCGCTAATAGACGATATTCGTGAAGAAGTAGAGGAGATGAATCACCTCATCAATGAGCTGATTGCCTTTTCCAAAGCCGAATTCCAGGGGCAAAGCAGAAATCTGGTGAGCGTGAACATCGAGGAGGTTTTTTACGAGCTGAGAGACAGACTGGGTTTGAAAGAACGGGCAGAAATTGACATAGCCGATGGCTTATCCGTTATCGGCGACAGATTGCTGCTTGAACGCTCGTTTTCGAACGTTCTGCGCAACAGTGTTCGTTACGCCGGAGATGGGACGCCTATATCAGTTAGGGCTACGGTCGCCGGGAACGCCGTTTCTATTGTTATTCAGGATCGCGGACCAGGTGTTCCTCCTGAAGCTTTGAAACATCTTGCCGAGCCCTTCTTCCGCCCAGAGAAATCTCGCAGTCGTGATACCGGTGGTGTAGGACTCGGGCTTGCCATTGTGAAAAGCTGTGTGGAAGCCTGTGGTGGAACACTGCAAGTTCGCAACCGCGAAGGCGGCGGACTGGAAGTTGAAGTTACATTGAAACTGGCGCCGGAAGCGGCAGAGATACTTCTAGCGGCCGAGCCGAAGTAATATCCTCGGCCGGGCGGCAGCCTGCCG
>JAIETE010000045.1 GCA_019745505.1 Candidatus Obscuribacterales bacterium | reverse complement strand
GTCGTCAAAGTGCGTATCTAGAAAAGCTGCAGTCTTCTCTTTACGCGCATCACCACTAGTGTGCGCGGCTTTGGATACTTCCTTCAAATCAGCTCTTGTCACACCGCCATGAATCAGTCCACGGCTGATTTTCTCGTCAGCCAACAAATGCTCAACATCAATCGATGACACATTGAAATCTTTCAAATTGGGACTTGAAATCATGTGCCGGCTCTCTTGAACCGGTTGACCCGGCGGCAGACCAAAAAAATCGCGCGAAATCAAATCACTCAAACTATCGAATTTCTTTCTTTCTCCTTCAGCCTGAGCATTGGAGGCAGTCGACTCAAAACTTTCTTGCATACACGCTCCAAGCCTCTCAACAATGTCGTTGTCCTGGTCGGCGATATCAGCGTAGAGCCGGCACTGTGACAAAATCGTGAGCGGGCTGGCAACTCTTGCAATGATTGCCTGAAAGGCAAGCCGCAGGAGGATGTGTCAAGCGAGGTGGCGAAGGGATGCCAGGAGGCACGAGACTTTTCTCAGGCCCGTATAATCTAAGAGATGTGACACGAATCTCGGCGACGGGATTGCCAGGAAGTGGAAATTTCCGATGAAGAAAAAGAGTTTGGCAGGAGTGGTCAGACACAGGCTGGTAAGCCAGTTGGACGACTTCAAGGCGGCAGAAAGAGCATTGCTCTGGAAGGCTCTGGCTTTGGCGGAAGAAGTACATGAAAAGCAGGTTCGCCGTCCAGGCAAGAGCGTGACCGCTCAACCCTACATAATCCATCCTATGCGCGTTGCTCTTGTTTTGCTCGAGGAGCTGGAATACCGCGACACAGAAGTGATTGCAGCGGCGCTCTTGCACGACGTCCTGGAAAATTCCGAGGGGAAAGTAAAAACAGCCGATCTCGAACAACAATTCACAGGCAACATTGCCCTTATGGTCTCGACCTTGAGCAAACCGCCCAGAGACGCTGCTTTGAGTCGCGGCCAGCAATTGACCACATACTACGATCGCTTGAATCAAGCGCCCATTCCCACCCGCTTGATCAAACTCTCTGACCGCCTCGACAATGTTCGCGAATCAATCGATTCGATAGACACCGAGTTTCAAGATGATTACCTGAAGCAAACCATGAAGATCTACTTGCCCATGGCTGAAGCAACTGACCAGTATTTGTTTGAAGAGCTAGTTTCTTGCTGCCAGGAATTGGAAAAATCCATCAAGGAAAATTCCCAGAGTTAGATCTGCGAAGGTGAATGTAGCGCTAGCTGGAATAGGTTGTTTTCTTTTACGCGCGCCAATATGAAACGCAATCAAACTCCCCTTGTCTTCTAAAAATGGGGGATTCCGGGGTTTCCGATTGTAAAGAGAGGGAACTGAAGAGCGCTATCGGTTGAACTGCACAGTGGATCGTCCTAGGTTGTAGACCTCGTCTTGTTTCATTCGTTCGCCTTTAGCCCTCCAACACCTCCTCCGCAAATACCACAGCCAACTCGCGCACAGCAGGCAGACTATTCGTAGTCACGAGTCCTGTCGCGCGAGCAACTGCTGCGAAGAAAGGTGCAACTGAGGGAAACGAGTGACACGCAAACGCGCGTGCATTGGAAGCGGCAATCATGCCCTTCTCGTAGCAAGACGCCTCGCAACAACTCGGACGTCACGATAATGATTACTACCGTCCTGCTCTTGTGGCTGGCATTTGACTTGAAGCACTTCTTCGCGGATTTCGTTTTGCAAAACGAATACATGCAGGGGAAGTTTCGTCAGACTGGCTGGGCTGCGCCTCTGGCACTGCACTGCTTGATGCACGCTCTGTGCACTCTGGCAATCGTCTGCTTCGTCAATCCGTCGATGTGGTGGCTTGCCCTTCTGGACTTTACCATTCACTTCACCATGGACCGCATCAAAGCAAGTCCTCGGATGATGGGTCGCTACAAGAATCTCTGCTCGCACGATATGCCGACCGCCACTGCCGAACAGAAGCGCAGCATGAAAATGTACTGGCTTTCACTCGGCTTTGACCAATACGTGCATCATCTGACCAATCTGCTGATTGCATGGTTGCTCGTAGGCGGCTGATTTCAATCAGTCGGCTTACGAACATGCAGTTTGCAGAGATGTTACCGGGCGGGCAGGGCACACGCATCCGAATGTGTGCCCTGCCCTGGGGAAGGTTTTTTACTGCAATTTTTCTGCTGATTTGTTTTACCCCATCTCTTACTACCGCTTTTAGTATTACATCCGCAAAAAGCAACGAGAGTCGGTGAGACTTGATGATGAGTGTTTTACAACACCCCTCAACAAGTCTTCCGCTCTCGTTGCCCGACCGGCGAAACTAGCGTGCGCGCCGCAGACGGAAGCAATCCCCCTTCGAGTACTTGCTTTCGCTGACACGGCCTACGGCACGACTGCGGCGGTGCTTCACGGTACGAGCTTTGCGTCCGCTGGGCTCGTAAACCCATACGTGACCCTCGCCGTATGCCTTGCACCTGGGAGCGCCGCATTTGCCGAATTCGATCAGGATGCCGGTGTCCTCGTCGAGCCCTACGCCGGTCACCAAGCCATAGCCCTTGTTGAGAGCGTGCTCCATGGCGGCCGGTGGGCGTGCAAAACGCTTGCGCTCCGCGAAGTGGGTATCGACAACCAGCCCGGAAGCCAAGCCCAGACCATCGCGCGTGGTGAGCGTGGAAGCATCCGTACTGCCCTCGGTCATGCCGCCGGAGATCATCAGCTCGCCGATGCAAGCGGCTCCGGCGGAGGTACCGCCAATGAGCACGCCGCGCTTGAAGGCTCGCTTCAGCTCGGCAACTCCCTCCTCTGCCAGAAGATCGACCAGTCGAGACTGATCGCCGCCCAGCATGAAAACGGCATCGGCTCCATCCAGCTCGAGCTTCTCTCCAGGCATGACGATGCGAATCTTCGATTCCTTTACACCGAGAGCCTTGAGAGTTACCACGAAGTCCTGCGCGACTTCAGCCGGTTCGCCGGAAGCATGCGGCAGAACAACGAAGTTCGCCTCCGGGCCTCCAGCCAGTTCGACAAAGTCAGCCACGCAGGAGAACGCGCGCCCTCCCACAAGGAAGAGTCGGCAAATCAAAGCAATGTTCATAGATAACCCCCTTACTTGAGATGAGAGTCCTCGTTGCCGTTGTCGCTTTGGGGCGGCAAAGACTTGAGGCGAATTAGGTATGCTGCGCCAGCCAAGGCGCAGACAGTGCCGGCAATCAGGAGGGCGTTCGAGACGCCCAGGTGTTGCCCCGTCCAGCCGGCCATGAGACCCGCAAACGGCGTGAAACCAAGCTGGCAGACGGAGAAGATCCCCATCATGCGACCTTTGATTTCGGCAGGGACAATCTGCTGCACGAGCGAATTGCCACCGGAGAACTGAATGCTCACACACAGACCGGCAAAGCCCGCCGCCACCGCCGTGAGGACGAGCGAGTGCGAGAAGGCAATCACCGATGTGAACAAACCGAGCATCAGGCAGGCGACTCCGATGCCCTTGAGCAGCCACATTGACTTGCCCGTACGGGCAAGAAACAAGGCACCGCACAGAGCCCCGACGCCGCCGGATGCCGACAGAATACTCATCGCCGCCGCACCGCCATTGACCATCTTGTCGGCGATGATGGGTAGCAGAACGCCGTACTGGAAGCCGAACATCGATGTGACTGCCGCCAGCGCCAGAAGCCCGCGAATGCGAGGGTCCTTGAGCGTTTGCATGAGCTTTTCTCTTCCCTGCGCACCTTCAGCCGCTTTCACCTTTTGCTTGGCGATTACAGCCTTGGCCACACGCGAAAGCGTGTAGACGGCGAAGAGATAACTCAAAGCGTTCAATCCGAAGCAGATTGCTTCGCCGAACGCAGCGATGAGAACACCTGCCAGGAGCGGACCGCTCAAGCGCGAGATGTTGAAGATAGCCGAGTTTACGCTGATGGCGTTGGTGAGGTCTTTCTTCTCTACCAGGTCGCCCATGAAGGCTTGCCTGGTGGGCACTTCGACAGCCGTGACACAGCCGAGGAATAGTGCAAGACCAACAACCATCCAGACATTGAGCACGCCGGTCAGCACAAGAACCGTCAGCAACGCCGCTTGCAGAAAACCTGCAAACTGCGTCACCATCAGAATCGTGCGCCTGTCGAAGCGGTCTGCGAGCATGCCGCCGTAATAAGTCAGCAGCAAGATCGGCACGTAACTGGCGAATGACACAATCCCCAGCGCAACAGCCGAGTCGGTGAGTTTGTACACCAACCAGGAGAGCGCCATCGACTGCATCCACGTACCGGCGTTGGAGACCAACTGACCGAGCGAATACAGGCGAATATGGGGGTTTGTCAGTGAGCGGAATGTCTGCAGAAACTCGTCCTTGAGCTTCTGCGGGATCAGTCCGCTGAACAGATTGTTTGGACCTTTGGGCATATTACACCCCCACGGATGAGCGCCCTGCTCGGAAAGCAAGGCGTAAGAGACCAAGCCGACAAGTCAACGTGCTGCCTCGACCGGGTAAGCGGTGGCGAGAAAACAGGTGTGTGCTCAATGGGCTGGGTCGGTTAAGTTTTGGATTCGGAGGCAGGAAATAAAAAACAAGAATGTCCTAGCCTACGAAAAATCAAATACTGGAACCTAGTACATGGACCTGCCAGCAGAACGTGCGCGATAAAAAAATGGTTGTAAAAGCGTGCCGTCCCACAAATGTTCTATAAATTCCCAGATGACAAGGGGTTGTTGTTCACTAGCGCAGCTAGCAGCGCGGAGAGATTCAGCCATACCCGCCAACCAGTTTCGTCCGAAAACAAGACAAAAAAACGCCCAGTCGGTGACACCACCCTTAGTACCAAGATGCGTTTGTCGCGAGGCTTGGATTGCGAGGGCATTCTTGAGAATCGCCATTTTTACTATCTGCTTTCGTACAACACACGATAGAAAAATCAGCAATGAGAGCACCCCGCAAAGAGTGCTTCATTGCTGATTCCGGCGCCGATTACTTCTTGATCGGGTCGCCTTCGCTGACCTCCGAAACGAAAGGCCTGGTGTGATGATCGTCGTGGCCGTGAGAGCCGTCGGCATCACGAGCCTCTGCAGGTTTTCTGAGGTGATGATCTGCGTGGTCGTGCATATCACCACCGCCGGCTCCTGGACCGTTGCCGTCGGGTTCGTGGTGATCTTCCGGCTTGGGCTGTTCGGATTCTCCCGAGTCGCGGCGATGTTTCTCTCGCAGGTCGTCCATCAGCTTGCCGGGGATATCACTCCCCTTCAACCAGT
>JAIETE010000241.1 GCA_019745505.1 Candidatus Obscuribacterales bacterium | reverse complement strand
TGCTCTGGCATTGATGGGAAGGGAGAGCCTTACACGAACCTGCTGGAAGTGAATGGTCCGATGAAAACAGGAGATTCAGGCGCGGTTCTGGTTGACGATCAATACAGAGTGGTCGGCATGCTTTATGAAATCTATCCGGACGGCACCGCCAATGCTTTGCCGATCGAGACGCTCAGAGAACAACTGAATTTCTCGCTGCCGGTAAATAACGACGCTATGCTGCACATGGTCCACAAAGGGCGGCAGTGGTCGGACCCTTGCTTCGAAGGCGTTTACGTAGATTCTGAATGGTACAGGGATTACCTCATTCATGCAGAGGCACCATACCGGGCGGTCAATGCTCCCACACTGGTATTGTTCGAAAATGATCTCTTGAATATAAGGCAAGGCGAGGACAATTTCGTCTATTGCGCAACTTACAGAGAAGCCTGGTCGCAAGACATTCGACTCGCCCCCAGCGAGAATCCGGATCGTCCGTATATAACCAGTTTTCCTGTGGCTGCGGCAATTTACAAAGGAATCCTGTATTGCGTTCATAGAGCTGAAAGCGTCGATCTGAGCTATTTCACCTACGACGGAAATACCTGGTCTGCCGACGCCGATATGGGGGCAGCTTATTCATCTCGATACGGAGCCAGCCTGGTAGCTTGGGGAGGCGACCTGTACTGTTTTTTCGTGCCCAGCGACAATTATGTCCGTTACTGCACCTTCGATGGAAACGCCTGGTCGCAGCCGATTCAATTGGACTATCAGTCGAGAGAAGCACCATCTGTAGTATCTTTTGAAGGGAAATTGTGCGGCATATATCTAGGAACGGGAGATGACTCGAACAACTGGTTCTATTTCACTTATGACGGTCATACTTGGTCGAACGGCGTGAAAATTGCTCCTTCCGGCAATCCCACTGATTATTTTCACTCGACATACCGCCCTTCGCTCGTTGTTTTAAATGGCAATCTGAATTGCTTCCATGACAATGGGGACAATAGTACAGACCTGTATTACTGCCAGCTGAAAAACTCCATCTGGTCCCCAAATATCAAAATGAATACAGGCGATTTCGGCGCTCTCAACTCTGTTGGATTGGCGTTTTTACCCAGGTTTAGCTTGCCTATCCGCAGCTTTGGCGACGGCAAGAGGATTAACGAAATAGACTCGACGAAATACTCTGTAGCACCATGCCGATTTCTGACAACCGATGGAGTCAAGAACGAGTTGTTTGTTTTCTTTGCTTCCAACGACGCGAAAAATCGAATTTGCTATTCGTCTTCGAAAGACGGGGTCTCTTGGCCTGCCGCCAAATACATAAACGACCATGACAGGACTTCGAGGGCTCCGTCAGCCTGCCAGTTCAAGGACAATCTGTACGTATTCTGGAGATCGGATGATAACGACGGTCAAATGTACTTTAGTTCGGGCACCGGAGAAAATTGGCCTGAAGGAAAGAGAATCAATGAGCACGACAGCACTCAACATCAGCCAATCCCATGCGTCTTTAACAACAAACTGTATTTGTTTTGGAATTCTCTGGATGCATCCAATCAGATCTACGTGAGCGCATCGGTCAACGGCGTGACGTGGCCCCACGGACACCGGGTAAACGAACACGATTACGCAACAGAACCACTCTGCGCAAGCGAGTTCAACGGGCAACTGTATCTATTCTTCAGGGGTGGAAGCCAATTCGACCAAAACATTTATTTCACCGCTTCAACCGATGGAGTAACCTGGCCGGAGGCAAGACGCATCAACGCAGAAACCACATACAGAGGTGTCGCCTCCTGCGTAATGGATGGGCGATTATATGTCTTCTGGAAAGAATCGGGTGAGGACAGACGGATGTATTTCACATCCACTCTGGACGGGGAGTACTGGACGCCCGGACTGAGAGTCAACGATCACGACTATACCGACGCCCCGCCAAGCGCATGCAAGTTCATGGAAAAACTCTATGTTTTCTGGACGGCGGGAGACGAATCAGGACAGATTTACTTTACGAGAAACGGCTCAGACTCTTGAGCACTAATTCCTATAGCCGAAGGCAAACACAAGCTGTAATATAATGGTTCGCGCATACATGAGTGATTGAAAGAGGCAAACAATGTCTGTTACTGCGTACCGCACGAGCAAGAAACTTAGATTGGCCTTAGCGGCTCTCTTTCTGTCCGTATGCAGAGCCGACGCTCAAACAATCGAACTAAAAAGCAACGAATCAAAAAAAATCAGCGAGCATGTATTTTGTGGAATTCCCTTTTTCGGACTCAACTACATGAGTTTCGACAAGCCGGATCCGAACAATCCAAACAATGTTGTCGGATGGAAAAAGATTTCCGTCTGGGATGAAGGAAAACTCGTAACTGTAAGTGTTTCTGACGAAGTCTGGGAAGAAACCAGAATACGCACCACAAAAGGTTGTGTTGCCGGCAAGAGAATTTCAAGCGCCAAGTTCACATATGAAATCACAGCGCAACCAAGGGCAGGTGATGCCGTCAAAATCATCAAAGGCACTGATGTGAAGCTGGTATCTCTCGTCACTCTCGCTGACTGAGAACACCTTCATCGCGCTTTTGCGAACCCTTTTCCCTGCGCAAAATTCTACTTTCCGTGGCATCCGATACACGCAGCCAGCAAGATTCCGGCAATGATTGCCGGAGAGCATCAAGGTCTTTCGGCCTCCAGCCATTATCACTTATATGCAACGTCCTCAAATTCCCGAATTTCTTCAATACGGGCAGCGCTTTTGCAGTAATTCCTGTAAATGGCACAGACAAATACTTTAGTCGGGAATGCCCAAGCAAGTGCTTTATTCCTTCTTCATTGACACTCGCATTTTTCTGCAAGTTCAATTCTTCCAAATTTGGAAACTTGGCGATAGAAATCAAATCGGCGTTTTTCAGCGAACAATTATCAATCAACAACCTCTCAAGAACCTCACTACTCTTTATTTCACTAACAACTTTTTCAGCCCCCTGAATAAAACCGACATTCAACACCTTCAAATTCCTCAATTGTGGCAATTTGCATAGCCCTTCAGGAGTCACCATCGTCCTTGCTACTTGAAGATTTTGGAGTTTCTTGCAGTTCTTCAGCTTAGACAATCCAAAGTCAGACAGGTCGGTATCATTGGCGTTGAGTGAAGTCAGACCTGTCCAATCGGCAATGTAATACATGACATCATCAGCATTCTCGACCCAGCTGAGTTCGCCCCCCCTGGTTCCAACAATCAAAGAATCCACATCATCGGAAGCAAACGAGCGCAAAAGCGGAGCGTAGATGGAGCAAGCCTTGTTGCTCAGACGCAAACTAAGCTTTTCATCCGCCGGCAATTCGAACGTACCGGCGGCCGGCACCCTGCCCGCACTGCGACAAAAGAGTTCTCCCATGTTGACACCAGTAGGAAAGTTGAACACGCGCATCAGTCTGGAACCTTTTTTCTCCAAATGAGAAATCCGCGGTTTTTCCAAATTCACACCCAAATTTTCTATATACTCTTTGGGAAGCGAGCCAATGAAAATCTCGTCCATTCGTTTTTCTGGCGAAGCGTTTGAAACGGGCTTCCTATCAAATACGACATCCTTCTGTCCTTGAAAATTGAGGCAATACGCCACAAGCCCGACTGTCAGCAGCATCGAAACAGAGGCAAGCAAACGGCCGCTGGAGGCATTTGGCGCTTGCTCCCGGCGCGAAGGCTCCTGCTGAAAAGACGTCCATACAACAGCCGCCAGTATTGAGCACAAGCCGGCTGACAGAATCGGCACAATGACGGTGCTCGATACGAAAATGGCCGAAACAATAGCAGCAACCGAACAGAGTCCGGCTGCCAAAAGACAGAATGACAACACTGAGATGCTGGACGAAGTGCTATCGCGCGATATGCTCGACTGAAACTGCATGCGTGATACCACTTCGCGCATACGCTGACTAATCATGAGGCAAGCCAAGATGCTGGCTAATAGAGGCAAGATGAGCAGGAGACGTATCGACGACGACAGAATAATCTCGACTGGCAAAAATGTCATGCACCCGAAAAAAATTGAGAGTCCTGATATCAGCAAATATGATGCGCGAATCAGGTCGGGTTTGCGCAGCTTTTTAGGCAAGACAGAAGGCACGGCTTGATTCTCGTCAATCAGCCCGCTCAGCTCGCTTGCCAAAATTTCAACACTGAAATAACGATCTGCCGGCTCTTTCTCCAGACAACGAGAGACGATCTCTTCCAGCTTGCGATTGCCCTGTGCCGACATAGACGACTCGCATATTCTTAGCGGCGGCAACTCGGCGCTCAAGTGTTTGGCTATCAACTGTACCGGATTGTGACCGGCAAACGGCGGTCTGCCCGACAGACACTCATACATGACACATCCAAGCGAGTAAATATCGGAGCGCGAATCCAGTTCAAAACCAAGACACTGTTCCGGACTCATGTAGTGGGGACTGCCGAAGACCTCGCCCGTCTGAGTAAGATCGCGCGTAGCACGATCGGCTAGCGATCTGACTTTGGCAATGCCAAAATCCACAAGCTTGATCGCTCTAGCTCCGCTTTCACTGCTTGTCAAAATGATGTTTCCGGGCTTCACATCTCGATGAATGATGCAATGCTGGTGCGCAAACGTCAAAGCGGTGCAGACTTGCAGAAATAAATCTACTGCCTCTCTGGCTTCTATGTATGTGACTTTCTTGAGAAATTGCTCGAGTGAATCACCTTCCACAAATTCCATGACCAGAAAGGGGGCACCGCTCGGTGTTGTTGACCAGGCAAACGCTTTGACCAAATTTTCATGCGACAGCGTTATGACCGCTGACGCCTCTTGCTCGAAACGTCTCACCGCCTGCTCATCGTCTTTCAAAAATTCGTGCAAAACCTTGATCGCACACGGGCAATTATCCGCCGTTCGCACAGCCCGATAGACGGAACCCATTCCACCTTTACCGATGCGCTCTTGAGCGATGTATGCCTCGCCTAGAAATGGCAAATCGGAAGTGTCACCGCCGAATTGAATGTTGGCTGCAGGCTCTTTTCCGGTTGTAATTCTATCTGTCAAACCGCACTGGCAGACAGATTCTTGAAACAGCCAGCTAGTCAACGAACCTATATTCAGTTGGCTAAGAGACTTACCGCAATTCTTGCAGATACCCGCAGGAAGTTTGCCTGCTTTGCGATTGCCTTCCATAAATCCTACGCGCCTTGTGCGACAGGGCGAATTTCTAAAGATTCGAACTTCATGCTAAAAACGCATAAAACTCAAATTGCAGCGACACTATAATCGATACCATTAATTCAGTTACCCTGCAGCATTTTTGCCCAATCGCGAGCAACACTGGCTGT
>JAIETE010000079.1 GCA_019745505.1 Candidatus Obscuribacterales bacterium | reverse complement strand
TGCCTCGAAACTGCCTGTGCCAGCCGCCAGTTGGACACACCAGCCCCCATGCCACCTTGAATAAGGACGGGATCGCTCATCTCAACTCTCTCCGGGTCACTGGTAAGCTCCGCTAAGATGCTAACCTGTCTTGCTAACAGAGACATTATAGCAGCGCGACTACAAATTGTAATCACGCGACTACAATTGGTAATGAAAGAAGGTTGGCAGAGAGTCCCGAACCGAAAAGCTGCACGATCAGATTCTTATGTTGCCTCTATATGCAATGCCATCCGAATATGTCTATCCAATGAAGAAGAGCAGGGCACCGGCGGCGATGACATACTTCTTGAAAAGAACAAGCAGCTGAAAAATGCATCAGCATCGAGGACAATTCGGATCGCCGCTTTTGTTTCGAACGAATCCGCCCAGCCGAGGTGAGCCTCCTCCGGCTCATCGAGCCAGGAAAGATTTAATTGTCAGAGAAGAAGACCTCAGCCATCTGAATATCGCATCGAGAACAGATCTGTCTACATCGGGATTTTGGAGGATTAAATGACCACAGCCTTTGCAAGGGTAAATAGTCAAATTGTCTGTCTTAAGAGCATCTAAAAACTTAGTCATAGAGGTGCTTTCACATACACAATCTTTTTTCCCTTTCAGAACAAGTACAGGAATATGTCCTGGTATCTGCTGAAATTCGAGTGAACCAACAATTCGAATGGAATCAATCAACTCCAGAATTTCCAGAGATTTCCTGGTCATGGGATCATTCAAGTAGCTGTCCAGGCTCTCCGGTTCGTCTTTCAAAAACTGTTCGGCGAACGGCTTCAGATTGAATTCGGTATTCGGGTAGAGTCCACTCTGCACAAGCTGCATCAGAGCATGAGGAATGAGTGGAGCGGAAATAATCTTTGGACGCAAACAGGGACTGGATAGGATAAGTCCTTCGATGTCTCCTGGATGGGTATGTGCCAGATGTCTTGCTAGGTGAGTTCCGAGACTCTCACCTGCGCAAAACAATGGAATATTCGGATAGTCTTGCTTGAGCGCCTGCATCACATTGCACACGTCTTCAAAACTCTTCTGATAGTCAATCTTGCTCAATTCGCTTTGGTTGGCGGAAAAATGCGCGCGTCCAAAGCCTCGGAGATCGGGTGCCACCACAGCGCAATCGCGGGCGGCCAGGTAGGTGGCGAAATGATCGAATACCTTACCGTGCATAAGCAGCCCATGAATGATAAGCAGCATGTGGTCGGGCTTACGAGCGGGGCTTATCCACTTGTAGCTATGGACTTGTGCGTTGCCAAAGTTGAATGTTTGCTCGATACATTTTACTGCCAAGGAAAATCTCGCTTCCTGCATTGCAGTTTAAGGCATTTACTTGCATATCCTAACATTCAAAGCGAAAGCAAAAATCAGCAATTGGAATGAGGCGCAGTCTTGTGATTTCCGCAACAGTGAGAATGGCGTCCAACAAGAGTTACCAGAAAATTAGCCTATTGAAGCGTCAAATGCTGGATTTCGAGCAAATACAACGACAGCAACAGCAACAGATTTCGTCTGATCGTGAGACGCGCGACTCAAATAAATCCTGGCACTACAGCCACAGATCTCCGTATCGCAGAAATGTTCTCGATCTTTTGGAGCTTTTTGGAAAGAAAGCTCTGACATCGCATATCGTCGCAGATGTCAACATGAAGTGGGTTAATCATATTCTCCGTTGCTATGAAAGTTCGGGACAGCGTGTCACCGTCACAGCAATTCTAATTAAAGCAATCAGCGTTGCACAGAAGAGCCACCCGGCAGGCAGGACATTCCCTCTACCAGGTTCTCGCACTGTCACCTACAATGATGTAGTGGCTGGTTTTACCGTTGAACGAATGGTTGACGGCGAAGCGATCGTTTTCTTTGGTGAAATTGAGCAATCACAAGAGAAATCATTGCCGGAGCTGGCTCTTGCTCTCGAGAGTTATGCACGCGGGGACATAATGAGTTTGCCAAAGTTGAGACAGCAAATGCTTTTTTCACGGATGCCAGGATTGCTCAGGAGAGCGGTTCTAATTGTGGCGTCCTGGATTCCCTGCTTACGGCAAATGTGCATGAAGTCTACTTTCGGATTGAGCAATCTCGGCGCGTTGGGAGCTTCCGCCTGCTTTGGACCGAGTGTGTGCACCTCCGTGTTTGGAGTCGGAGCGAGCACGGACAGAGTAATGGCGCGAGATGGCGCGATTCATATCGAACCAGCAATGACGCTGGCTCTGAGTTTTGATCAGCGCGTAATGGACGCCGGACAAGCAGCTTTATTTCTTCGAGACGTTAAAGGCTTGATGGAAGGTGTGCTGGCAGACTATATCGAGGTTCCAGTCTAAGAGTTGCTTGACCATCCTGGGTTTCCTTAATCCATTGCTTCTGTGGTTTCAAAAATGTTCTCATCCCCTGTGCTGATGTTTCTTATCCTCGCCTTGGTATGCTTAAACGCAGGCAGCAGGCATGCTTCCTCCCGTGAATATGACTAAAAGCAGCGGACAATGCGATGGTGCTAAGAATAACTCTCTAAGAGTAAGCCCTGGTAGGCAGTTACCGCATTGTTTCAACCGTTTAGACGCAAGGTGCAGGCGACAAGCCTGCACCTTACTTCTACTAATGCTATTGCAGCGTTTCCGAAATACCGCATGTTGGCGTGTTGGCTGCCAGCCGACACCGGGCGGCATTTAAGCCGACCCTCCCGATGGAACTTTGGTAGCGTAACAAAAGTATCGACCTGCCTTAAAAGTCCGGACTTTCCTGCGCAATCGCCATTTTGCATGGAAGTATCATACAACTAGCTGCCGTCTCTCTTTTAGAGATATGAGGGAAGCAGAAGTACAGGGCTAGCTACAACGAGTAAAAGCCGCCGGTTATACCCAGTTCAGAAGTCGGCGCTCGATCAATTCGAGCACATAAGCTTCGCCCTTTGTTTGAAGGATTGCATGCGTGGATCTGTAAAAAGGATTCTGAAATATCGACCATAGAGCCTCCTGATCAAATCCCATGATGATGAATTCATCGACCAGTCCGGCGGCCATTTCGTCAAAGTCTCCTTCAATGGCAACACCAACCATCTCCATCGGATCATCAACGTCAAATTCCAATTTTGGCATCATTCATTCCTCTTGAATTACGGTACGGCACATCGCAATTAAGTGCAAGCCCGCCCGCGGGAATGGGAAACAAAATGTGCCCACATCCTACGGGTGGATACCTGAAAGAAACCAGGCCTGGACTAGACTACAGATGGTATTCTGACGTCGGAATTTAAATTGGTGGCAAATAGCGGGCAGAGCAACCCGCGATTTCATGTGTCTTCGTATCAGCATGTGGTACTGCAAGTGGTATCATGACTCATTTTATCAATATTGAGTGTGTAGGTTGCGGGGCGTGCAAAAGAGTCTGCCCGGCCTCGTGCATCGCCGGCAGTCCGAAAGCGCTGCATGTTATAAATCCGCGCCAGTGTATCGATTGCGGAGCCTGTGGAATCGTGTGTCCTGTGTCCTGTATATCCGATCCGTCCGCAGAGCGATACCAATTTCTCAAGCCGAAAGAGCGTCCTTGGGCGGAGGTTGAGCAGTCAATTTGCAGCGGCTGCCAGTATTGCGTGGACATCTGCCCCTTCGAATGTCTGGAAATAGTGGCCAGCCCTGACCAGGGCTATGCGACCGCGCTGGCGTTTAACGCGCACAAAAATCAATGTGTAAGCTGCAAGTTGTGCGTAGAGGTATGTCCAAAAGAAACCATATCAATAGTCTACCCAGATGCAGGAGGCGAGAAGAAAAGTGCCTGAGCAGGCGGAATCAAGCAAGTCATCTAAGTGCGGCGACGGTGATTGCTCCGGCGGGTGCGCCAAGAAATCATCCCCTCATTTGTGGGGGCGGCGCGATATTGTCACAGGACTGGGGTGGCTGTCCGTATTGGGAGCATCCGGGGGAGTGGTGGCCGGGCTTGTAAGGTTCATGTTTCCAAAGGTACTTTTTGAGCCGGCTCAGGTATTCAGGGCCGGCTTTCCGCATGAGTATGCAATAGGAACAGTCGATACCAGGTGGGTGCGCGATCAACGAGTGTGGATCATTCGTGAGCCGGCAAAAATGTACGCGGTTTCTGCGATTTGTACGCATCTTGGCTGTACGCCGGTCTGGTTGACTAATGAAGACAAGTTCAAGTGTCCCTGCCACGGCAGTGGATTTTACAAAACCGGTATCAATTACGAGGGTCCGGCGCCTCGTGCGCTGGAACGGCTGAAAATCGACGTTGGGTCCGACGGGCAGATCGTGGTCGATAAAAGCAAGAAATTCATACAGGAAAAAGGGGAATGGAACCTGCCGGGGAGCTACATTGTAGTTTGATTGACCATGCCGTTGCTTGAAAAAGAAAAAGAAGAAAAAGCAGAATTAGCCGATCGCATCGCATCAAGCCAGATCTGGCGATCAATATTCAGGCACGGGTTCGAAGACACCCAGCGCAACCGTGTCTTGCAAATGACGGCGGGATTTCTCCTGCACACAAGACCGGTAAAAGTGTGGACGCATGGTATAAGGCTGCGTTACACGTGGGGAGCAGGCGGGCTGACCTTCCTTATGTTCGTTGTTGCCTGCGTGACCGGCGTCATTCTCATGTTCTATTATCGCCCGGTAACCGAGTATGCATATGCGGACATGAAGTACCTGAAATTCGATATTCCCTTCGGAATGTTCATGCGCAATATGCACCGGTGGAGCGCGCACGCCATGGTTTTGCTGGTGCTCGTGCATATGCTGAGGGTTTTTCTGACCGGCTCATACAAGAAGCCCAGAGAATTCAACTGGGTGATTGGCGTCTGTCTTTTGACCCTGACATTACTGCTCAGCTTCACAGGCTATCTGCTTCCGTGGGATCAACTCTCCATCTGGGCGGTAACAGTGGGAACCAACATGGCCAGAGCAACGCCATTTCTGGGACACGAGGGGCCGTTTGCAGAGTTTGTGCCATTCATCTCACCTCGTTATGACGCGCGTTCCCTGCTCCTGGGTGGCACCATCGTAGCTCAAGGAACGCTCCTGCGTTTCTACGTTCTGCACTGCATCGTTCTGCCCATATTTACGATCTGGTTTGTAATGGTGCACTTTTACCGGATAAGGAAAGACGGCGGCATATCCGGGCCGAACAAGGCTCTTGAGCCTGCACTCGTACTTGCCGCGAGTTCGGCTGGCTCGGGGACATCTACGACAGATGCCTCGGTTGTTCAGCCTGCCGCCGGTCATGAAGAAAGAAAGGATAAACCTGACAAGGATTCCGAGGGGAGGCCAGAGAAATGACGGCTTCATCTGCAAATAAACAAAATGTCGAAGATAAAGGCCAATTGCCGGCCAAAGTTTTTGCATGGCCAGGGCTGTTGCGCATCGAGTCGCTGGTGGCGCTTGTGGCA
>JAIETE010000270.1 GCA_019745505.1 Candidatus Obscuribacterales bacterium | reverse complement strand
TTGTCGGCGGCATTCTTGATGGGCCTGTAATCGCTGTCCCTACATCGGTTGGTTACGGCGCGGCTTTCGACGGTTTGGCACCGCTTCTTTCAATGTTGAACAGCTGTGCGGCCGGGCTCACTGTGGTCAATATCGATAATGGATTTGGTGCAGCATATGTCGCATTGCGAATGCACAACACGATCAGTTCAGCAATTGCGCGTGCTCCGCTGAGCAATTCCGAAAAAGAACATTCTCTTGTGGTTTGACCTCAGCGGCTGGCGTTGAGAGTCGGCACCTGATCGATTCTGTACTTTTGCATTTCGCGAATTAGATTGCCCGCACGTTGCATGGCGTCTTGCGGCGTGTTTGCGTTGCCTCGCTTCCACGAATTAGAGGGGCGCAACTGTTGTATGAATGTCTCCCAATTCCAGAGACTTTCTTGCGGTTGCAGTGCCATACAAGTAAGCACGCTGTCGATAACCAGTGCCGAAAAGTTATCCAGATATGGACCGAAGTGATTCAAAGTCCGCGAAGGATGCTGAAAGAGCGGATGTCCGGTTTCTGCGCTCGGCAAATGCGCTATGGCCGGCACGTACATATTGTCGTAATCGACAAGTCGCAGATTGCCCCGGCTGTCGACCAGAATGTTCGACGGTTCTAAATCTCCATGCGCTATTCCGGCCGCATTGAGTGCCAGCACCATTTCGCGGAATTGATTGACTATGCGCTGCAATTCGTGTTTGTTTTCATTGCGCAGTTGAAAACGGATGTAGTCATCGATTCTCTTGCCGTCTATATAACCCATGCGCAGGATGGGCAGCCACTGTTCGCCAACCCTCAGACCGCGTGACTGATACTGGAAACTGACTAAATACTTGCCTGCATCCTTCATATTGTGCCGAGCAATCGATTCGTATCTCTGTTTGCGATCGGCGCTGTCATGCAAGAAGCACTTCACTGCGTAGTGCTTGTTCTGTCCGGCAATGCGGATGACCAGACCGTTTTTGCCTTCCCATTGATCGAAACTCAGGACTCTTCCCATTTTTAATTCCGGGTCGGAAAATGCGTCATCATCAAGCACGATTGCATCTTTCAGCACAGACACGCGCGGAAAACGCTGCGGAACATGGACTTCACTGGTGTTGCGGGGCGGGGCATTAGGCGGAGCCGCCGGCTTGGGCGCTGGAGTCGGAGGCGCTTTCGGCAGTGGTTCGATGTCTTGAAAAAGTGGATTGTTGGTGTGCTGCTGCGAAGGACGTTTAGGAATCATGAGATCATCGCCCTCATAATCCTTGAGCGCTTTGCTGTAGTTTTGCGCCGCCTGAAGAACACTTCCGGGGCCGCCGGAGCGATCCGAATTCTTATTTGCCCCAGCTTTTGCTGCTCCTGAGGTTGTGCCGCCGGCAGTCTCTGCATACCAGGGCATTTCTTGAGTGGGTGAGCTCGCTGCCGGTTTGCCTCCGGCTCCCGGAGCACCGCCCTGACCGGGGCGGGCTGTTCCTTGCCCGGGTCCAGGTTTTGGGCCCGTATGCGTTTTTGCCGCTGGCTGCGAACTGGCGGGCGGCGAGGCACCGTATCCGTAGTCGCTATCATCTGTGTATCCATATCCGTAAGAGTCCGAGCCTGAGCCGGCCGAATCTTTTGCTGCGCCGGGCGCAGATGCTTGCGAAGACTGATTTGGGAATGACGAATTCGAAACAGTGCTGTAAGTGCCGGTTGCGAAACTCGGCCCGCTTTGGAAACTGGAGCCGCTTTGTGTCGGCTGTGGTGGCGCGGCATCTATGCGTTGATCCGTGCTCTTAACTTCCACTGGCCTATCCACTCTGCTATCGTGTCCGGTCGGCCGAAACTCCGGCACTTCATGCAGTTGCATCGAAAGAAGCTTTTTGATTTCCTGTGCGCGTTTGTTGATATCCGGCACCGGGTGACGCAGAAGCTCATTGAGCAGGCGTGAGCCTTCCGGGTTTTTATAATCGGCCGCGCAGAAAATCAGGCGCTCATCACCGCCGGCGTGACGCTGCCACAGCGTTGGGTCGAGCTTCAAGACTTGCATCGAATGATAGATTATCCAGGCGGAGAATCTGTCGATAGTGGCGTCGAAAATCTCTGCGGTTCTTCCTGGATGTTGATAATTTACGTGTCCAAGCTCGTTGGCTTTCTCTCCAGCCATTGCAGGGACGTAGATGCCATCGTAGTCTACAAGCATCAGGTCTTTGTTTCTTACAATTATGTTGCCATGCTGCAAGTCACCATGCGCGATACCATTTCTTTCCAGTTCGTAAGCAAGCTCGACGAACTGCTGAATGAAGCGGTCCATCTGCTGCTTATTGTGCATGTTTTTTCGAATAAACTGGTCGAGCGTCAGACCCTCGACCCACGGCATTTTGACAATGGGAAACCAATTTCCGTTGACTAGAATGCCCTTGAGCAGATACTCGAATTCAAGCAGGGTGGAGACATGGTTGAAAGCGGTAAAGGTGCTTAAATGTCCGTAGCGCTGGTGCTGGTTGTACACGTTGCGCAAAAAGCATTTGACCGCCACATTGCGACCGGTGCACTGAAACTGATAGACGCTGGCGAAATTGCCGCAAATCGGTTTCGGCAATCCCATGGCATTCGTTTCCGGACTTCCCTGCTGCAACTCTTGGTTGTCAAAGCAAAAATCCGGCGATTGAACGGTTTCGTTATAGTCTTGCGGTGTCGGCCATTGCATGGCGGTACCTGAACGCGCTCCCTATTGGTTTATTACCACAGCTGGAGCGGGCTCTATCCACTTTTTTCACCTTGGCAAGAGTCCTGTTCGTATGGGCGTTTCTGCAATATGATCTTGAGCCTGTCTCGCCCTTGCACTTGCCGTCCGGAACACCGGAACTTGCTGCTGACCCCTGAAGGTGCGCCGGATGCCATATCAAGCCGAAATCAGTCGCTCCAACCCATCGTGCTTTCTGTTTCTCGTTGACCAGTCTTCGTCGATGAAGGACCAATTTGCCGGCGGAGCTGGCGGGTCCAAAGCGCAGGGAGTCGCAGATGCTGTTAACAGCCTTCTGCAAAATCTTGTTTCTAAGTGCACAAAGAGCGATGGAATCAGGGATTACTACCATGTCGGCGTGATTGGCTACGGCGGCGGCGGGGTGGCCCCTGCGTTCGGCGGGTCGCTGTCTCGAAAAGAACTAGTGCCAATCAGTCTGGTCGGCAACAGCCCTATTCGCGTAGAACAGCGTACACGGCAGGTTTCTGATGGACGTGGCGGCTCCGTCGACCGCAAATTCAACGCGCCGATTTGGTTCGAGCCGACATGCGGCGGCGGCACTCCGATGTGCGCTGCACTTACAAAGGCTGCGGCCGTGTTGAAACCGTTCATGGCTCAGTATCCTTACTGTTTCCCCCCCATTGTGATTAACATCTCGGATGGAGAATCTTCCGATGGAACGCCGGACAGCGCGGCAAAAGACCTTACTTCGATGAAGAGCAGTGACGGCAACGTAATGCTCTTCAATTTGCACGTGTCGTCCTACGGCAACAAATCCGTTGAGTATCCGGACCGCGACGATATGTTGGAAGATGATTACGCTAAAGACTTGTTCAGAATCTCCAGCCCGCTCACCAGCTACATGCGCAAAGTGCTCTCGGATGAAGGCTATTCGATCACTGAGAAATCGCGTGGCTTCGCTTTCAATGCCGACTTCGTTACTTTGATCAAATTCCTCGATATCGGAACGCGACCAAGCAACTTGCGTTAGCCCAAATCGTGGGGGCGCAGTCGTGGGGGCGCAGTCGTGGGGGCGCTAATCGTGGGGGCGCATTGCATGCGCCCACCTTTGTAGTCTTAGTGTCCGTGATGGCGCAAATCGTGGGGGCGCAAGTCGTGGGGGCGCATTGCATGCGCCCACCTTCGTAGTCTTAGTGTCCGTGATGGTATATACAGTCCGGCGGGTTACAAAAATGCCGCCCCTCTAACAAGGGAGCATTGCCATAGTCCGATATGTTCGCCCCTACGCTACGACCCTAAATACGCGAGTACCGCCGTAGCCTTGACCTTTGATAACGCTTTGAACGTGGTCACTTGCTTCTCTGCCATTGCCGAGGTAAACGGCGATGTGGCCTGCATATTGCTGACCCTTCGTACGACCGTAGCCGGCAGGCTGGTGAACAAGAATGTCGCCAGGTTGCATGTCTGCTTTTGAAACTTCTTGAACGCGTGGATTGTTAGCAAGCTGCGACGCTGCCTGTTTTGCGTATCCGCCTTCTAGGTTGATGCCGACTTTATCCAATGCTCGTTTGACGCCGCGATAGCACCATCCAACGGTGCCCATATTGCTGGCGACGCGTTCGGCGTGCTGGGCGATTTCAATTCCCAAAGGCGAACCTCTGCCGTTGTCTTGGAAGTTGAGAGTGTCACCCCGTTCCGACATCTGGCGCGCGGTAGCGAGGCTGTATGCTTTCTGTGAAGCATCTCTTATTGCTTGGCCTTCCGGGCTGGTGAGGTCGGCTTGAGTCAATTCGCCGACTTCTTTGTTTTGCATCCATGCAAGCGCTGCGACTGACGAGTCGTTGCCCGCATCTTTCAGCATCTTGCCAGTGAGATCGGTTGCCATCGTCTCTTGCATTTCTTTAGGCAAGAGTTTCATATCTTCGGCAGAAGGCTGTTTGCCGTCCGCCATGCCCTTCGCCATCGCCTGAAGCTGTTTCAGCTTTTCAACGTTGAAGCCTTTGGGCAGCTTACCTTGCTTGATCAATTCTTCGATCTTCGCCGGGTCTGGCGGATCGCCAAGATCCAGTCCAGCTAACCAGTTGGAGATTTGACGTCCGCTGAAGCCATAGCGACCGGCACGATATTCGTTGCCTTGATTGCGCACTGTTTCGTATGGGCGCTCTTTGTCGGCGTTAACCAAAGCAGCCAGAGTGTCTTTGAATGCTGCAGCTGCGTTTGTTTCACCAGGCTGCATCGGTACATCGCGTTGGGGGAAATAGCTGTCCGCCCTTTCGCGGCTCATGCTGCCCCTTCCGCTACCGTTGAAGCGTCCGAGGTTTTCCACCGCGCGCTGTGTTTCTTGTGAATAGTTGTCGCTTATCTGCGACGCATTGCGCATGCCGAGCTGATTCTCTACCTCGGGCGCGACCAATCCTTGCGCATCTTGCAGCTTGACGCCATTCTTTTCGGCTTCCGGATAGTCTTGCTTGATGCGGTTGTTGACGTATGCGAGCAATCTAGCTTGTGCTTCCTGCTGCTTTGCAAAGTCTGGATTCTGCTGAGGGTCGACCTGTCCTTCCGGGCGTTCCACCTGAATCACGACATTGCCGCCATGCTTTTCAAAATCAGTGTGAGCGACCACGGTGCCGTCTTTTGTGATTGTGAAGTCCGGCTTTTGGTCAGGTTTGCCATTAGCATTAGAGTATTGAACTACCACCTCGGGTGGCTTTGAAGTCTGGTCCGTGACGCTGCGGCGGTCGGAAACTTGCAATTGCTCAGCTGCCTGCGGACGTGCGTCTACAAATACTTGTTCATTAATAAGTTGGCTGACCGGTTTTGCGGAGTCTTTCGCAGGGTCGAGTTTGCGAGCGACTCGAGCTGCCAGATTCGTGGACCCGCCGTCGCTTACGGCCGCAGTCCCATCGTTCTGCGCGACTACCGAGGCGTCACCTGGGCGGCTGGAGAGCATGGGCGCCACTTC
>JAIETE010000215.1 GCA_019745505.1 Candidatus Obscuribacterales bacterium | reverse complement strand
TGTCGGCAAAAACAGTATTGCTTGTGGAAGATAATCCCGCCCTGCGCGAATTGGCCACCAGGCAGCTCCAGCGCTTAGGTGTGGAAGTAGCGACGGCCTCGGACGGAATGGAGGCTGTAAGCAGCGCTGCCGGTTCTAAATTCGACCTTATCCTTATGGATTGCCAAATGCCAGTCATGGATGGATTTGAAGCAACGCGACAGATCAGGCGTATAGAGCAAAGAGGTCACAGGCATACGCCCATTGTCGCTCTGACAGCCTCCGTTTTGCCGCAGGATCGCGAAAAGTGCTTCGCGGCTGGAATGGATGAGTTTCTTACCAAGCCCGTCTCGCTCGATGATATTCGCTCCTTGATCAAACGCTGGATGAGCGAACAGCAACTGCCGCAAAAAGACTACGTGTCCATGTCCAACGAAGAAGTTGCATTCTCGGATCTCATACATAGTGCGCGCTTCCAGGTGAGCGAAATGGATCAGCTGACGTCCATTCCAAGAGAAATTACCAGAGAAGATCTGCAGGATGATTTTGCCCCCACCCCCGTCGATATGCAGTGGCTTTTCGAGCAGTATGGACGCGAGGCGATGAACGAGATATTCCAGACGTTCACGGAAGAGGCGGAATCACTGATGAATCTTCTGAAACGAGCGGCACTCGCGCATGATTTTACAGAAAGTGCTCGAGTTGCCCACCAGCTGGCCGGCATTGCATCGGTGATAGGAGCAAAGCAAATGCACGCCCAGAGCTTGAATCTGGAGCATGCCTCAAAAGAAAAGGATACGTACAGAGCCAATGTTGCCCTGGACGAACTGCAGAGAGCCTACGACGACGTGATTCAATGGATTAGAGCAAAGAACTAGTTCAGGACTGCCTATCTCTCAAGCTGACGACAGCATCGGCAAATTTGGAGCACAATACTTCTTCGCTGAATTTGCCGTTGACGCTGTCACGAATCTCTTTCAATTTTTCCTTTGTCGCAGGATTGTGCCTGATTTGATTCAGCCTTTCCGCCAGGCCGCCTTCTTTGCTCAGATCGCAATCGCCAACAAAATCTCCCAAGATATATCTAGTTCCTGCATTCGGGTGGCAGGCTATGGGTCTTTCTGCCAGAGCCGCCTCGATTGTGGCAGCACCGAATACTTCATCAATACTGGCAATCACATAAACATCCGCGGCAAAAAGAGCGCGATGAACGCCTTCGGGAGGCAGAGTCAGCCACTGAATTCGATCCGCAAGGAGTTTCTTCCCGAGCTCTTTCAAATAGGCCGTATCCGGCTCCGGGTGACCACACATGATCAATTTCACGCTTGGATCATTCAGACTGGCCACCTCATTGATTATGTAATCAATTCGTTTGTGATATCGATTCCATGCCGAAACGGTAATAACAGCAAAGTCATCAGGCTGCAGACCAAATTCCTGCCGCACTTCTTGCCTCGACCTTTCCGGTTGCACGTAGCGCGCGAAGTGAGGCAATACCTGCATCTTTTCTTTCGGAATACCAAAGGAAAGGGCTGTTTCATAGGACGAAGGTTGCAGATGCTGCACATAATCGAAAAGCTTGACGGTATTGGGCTTGAAGCCCCCGCCGTTAGCGATTATGACTTTGAATTTCAGCTTGAGCAGATCTCGGAAAAAAATCAGCACATATCCGAAAGGTGCTTCCTTCGTCCAAACCACATCAGGACGATAGGAAATAATGTGCGGAAGCATGCCTATTGCAAAAGTAACCATCTCGGATCCGTAAGCGAACTCCCAGACTCTTCTCTTGTTAAACAGAGAGGCTATGAAAAGAGGCCAGCGCAGCAAGAAATCGCGCGGCAAATTCGCCACCCAAGTGCTATCCGGGAAATTGCCCCCGGCAAACAGGCGAACTTCTAGACGTGGGTCATTTTTAAGCGCCGAATACCATCGCGCCGTCGAGACTTCAAAACCTCTATTGACATTCCCGAGACCACAACTGACCATCGCCAACTTGACAGGGGCAATAGTCCCGGCATGCACAGCAGCGTGACTGGCAGCGGATGTTTTGAATCGGTCGGAAAAAGTGTTTGAAGAATCCATGTCTGAAGGGACAGCTCGTAGTGAACTATGGCTGTGAGGGCGAGGTGAGCCCAAATCACTTTGCAACTTCGGGAGCCCTCATGCAAATCTTATCAGCTTCTGAAACCCTAAAAGGGCGACAGATATTGAATTTCAAAGAAATCTAGCGAACAAAGATAAGGGACTGCCCTGGAGGCAATAAGTTCCACCGGGCGGACGCTATATAGGATTTCCTATACTCAAAATTGATAAAGGCATTTCGAGAATTCACAAACCTGCACCGGCGGCGTAAGATGCAGGTATAGAGCGCATTGCGCACCGGTCGAATAAAGGTCCCGAGAGGCTTTCACCGCGTGCTTGCTCTGCTGCGTGCCGCGTTTAAATTCAATTTCTTTGAAGGGGTCTAACCATGTCCACTAACCCTTACTACACCTACATGCTCAACGTCGCCGGCATTCGTGAAAAAGAACCTTTCTTTCAACGCGCCTGGGGCAAAGTAAACATCTTGAGCCGCCAGAGAGACAGGCAGGTCTATAAAGATTTGCGCGGCTCCAACCTCGAATTGCAAAACACTCACAGCAAGAGAATTCTCAACTCGTTCAACAGCATGACTATAGAGCACGATCATGCCGCTCTGCTTGAGGATCTTGCCAATGAAGCACTTCTCTTTATTGAGGAAGAGCAGAAGCAAGCCAAGCAAAAGGAAAAAGAAGAATCACTGAAGAACAATGCGATACATGCATATATCGGTAAAATCGTCGGAACTCTCAGTCCTTATGCCGGTCTCGTCAATACTGCCGTCGGACACACGGAACTATATACGGTGCTGACTGGTCCGGAGATCATTGCCGAACACATAAAGCTTCCTGGCGCACACGACTCTTTCGAAGTCAAAAAGGACTATCGCGCTCGTTTCTCGACCCGCACATGGAGCCTTCTATTCCGCGGCATAGACGGTCGCATAGACATCTTCCTCTTGCCCGTAGACAAGGTAATGCGACTGACCAAAGTCGAGTCTTTCTATAAACCGGTAGCTCGAATTTTCGCCGAAGTTCAGGGATCCAAAGTAGTTTGGACCCTGGACGGCGAGGAAAAGTCAGCCGAGCAAAGAATGACTTTCATTCTCAAGCAATTTCATCAGTTGCTGGAACGCACAAAATCTCAGATGTTCAGAGATCGCAATCGCAACAACGCGATCACAGGCGAATTGCTTGACCTGGCCATCTCAAAAGCGATCTTCAACGAAGAAGACGATTCGATCGATTTCGACTACAGAGAGGGGCAACCGGCGCTATTCGGACCCAATGAAACCGCTAATTCTTCCAGCGCCGTAGAACCTCAATTCGTAGATGAAGAAATTCAAGAACAGCAAATAATCGACCTCACCGATTTCAATCAGACAAGTCCGAGCCTGGCTCAATATCTGCTTTCCGAAAAGGATTTTGAAGTGAGAACTCAGGACTGCATCGATGAAGTGTGTGAGTCCAAATATAAGGAAGAGACAAAAACCAGCAGAAGGTCATCCGCGTCTAACAAACCTGGAAAGTCCTCGAAAAAGTCAAGAGCAAAAGGCAAATCCGGGTCCAAACGGAAAAGATAGACAGCGGGGCAAGCATAAAGTTTTCTACACACAGCACGGACAAAGCGAACAGCCGGCGTAATTGCCGGCTGTTTTGCGATCAGGGGTGGGAACCAGCACCCACGCGCGGACGTCTCCAGAAGCGGCCCATCTCGATTCGATTAAAATGAAACCCCAGACACGATCACAAGCAGCCCAGGCGTTAATATCCGCTCTTAAAAGTCGTCGCAGCAGGACCGTGATTGGATGCCTCGCTCTTTCCATATCCGCCGCCTTTGTCGTCAAAGGAATCGGCAGTTTTCCATTTATTTCGCTGCCCTCGCTGAATGCACAGAAGGGCAATGTTCAAGTCTTCGACAGGTATGACCGCCTTATCTGTACGGTTCACGAAGAGAAGAACGTCGAGCCGGTGCCCCTCGATCGCATATCGGTCAACATGCGCCAAGCCGCGATTGCCGCGGAAGATAAGAGTTTTTACCAACACTTCGGACTTGACCCGGCCGGAATAGGCCGAGCGATAGTGAAGAACTTCGAAGCCGGTCGCGTTGTGGAAGGCGGCTCGACAATTACCCAGCAATTGGTAAAAACGCTCTATTTGAATCCAGAAGATCGCAGCTTGTGGCGCAAAGCAGAAGAAGCGTGTATTTCGCTGCTGATCAATGCCAGCCACTCGAAAAACAAAGTGCTGGAAACATACCTCAATCAAATTTATTTCGGCAAAGGCGCATACGGCATCGAGCGAGCATCTCTTGCTTATTTCAACAAGCATGCTTCTCAACTTAATCTTGCCGAGTCCGCTTATCTTGCCGGTTTGATCAAAGCGCCCTCGGAATTGAGTCAAAAAGCCAATCTTAAAGAAGCGCTCAAGCGTCAGCATCAAGTCCTTGATGCAATGGTCGAAAGCAAACTGGTGACCGAATCGCAAGCGGCCAAAGCGCAGACTGCAAAATTGCGTTTTTCAGATGGAGACTATCCGCTGAAATATCCTTTCTACGTGAATCATGTCATTGCCATTGCAAAGAATGAAATCGGTGACAAACTTTGGACCAAGCCGCTGTCCATTTATACGAATCTTGATCCGGCTGCTCAACAAGCAGCCGAGCTGACTCTGCAAAGAGGAGTGGCTCACGCGCCAAGAGGTATCAATCAAGGGGCGCTGGTTTCCATCTCGCTTGAAGATGGCGGTGTCTTGGCTATGGTAGGAGGAGTGGGCGGGTACGGCAAAGTTTCGTGGAATCGTGCGATCAATCCTCACACAGCCGGCTCGGCCTTCAAACCGTTTGTCTATCTGGCCGGATTGATAAACGGTGCCGTTCAGCCCGACACGATGGTAGACGACATTCCGCTCTCCTTGCAGATGCCGGACGGATCAATCTACTCGCCAAGAAATTTTGACGATGGATATATGGGCACAATTACTGTCCGCGACGCGCTGGCTAAGTCTCGCAATGTCTGTGCAGTGGCCGTCGGACAGAAAGCAGGAATGAACAATGTAGTTTTGACGGCGCAAGCCGCCGGCATCACCACGAAAATGGAGCCGTATCCTTCACTGGCTCTCGGCACTTGCGCCGTCAGCCCCCTCGAGATGGCCAATGCTTATGCCACCATAGCGCGCTCCGGATTATATGTGCAACCGTCATTCGTAAGACGAATAACCAGCAAAGACCGTTCGATAAACAAAGTCTTCGAACAAAATCGCGAGCAAAAACTGCCGGTGGAAAATTGCCGGCAGATGGTCGACGCTCTCATGGACGTCGTCAGCAGAGGAACAGGCACACGAGCCTATCTGCCCGGTTTACCGACCGCCGGAAAAACAGGCACAGCCGACAAAGCCAAAGACATCTGGTTTGTCGGATTCACACCGGACGTGGTGACGGCCACATGGGCCGGCAACGACGACAACCGTCCTGTTGCCGGAAATCATGTCACTGGCGGCAGTGTCATGGCCGGAATCTGGCACGATTATATGCAAGGCTATCTGGCGAAGCATCCGGCAGAAACACTGGCTTTTACCGGTCCAGAGCATCCGCTGACCAAGGATGCACCATTTTCCATTGCCAATTTTGTCGAGGATGGCGTGGAAGGAATTTCCAATGGCATTGAAAGAGTGGG
>JAIETE010000180.1 GCA_019745505.1 Candidatus Obscuribacterales bacterium | reverse complement strand
CGTCCATCTTCCACAGCCTCCACGATGAATTTCTCCGCCGTGAGCCTGTCTTTGATTAGCGTCAGCAGGTCTTCGTCGTCTTCAACAACAAGGATTTTGGCCATGTGATTTTATTGCGCCGGGGACCCCATAAAGATACTAGATTTTGCCGGGCTCGTTCTACAAAACGCGAATAAACTAATCGGCGCTGCGCGACCTTCAGGCGATTCCATCTATATGCGCCTGATTGCCACTTGCATACAAAAAAACCGGAAACAAATCGGAAACAAAACGCTTACCTATCGGTTACACAAAAAAAATACGCTGTGAGCATGAAGACCGAATCGCCCCCGAGCGGTAATCACCCCCAGCTAAGAGCTTCGTCCGCCCCCCTGCCAATAACTCTTTCATCCCTGCAATCATCATAATGAGGACTTCACAATGAGCGAAAATCTCATCAGAGAGTACGTTGAAAATTCAGCAAGATGCGCCACAAATGGCGACAACATGGCATGTATTGCAGCAACCAATCAGGCCAACTCCCTTTCCTACCCTCAATTGCGTGAAGCCAGCCGGAGAATGACTGAATCAGGCGTTCTGCCGCAAGTTACGGTTGTCAACCTGCGCCGCAATTTCGAGCAATTCGATGCTGACCGCAGCGGTACAGTTACCAGTGCAGAAGTAATGGGAGTGATAAGAGATCAATCCCACCGCCCTCAAAATCAACGCAATAATCCTCTCCTCAACACTGCGCGCGATGCCTTCCAAATGATGCAGACAGAAGGCAACAGCACCTATGCAAGAACAGATTTCCAAAGAGCGGACAACCTGACTCCGACAGCCAGAAGTCACGCTCATGCCCTGGAAAATTTCATGGCTGTGCGCGAAAGAATGCGCGCCATTGATCCAACATCAATATACGAAGGACAGATCAGCGTCAGCGGACTGAAAACAGCATTGCAACGAAATCCTGGCTACTTTCTGCCCCACGAACGCGAAGCAGCAAACAATCTTCTGGCAAACAAAGACACCCTCGCGCAGAGCACAGGCTTTTTCAATCGACTCTACAACATGGGAAATACGGACGGAATGTATTTCAATCAAGAAACTCTGGCCAATAGAGCACGAGAATTAGGCGTTACCAGACTGAACGGATATGGTCCACAAGTACCAGGTGTAATCGCATCGCAACAGCACGGGCAATTCAACTTCAACAGCGCCGAAATTCCATTCAATTCTTCGGAACAGTTTCAAAGCAACCCCGAATTCGGCATGAATCTGCCACAAAATCAAACACAGCTGCGCCCGCAGGACAATATGCTTGCCATGCAACCGGCAACCGAAGCCAATCCAAGAGGATTCATGCCATCAGGAGATGCTCGCTACGCCGTCTATAGCGTGCGCAAAAACGACACGCTTTCAGGAATCTCCCGAGACTTTCTCACCCGCGCAAGCGGCACTGCTCCAACGGAGACGCAAGTCTACAACTTCGTCAACGCCATCGCTCGCGAGTCCGGAATTTCCAACCCAAACCTGCTTCAGCCCAATCAAGTATTGCGTATACCTGCAAATTGGCAATTAGGAATGCAGCCCGGATACGGCAATTACAGATAGAAGCGGTCAATCCAAAAGTTTTTGCAAGGGAAGAAAAGGAGCGCACCGGTGGCAGCCGGTGCGTCTTTTCTTGCAATTGCTTCTGCTTCACAGTCATCCAAATGCGACGCTAAGCAAATACGTGCCCGGCTCCGCACCAGGAACACATACAACTCTTGCAGAGACTTCTAGTCCACTCGAAGACACGAACCTCACGTCGCCCAAATCTCCTATTGCTTTTGCGGAAAATTCTCTAGGAAATAAAACATCACTGGGCATTATCAGGTCATGGAGCCGTTTCCCTTCAGTCTTCTCCAAGCCTATATATCGTCGAGTAAAAATATCGATTGATTTTATCGCTCCTTCTTCATCGACAACAATGTGACCGAGCGGCAAGTCCTCGATCGTTGTGCGGCAATGTCGAACACTTGCCGCAATCATAAGTTTTGCATTATTGAACTGGGGAAACTCAGCCATGGCAATCCAGTCGGAGACTGCACTTTCATGCAACGAAAAATTCCGCAGCACGAAACTTGCGCAGTATTCCGAAAAACACGTGCAGCACACACCTCACCGAAAAGCCATGATTGTGCGGTTTGACACGCACGTGTCAAATCGGCCGATCACTTGTCAGCGCAGGCATACTTTGATTATGTTGCCAAAACGCATTGCAACGCAGACGCTGCAAACGCCGTGAGGATGCGTATTAGCTCGGGAGATGGACAAGCGGAATTTACACTTCCCGCATATCAACTCTGACAAATTTCCGTGGAAAAGTTGTGGAATTTAGATGTCCCAGGATTAAATTTCAGTCCAGCGCAATACGTCGCATCATTCCACGGCTGGGCTATCATTGGCCTTGGCGGTGATTACAGGCGCTTGTCCTCTGTTTTGTCGCAGCGATTTGCAAAACTCGTCGATAATTGCCACCGAGACCTCCGGAACAAAAAACGGTCCAAATTTCATTCGCCACGCCGGGGCTAGTTTCGCAAATTTCAATGCTATCTCCGCCTCATTCAATGCAGCGGAAACATTTCCCATTTTGTCCAGAGCTATCGCTTTCAAATAGTGACTGCGAATCTCGTCAGAACCTACGCCCGATCCGGCCCGATCACAGAAACTAATGCAGCGTCGCAGATCTCCAAGCGTTAAACAACCATAGGACGCCTTCAACAAATCACTGCTGTCTTTGTTTTGCCCCCACAGCGCAACCGCTTCTTTGATTTTTCCCTGCACGTACTTGCCATCAGCCTTCTGTGTTCTGTACCAGCCGCCGGAGCAAACTCTGTCGAGAAGGGCATAATCAGCTTCCCACTCATCGAACCTCCCTAGATTCAACAAGAAATGCGCACGCAAAGACCGATACTCGGAATTTTCAGGAGCTAGCTGCACGGACTTATTGCAGTCGCTCAAAGACTTGTTCCAATCGCACGCCGGCTCTTGTTGCCACAAATAGGCTCTTTTATGGTAGTAGTAAGGATCTTTAGGCGCTAGAGCAATTGCCCGTGTCAGATCGGCAATTTGACCTTGGATAGAGCCATGCATAGCACCACGTATGTTGGCTCTAAAACTAAAGAATCTCGCTTCTTTCGGATTCAGTGCGATCGCTTTGTTGATGTCACTCAAGGCTTCCTTGAAAGTCCTGCCGTGCTGCGCGGTATTGAAGTCGAGCTTGGAAATTTCCACCAGCTTTTTCTTGAATGCTAAATCGGTGCAACGGCCCAATCTTTCTGCCTTCATGCCTCTTCCGTCGCTGTACCACACCTCAGCACGTCGCTCGTAGGCCCGGGCACTTCCTGGTGCCAGCAAAATAGCCTTATGAGCATCTAAAATCGAAGCCTCTCCCATATGCCACTTTTCGTAAATTTCAGATCTGAGCAGATAAACATCCGGATTGAGCGGATTTTCTCTTACAGCCGCATTAGCGTATTTCAGAGCCGCGGCGAGCTTCTTCGGCATGGAATCACTGTTTGGATTACCAGAAGAAGAAGAGAAATACACGCCGAATTCTTGCGACAACTCCTTAACGCGTCTTTCTTCTTCACCTTCATATTCCAGCAAGCAAGCTTTTCCCATCTCATATGCCGAGCGCTTTGCCCCATGCGCAGGCGCTGAATTTGCGGGAGTCATCAAAATTATGAACGAGCTAGCCAAAGAAAAATAGTAAAGGATCGATCTTTTGTTTGCCATAAGAGCTCTCGAACCACCGCGAGCAGGGACGAACGTAATTATCCGGAACATATCCTTGTCTTGTGACAAATATTGGTCAGGCTTCGTGAGAGCAGCTATTTAATAATTACAGAGACGTTCTTCGACTCGAAAGGCGTGACGGATTCTTTGAAAAGCATGGTCAGCAATTCACGATAGAGACCGTACAACGGAATGCGCTTAGCCACCTCATCGCGCAAAGTGTCACGCGTAAACTTGAACGAGCGGTGCGACGGACCAGCCATATGGTCCAGCTCCAAATAGTAGTTTGCCAGCGGCTGAATTTGAATCTCGAACAAGCAGTCGTTCCATTCGACTACGCTCTTAATCGCCCGCCATCCGGTGCGCTTCATCATGCTGGGATCGCAGGTCAGATAGTCCTTAGTTTCGATGAACGCCAGAAGCGGATGCGAACTATCTTCGTTGACCGGCAATCCGACCTCGTCGAGCATGGCTGCAAGAGTCTCGTTGATATCACCCACCATCAGGTTTTTCAAAGTCTCGTGCACAGCCATGCAAGTAACTTCGTCCTCGCAGACAATCTTGATGCCGAAAATGTCTTTGACAAACTTGCTGTACTGGCGCAACTGCTTATCGCGCGCAACCAACTCATCCAAGGCGAAGATTTCGTCGGCAACCTTGTTGGACAGCTCTTCTTCAGCCTTAACCCGGCTGGTCAAACGATTGACGCCGGTGATTGGACGATGCAGCGGAATATACTCGACAAAGTTCGCCGCCAACGCGAGCGGCACCCATGAGCGATCTCGCTGATAGCGGAAATTGTCCAGCATGTGATTGCCGAGATCGATGTCCGTTACTGAATAGAGCGTTTCGCGATTGATTCTCTCACGAATGAGAAACTGTCGATTGGCTTCATCCGGCAAATAGCCGATGACATTGCTATGCAGCTCGAACTCACCTTCGAGCATGATCGACGCCAAAAGATGAGCCAGTAAGTGCAAGCGACGTTCGCCATCAAGAATGTCTTGTTTGAACGCCTCACGCACCTTCCCGATGAATTCGCGAGACAGCTCGATGGTCAGATGTTGATCCGGATTGGCTTCCTGCTCGCTCTTCTTCTGCGTGAGATAGGCGATAAACTCATGCAGGACAGGGGAATTCATCGCCAGTAGAAGCGGTGAATTCGAAATTGGAAACTCAACAGAATTATTCAAGGGGGACTTCCAAGCAGGGCGCCTGCCATCTGGCATTATATTCTGCCTCAAACCCGGAAAATGCAAGCGCTTTCAAGACGATATTTAAGGCATATGTACACAATCCACTGCACCAAACCTGCTTCCAGCCAAACTCTCTCTTGCTACTACCCGTTTTAGTACTTTTGCATAAAAAACGAAGCGGCACCGATACTTGTGTAGAGGACTCACTCCTTGCGGAAATGGTCCTCATCACACGAATCGGTCGCTTCGTTCACGCTTTCACGCTATTTCGGGCCGCGGCTCATTAAGCCGAAGCGCGCTGACGTCTGGCAAGGCGTTCCGCCGGCACGCGATGCGTGCAGAAGACCCAGTCCCAGAACGGCAGGAGGATGTTGTACTGCGTGTCGGGGTAAAGGTGGTGCTGCTGGTGGCGCCGCTCGAGGTATCGAAACAACGGGTTTTTCGCGAAGAACCACCCCTTGTCGCGATGCATTTCGAGATGCACCATCCACCAAACCACGCTGTAGACCACAGCAAAAGCGCCTGCGACATGGACCGTTATCGGGTCGATGTAATAGACGAGGGGAGCTGTCGGTAACCCGACGAAGGCTGCGGCGATCATGATGTCGGACAGAGAGTCGTCCGGCTCATCATCAGTGTGCCTGTAACCGCGCTTGTGGTGCAGCGTCATGTGATTGGCACACAACCTCTTCAAAAACTTGCTTTTCAGCCAACGCGCGAATTTCATGCGGTGCATGAGATATCGGTGCGTGACGTACTCGTCAAGCGAGAAGAGGAGGTACACAAACACTAGGCTGAATGCTACATGCAATGCCAACATTGTGCGTCCCTTCTAAGTTCGCGAACTAGATGAGATGCCCCCACTACACAAGCAGAGGCGCGGAGCACTCAGGCTCCGGCCTCTACTTGCGTATGGAAGCGATGAGCGATTAACGCTGACCGCGCACGCTCGCGAGCACTTCCTCGATCGGGAAGGCGAACGGAACGAGCTGACCGAGCGTCAGGCAGAGGATACGACCG
>JAIETE010000074.1 GCA_019745505.1 Candidatus Obscuribacterales bacterium | reverse complement strand
GTTGGCTCTTTCTCTGGCGTCGTTTTTCACACAGCCGTCATCTGCGCGTTTTGATGATGGCGGCGGCATTGTGCTATGTAGTTGCCGAGACTTTTGATTTTATTCAGGGGATGCGCAGCCCGCCGGTGGCGATGTTTCCGCAACCTTTCGGCTTAAGCTGGCCTGTGTTTCTTGATTTGACTGTGATGATCGAGGAGTTGCTCGAAGATGCCGGCACTGTTTTGATCATTCTGGCGCTTTGGCAGCACTTCTCTGCGGAACTGAAGAAATCTATTGATGGAGGGACTTCCAGTGAGCCGAAGCCTTCTGTCTGAACGTTGGTTTCGAAGAAACATGATTGTGGTGGTGGTCGCATCATCCTGCATGATTTTTGCCGGTTGTTCGGCAAAACGAGAAATTGTCGTAAACAAACTCCCCATCAATATTGATCGACGCATTTATGACATAGACAACCGTCCGGATGAGCAGGTGGCAAATCATCCGTCAGTGGAAGCGAATACCCACTGGGATTTTGGGTTCGTGCCGCAAATCCGCGTGCAGAGAGTCAAACTGATAAAGCAAGATAGACTGTTCACATCATTAGTCAAAGTGCGAAAAATCGAATTGGACCTCAGTTTGTTAGTCAAGATTTGGCTGCCCGAAAGTGCCTCAAAACGAGTGATCGAACACGAGGACGGACATGTGGAGATCTGCAAGCACTTCTATTTAGACGCTGAAAAACAGGCTTACAAAGCTGCCGAAGGGGTTATCGATCGGGAATTTGTCGGCAGCGCAGATACTGAAAATGAAAGTATGGAAAAGGCCCTCGAATCGGCAAGCACCGCCCTGGCTACGCCATTCAGAAACGCCGTGATTCTTCCGACCAGTCAAGCAAGTTCTGTATACGATGCCTTGACGCAACATGGGCAGGCAAAAATTCCGGTTGCTGAGGCAGTCAGGGAGGCGCTGGCTCAGGCAAGATGAGAGGAGACGGTTTCGGGTTGAAATTGTTGTCCGCAAAACAATAATTGCTCTTTTCGGACACAAGAAAGTTAAATCAGCGTCAGTAATAGCATTGGAGCCGTTCGGTTTGCGCCGGAACAGGGAAAGCTCAATTAAGAGCAAAAATGAGGTGCCATTACATGATACACAGAGTCAATGCGGACAGATGGATCGTCTCTCTGTTTGCCGCGACATTTTTGCTTCTCCCGTCAGCGGCTCTTGCCGATGATGATTCCAGTCAGAGTACGGGCTCGACGCGCATTCAGATTCAGCGCCCCCGCGATCCCCTCAAGGCCAGCGCAGCCGTAGAACACGACCTGGGCTCGCTCAATAACGATGAAGCGGCAAAACTTCGCGCTATCTTTGCTCAACAAGCAGAGGGCAATCGTCCCACCAACTTGCGTGGCGGCGCAGCACAGGAAGATCCCGGGTTTAGAGGGCAGACTCCGATGCTGGATCGCGTGCTCAAAGGGCAGTCCAATCAAAGTTTTTTCCGTGCCAAAGCACAACAGCAGCAACAGCAAGGTCCCGATAATGCCCCCTATATCTGGTGTCAGAGTGTCAATGGCGGCTATTACGATTGCACCAACACTTACAAGAGCGTGGTGCCCGGCTACAGGCTGAAGGAGTTGGGTGGCAAATTCGTCGATGGAACGCCGGTTCCACGCGGCAACGTGAAGATGAACGAAGCCGGTCACGTGTGGTGGCAAAACGACTTGAGCCCGAGCTTCAAGCATTATTAGCCGGCCTCAAATCATTTCTGCGCCCTGAGGTGCTCCAAAAGATTGTTGATATGCTGCCTCTGGTTGTGGGTCGGCGCAAACAATTGCTCGGCAATTTCTTTGGCAGCCAGAAGTTTTTCCTCGGCTTCGGCGTATTTCTTCATCTGCAAATAGGCTTGTCCCTGCACCTGTTGGCAAAACATCATTTGAACCGGCCTTTCCGGTGTGCAAGAACCGCATACTTCTTCCACCATGCGCAAGTATTGCAGTGCTCTTTTGGGATTGTTGAAGGTCGGTGACAGGTAGGCGTTGGCGAGCCAGATAAGACACTGCGATGTTTCGAAAGAAAGACTGCCGGTGAGCGCTTGTGAGCAACTCAATGCTTGCTGGAATTGATCTTCGGCATCGGCATATTTTTTGTCGGCAAAACTGAATATGCCTTCTTCCAGCAGGGCTTGGCAGGTGACGTGGTCTTCTTCCAGATGGTATTTTTCTACGTATTCTCTGGCTTTTCTGAGGGGGGCAATTCCTTTATTCCATTGTCCGTTTTCTCTATACATTTGGCAGAGAATCACAAGACGAGTGGTGATTGTCAGCCAGTCGTCCGATTTTGCCGCTTCCATTATGCCAACTGCTTTTTCTGTTTCATCGATGGCTTGCTGGAGATTTCCTTGTTTTCTTGCTGTTTCGCTTTTGAACAGATGCGCATTGACTTGGTGTTGAACATTGAGAGGCAGTGGTTTTGCCTTTTCTTCTTGCGGTGAGCCAACCCGAAAAAACATTGCCACCAGGACTGCCATGATCAGCAAAACCGACAGACTGGACAGGAGGGGCAGACTGGCCCTCAGCTTTTTTCTTTTCGCGTTATTTTGATTGGGTGTCTGGACCATTAACCAAACAGTGCTTCTACAAACAGCTCCGGCTCAAAGTCTCTGAGGTCATCCATTTTTTCACCCAGTCCGATTAGTTTGACCGGAATGTTCAGCTCTGAAGAGATGCCGAATACGATGCCACCTTTGGCGGTACCATCGAGTTTGGTCAGTATGACTCCGGTGAGCGGGCATACTTCGGTGAAAACTTCGGCTTGTTTCATGCCGTTTTGCCCGGTGGAGGCATCAAGCACGAGCAGCGCTTCGAGCGGCAAACCTTTGCCGTGTTTTTCGATGACATTGCGAATTTTTCCAAGCTCTGCCATCAGGTTGGTTTTATTGTGCAATCGCCCGGCAGTGTCAATGATGATGACATCGTAATTTTCTTCTTTGGCTTTATTTAGCGCTTGAAACACGACAGCGCCCGGATCGGAGCCGTCCGGCAAGCGGCAAATGTCCACTTGCGCGCGCTCGGCCCAAATTTCCAGCTGCGATTCGGCCGCCGCTCTGAATGTATCCGCTGCTGCAACGAGAACTTTCTTGCCTTCAGATCTGAATCGATAGCAAAGTTTTCCGATGCTGGTAGTTTTGCCTGTGCCATTGACGCCGACAATCAAATACAAATTGAGCTTGCCGTCTTTGTATTGGAGTTTGTGTTGGGGCGCTTGCTTTAAGGTCTTGGCAAATTCATTTTTCAGGAAGTCTTCGACGTCGTCAGACATCCAGTTTTTTCCCTTTGCTTCTTTGCGCAAATGCTCAACCATTGACTCGGCGGTTTTCACGCCGATGTCGGCTTTTATCAATTTTTCTTCCAGCTCGTCCAGATAATCGCTGTCGATGGCGCGCGGCGGGGACTTTGCCCGGGCTGGAGGAAAGTTTGCTGATTGGGGCTTGCTCAGCGTGCTGACGTTTTGACTCGAGCCTGATGCGCTTTGCGCTGCCTCTGCAGTCGGCGCGGCACTGTGTGCTTCGCCGGCGTTTGCATCCGCGGACTCTTCCGTTTCGTCTGAAGATTCGCGATCGAGAACGTCGTCTACAACTTCATGACGAGTGCGTTTCAGCGCCGATTTCAATTTCGAGAGCGTTGAGCCCCAGAAGCCGGGTTTTTCTTTCTTGTCTTCTTCGTCCATCACTCGTACCTAGAATGTGGTTTCTTCCAGCGATTCGCCGCGCTGTTCGGCAGCTGCCACCTGAGATGCGTTGCGAATGTACTCCGGAAATTCACCTGTTTTTCTGAATTCTTTTGCTTGCTCGGATAGATCTGCCAGCACGCCATTGACGAATTTTGCCGCCTTCTCGTCGGCGAAGCGGTGGCACAATTCGACTGCTTCACTGATAGCCACGTTGATAGGCACTTCGTCGATGAAGAATGCTTCCGCGCATGCCAGTCGCAGAATGTCGCGGTCGATCGACACCATTCTCTCGACATTCCATTTCGAACGGGTCGATTTGATGTACTCGTCAATTTCGGTTTTGTGATCGATATAAGCGTTGAGCAATATGAGAAGGAAGTCGCGAATTTCTGCATGCGAGTACTTCTCGAAACTGGCCCTGTTTGTGTGGCCGCACTGCTTGCACGGAATGTTTATAGTTGAAGAGCCGCTTGCCAGCGTCATTTCCGGAACGTCCAAGGCTTCGGCGACAAGATGCAGAGCACGTTCGATCTGAACCATTTGTTCTCTCAGTTGCTCTGTGGTCAGAGTCACCGGTTTGAGCACCTGAGTCGCACGTGCATTATCAGGATGTTCTGCCTCGATGTTGTGCAACTCGAAATTGGTCTTCTCGAGGATGGCACCAGCATCCATAAGATTCTGCTTGGCGTAATCCGCCAGCATCTTGACTGTCTTTTCAACGAGCGCGCCCATCTCAAGCGCTTCGCCGCCCGCCTTGTTCTTGGGCAATTGCGGCATTAGGATTACAGCGATTTCTCGGGCAACGCGCCGGGCGGTCATGATCGGTCACTCATATATGGGATGCCAGTAGAAGCAGGTTGCCATGTTACCATGGTCCGGTATCCAGCTGATTATGGTATGGACAGGCTTTTCATGCCTTAGTTTCAGATTATGAGCTGGCGTCACTCAGTGGAATTTGCGAACTTTGCGCATTACCGGCGGCACAGCAAAAGGCAGAAGCGTCGAAAGCCCAATCGGGCTGGAGATTCGCCCGACAGGGGCCAAGGTCAGACAAGCGCTTTTCAATATTCTCGCCTTTCGCATGAACGGGGCTAGATTTCTCGATATCTGTGCCGGCACGGGGCTGATTGGTATCGAAGCGTTAAGCAGAGGGGCCGGTTCGCTAATTTCGATCGAGGAGAACCGGGCCGTGGCAAAAGCCGTGGAGAACAGCCTCAAGAAGCTCAAACTGGAAGGCGAAGTAATCTGCGGAGATTGGAAGCGAGTCTTGCCGATTCTCGAGCCGAAATCCTTCGACATAATTTTTGCCGATCCGCCGTACAAATCTCCACATATCAAAGACATACCGTTGTCAGTGGAAAAATACGGACTCCTGGACGAGGGTGGCCTTCTGGTAATAGAACACTTGAAGGGTTACAAATTCTCGGATGATTGCACAGTATTGACTCTTCAGTCGACACGCAATTACGGTCAAACAAGCTTGTCCTTCTTTGCCGTCAGTGCATAGCGACAAAGAAATCCAGCTCTGCCACAATGCTTTGTAACTCAGTTAGCGCCGGAACTGATAAGCTATTTAGCCAGGATCTGCCATAAGAAAAATGAGCGATACTACACAACAGGCACAGGGGACATCCCATATACGAATCGGCGAGCTTCTCATGCAGTCGGAGATTCTTTCTTCCGACTTCATAAGAGACGCGCTGGAGCGCTTCGAGCAGCGCGGGCTGCCGATCGGCAAAGTGCTTGTCATGTCCGGATATTTGACTGAGGCGGAATTGCGCCAGGCTCTGGAAGTGCAAAGTCTGGTCAACGACGGGCATTTGCCCCTGGAATTAGGCATTACTGTTTTGCGCGTTGCGCACAAAGAGCATATTTCGCTCAATGAGGCTTTTCAGCGCTCAGGCTTGGTGCAGCCTGAAGATCAAGAGACTAACCGCCTGGGACAATTACTTGTTGCGGCCGGTATCGTCACGGACAGAGACCTCGAAGAAGCATTGCAGATCAACGTCCGCACCGGTTTGCCGCTCGGTCACGTATTCTGTTTCCACGGCTATGTATCCCAGGCCATTCTTTATACGGCGCTGCAAGTCCAGGAGTCTATCCGCCGCAATGCTATCGGCAGACCTGAAGCAATTGCCGGACTGAATGCCGCTGCCAGACGCGAACGCAATCTGGAGCGTCTGGAAATCAATAAAGGCTACCAGAAGCTGCCCATGAAGCAAGCTTTGCGACTGGGCGAAATGCTAGTAGAGGCGCGGGTTCTGGTCGACAAGCTTTTGCCGGATTCTTTGGTGCGCTCATTGCAGTTTCAAAAACCAATCGGCGAGATTCTCGTGCAATCACATTTCGCCACTCCACAGTTAATCGACGCTGCAGTGGAAATGCAGGAGATGATCGACAACGGTTGCTTGCTGC
>JAIETE010000302.1 GCA_019745505.1 Candidatus Obscuribacterales bacterium | reverse complement strand
GAAGCAGGAGAGTTTTTGCGCCGGGTGAAATTTCCGTCACATGCGCTGATTGTAAGACCTAACAAATATGCTTCGTCTTTTCTCGAGAATGTCGGTCGAATGGTTGCCGGCAAGCGTATTGATGAGCCTATTCACAAAGGCATCCGGGATAGAGAGATACTGGCTGCCTCCATAGACGCATGTCGGCGGCAGTCATCAGATAATTTAGCTCGCATTGAAACGGATATGCGCGCCCACATGAATCCGACCAGGATGCGCGTCTTGCGGTCGTTAGGAATAAAGTTGGCGAGGCGGCTGCGCTGCACCTGTCCCGAGTGCGGTTGTCCAGGTTTCGGCGTTACCGGAGTAGATGGCGACTTACCCTGCGAAGATTGCGGATTTCCATCCGATGCTCATGCTAATGAAATATATTCCTGCCCTCGTTGCGGATACCGCAGAACCTCCCCCAGGGAAGACGGGTTTACTTCTGTTGAAGCTCTATTTTGCCAGCGATGCAATCCGTGATTGCCGGCGAGTCAATTTCAGAAAGTTACCAAAATAAAGCAGGTAGTTGAATGGATACGAATTTAAAGGAACTTGAGAACGAGAGCATTTTTATCATCAGGGAAGCCTATGCAAAAGTAAGGGATCTGGCTTTGCTGTGGTCCATGGGAAAGGACTCCACCGTTCTTTTGCATCTTGTGAAAAAGGCTTTCATGGGTCACTGCCCTGTGCCTTTGATTCACGTGGATGAGAGCTATGAGCCGGAGGAGATGACTGAGTGGAGAGACGACTATGTAAAACGTCATGGATTGAGACTTATCGTTGGACAAAATAAGCAAGCACTGGCTGAAGGAATGGGGCCTCACAAGGGACGTTTGGTTTGCTGCAATGCTCTGAAGACGATGGCCCTGCAGCAAACGGTAGAGGAGCACAAAATACAAGCGCTGCTTGTGGGCATAAGACGCGACGAGGAAGGTTCTCGGGGAAAGGAGCGGGTCGTCTCTCCTAGAACATCCGGGGGTGAGTGGAAATACAAGGATCAGCCTGCCGAGATCTGGAACTACTACAATCTGCATACTCCCAGAGATATGCACCTGCGGGTTCATCCAATCTTGCATTGGACTGAACTCTCGATCTGGCAATATATTCAAAGCGAATCAATCGAAGTGATTCCGCTCTACTTTTCGCGAAACGGTATGCGTTACAGAAGTCTTGGGTGCGCACCTTGTACTGGTGCTTTCCCTTCTACGGCGTCCAGTGTAGAAGAAATTATCGAGGAGCTTAAGACCTCGGATCAGTCGGAGCGCTCAGGAAGGGCTCATGATCAAGAAGAGACTTATGCTCTGCAAAAGTTACGAAGCAAGGGATTTATGTAAGTCTTTCTCTGCGCTATCGCAACCAGCGCTCTCGAAAGAATTTTATTCCCGTGTCGCTTTGGTAGAGAAATTCTTCCTTTGCGTCAATTGAAGAATTGGGATATTGAGTCAATACGACCCTCTTGTCCTGATTCAGGATATAGCGGTTTTGCCAGGCGCCAATGGTATTAAGGACGGTGCTAAGTACTGGCCAGGTCGCAAAGGATTGATAACCTCTCAAGTAGAGCCTGGTGATATTGTCGCTGACCGGAACAAATGCCATCATTTGAGCGAACTTTCCAGGGACAATCGACAACATCCAGATGTTTGGGAAGCGGAATTCAATAAAACTCTTCTGCGGCTCTTTTTCAGAGGGGTAGAACCTTATGTACTCTTCGCATGTCTCGAATTTCACTGGCTTGGTAACATCCATTCCCTGCCCGATCGTGTTGCGATGGACAAAGGGCAGGTGAGCATAGTCGAGCTGATTTTCTATGCAGCGAGTGACGTGAATTGGCCACTCTGTCGCTTGCTGGCTATACGACCAGCTTTTGTCCGAAAGTTCATTGAACCACGGTATTTCACCGGTGGGTCTTTCGCTGCCGTGCCAGAGCCAGATGAAACCATGGCGCTCGGCCACTGGCAATGTTTCCACTTTTAGATTGGGTGCGGCTTTTTGAGTCTCCGGGACGAGCAGGCATTGTCCACCGGCGTCGAACTGGAAGCCGTGAAATCCACACTCGATAACGTTGTCCCTCACTGCCCCGCAGCTCAGTTGGGCGGAGCGATGTGGACAACGATCAATCATGGCCACCGCTTTACCACTCTTCTCGCGCCACAGCACTATATCTTGCGCGAAACGTTTGATGGCAAGAGGCTTTTGTCCTTTCAGTTCATTTGCCGCCGCTACGACGTACCAACCAGCTGGTAACAGCAAAACCGCTCCTTTAGTCATGCACGTGAAAACCTTGATTCTCCCATAACTCTGCTTCAAGCAAAGAGGTTGTCAGTTGCTGTCGGGCAAATTCTCGAGGTTGAATTTGCAAATTATCATCCTGGCGCCGTCTAAAAGCATCTTTCTGACGTTAGACTCTTGCTGTGCAGAAGGTAAATATTATACAAAATGCTCTTGTTATCCTTTCTCCTGTGCCACTAAATGCAGTGGCGGGCCCGGACACCGGGCGGGGAGGGCAAGGCACATCTGCGCGCGCTGAGGGTTTTGGATGTGTAGTTTCGGAAGCTGATTGGCGAAAGCTGTCAGTTAAAAGGAAATCTGGAGTCTTGTAATGAATGTAAGTGCCCGCTCTCTCGTTTGTGTTTTCTCCCTGCTGGCTGGGACATACCTGGGGCCGATCGAATGTCGAGCCGCAGATGCGAGTTTTAGCGAACAGTACACAGCTTTGACCAAAAGGATATTGCTGCAGGGCATAGAGCTGGAAAGGTTCAGTTTGAATTACCGCAAAGAAGCCGCAAAACCCCCGCGTTTCAGGACCCTCCGTTATCTTGGAGCGCAGGAAGGGGCAGCCTCGTGTTTGCTTGCTTTTGAAATCGGCGCTATGAAACAATTCGACAATGGCAGGCGCGATTTACTTACGCTGAACAAGGGTCGGCTGGCCAACGCCCTTGACACTGCTCTGACCGGTTCAATCATCGGTGCGTCATCATCGACCTTCGAGCTGTCATCGAATGTCGTTCGCTCTTTCAGAAACAAGCACCGCGGATACGATTCGCGCACGGCGAACAAGTTTGTCGCATCACATCTAAAAGAGGTAGATCAGTTACTCGCTCAGCGTGCTGCTCTGGTGGACGAATATAAGAGCGATCCGGCTTATCCGCGCGCAGTGGCGGAAGGCAAAGTCTTGCAGCAAATGCGCAATTCTTTCGTAAATGAATACTCCCATTTCAATATCGACACCAATCGTTTTCTTGCCCTTCAAAATTCGTTCTTTGCTCTCAACACTGCTTACAACACGCTGGGAGCCATCGGAGCCGGGCTGGGCAAGAGAGGTTTGACTCAACCGGAGGCAAATGGTCCCTCCAACATTCTTTTCATAATTTCGGGTGCAATCGCCAGCTCTACTCCCACGCTCAGTTACCTGACAGGCAAATTCGCGGAATATCGCTCTAAGCGAGCATTGGCGCGAGAGCTCGGCAGCGCTGTCAATTTTGAGCCAGATGCTTTTGCCAATGCTTGCGCAGACCTGCGTAATGCGGGCTCGTCTAATTCGGGCAGCTTGATTCCCACCCTGCCGCAGACCGAGAGATTTGCTCTCTACAGCGAATCAAGCACTCGTTTTCAAAAGCAGCTCGATAATGAAACTTCCATAGTCCGCCGCATAGATAAGATTGCTCTGGGCAATTCGCTGGCCGGTCCTGCGATTGGCGGCTTGCTCATGACCCAGGGTATTCTTGGAACCTACGGTTATTATCACTATGGAACAAGCCGGATCCCGCGTCTCAAAAAGGAATTCGATCAGCTCTACAAAGGCACCGTAGTGGGCACTGTGGGCGCCGGCATGAACGTAGTGTGCAACGCTGCTTTCTTGCTCGGTACTCTTGCATACGAGCATAAGCTGGCAAAAGAAAAGAGATTGCCCGCCCAGCTAATCACTGAGCGTTTAGGTTATCTCGATGAAGTCGAAAAGACCGTAAAGGCTATGTAATCAGAGCTCTGGCTCTAATTATTCGCTGGCCTGATTGTTGCGTTGACCTTTTGTTTGCATCGTCTTTATGTCTTCAGGGCTGAGAGGCGGTGGCGGGTCTACCTTCAACGTGATTTTGTTCAGTTTGCCTGTGAATGCAAATGGCGTCTGATAGTCCTCATCAGCAACAGGAGTGCCCGTATCCGAGCCGATGTCGAAATTCTCATCCCACTGAAGAATGAGCGGCAATGTATTAGGCATCTGCTTGCGAGAGACCTCTTTGCCGTCAACCAAGAGCACCCCGGTGCCACTGCGTCCGATACCACTCATATTGTTGTAGGCGAGCGTCTGGGCGCCCAGACCATCATATTTGAACTGGAATTCCAGCAAGTGTTTGCCGGGCTTCAATTCCTCGGAGCCTTCCCACTTCACGTGATTGAGTCCAACCATATTCCAGCAGAAAACAGGCTTGTTCTTGAGTAAGTAGAAGCCGTAGCCTGCAAAACGCCCACCGCAGGTCAGAAGCATGCCTTCTGCTCCGCTTTCCGGAACTTCTATGTCCGCGGAAAGCTTATACGATGTGTTCAGCAGAGAAGGCGCATCGCCAAGCGGAATACCTGTTTGAGGTAGCTTATAAACAAACTCGCGTCGGCCCGCCGTGATATTCGGTTTTGGGCTGACGATGCGAGTTGCGCAACTGGCGTCCAGAGGAAGCACCTGATACTTTTTAGCTTCCTCAAGGAACATTGCCTTGAGCTCTTCGAGCTTTGCTTTGTTGGTTTCGGCCAGATTGTTGCACTGGGTCGGATCTTTGGTCAGATCGTAGAGCTCCCAGGTGACATTGTTCAAAGGATCCGGATTGACTGCTCCGGAGGTGATCCACGGCGGACGAATTACTTTTGTCGAAGCGATCCAGCCATCGTGATAGAGAGCATGATCTCCCATCATCTCGAAATACTGTGTTTTGTGCTTTGACGGCGTTGCTGCCTGATCGAAGGTATAAACGAAACTTGTGCCTTCTATCGGCTTCTGTTGTATTCCATCCACGCTCTCAGGAGCACGGATGCCTGATGCTTCGAGAATGGAAGGCACAACGTCTATGACGTGATGAAACTGATTTCTTACGCCGCCTTGATCTTTGATGCGGGCCGGCCAGGAAACGCACATTCCCTGTGTCATGCCGCCCAGATGTGAGGCTACTTGTTTTGTCCAGGAGAACGGTGTGTCAAATGCCCATGTCCAGCCGACCGCCATGTGATTGTAGGTGCGGTTGCTTCCCCAGCTGTCGTAAAAATTCTTCAGTTGGGCCTCGACTGGGACATCGACTCCGTTGAACATGGCTACTTCGTTTGGTGTTCCAATCAGTGTCCCTTCAGCGCTGGAGCCGTTATCTCCGCTCACATAAATGCAAAGGGTGTTTTCCCATTTGCCCATGTCTTTTACAGCCTGAATGACGCGACCAATCTCGTGGTCTGTGTATGCGAGGTAGGCTGCATACACGTCAGCCTGGCGAATGAACATTTTCTTTTCGTCTGAACTCAGGCTGTCCCAGTTCTTCAGGAGATCTTTGGGCCATGGCGTCAACTGCGCATCTTTTGAAATTACGCCCAGGCGTTTTTGATTGGCGAAAATCTGTTCACGCAGCTCATTCCACCCCTTGTCGAACAAATGCATATCGCTGATTTTCTTTGTCCATTCGGGCGTAGGATGATGGGGCGCGTGTGTGCCACCCGGTACGTAATAACAAAAGAATGGCTTGGTCGGCTCGATTTGATTGATTTGATTAAGCCAGCCAATCGCTTCGTCGGCTTGCGCTGTCGTCAGATTCCAACCCTTTTGTCCTATATAAGGATAAATAGGGCTTGTATTACGGAAAAGACTCGGCTCCCACTGGCTTGTGTCTCCGCCCAAGAAGCCGTAAAAGTATTCAAATCCCATGCCGTTTGGCCAGAGATCGAACGGACCGGCCTGGCTGGCTGCGAAAGTTGGCGTGTTGTGCGCTTTTCCAAACCAAGAAGTGGAGTAGCCGTTGTCTCTCAGTATGCGACCTATCGTGGCTCGATTCTTGGGAATCAAACTGTTGTATCCGGGGAATCCGGTCGCTTGCTCGGACACGACGCCGAAACCGGCCGAGTGATGATTGCGTCCCGTGATTATGGCTGCTCTAGTGGGAGAGCAGAGGGCTGTCGAATGGAAATTAGTGAAACGCAG
>JAIETE010000329.1 GCA_019745505.1 Candidatus Obscuribacterales bacterium | reverse complement strand
AGGCTTTCTTCTTCAGCTTCAATAATTTTTCGCGAGCCGCAACCAATGTCTCTTCTCTGCGGCTGAAGCAAAAACGCACATACTTTCTAGCCAATTCAGACGGTCCGAAAAAGCTGGCTCCGGGCACCACAGCTACACCGATCTCCTTGACCAGGTATTCGGTGAACTGCATGTCCGTGCCATAGCCCCATTCGCTGATGTCGCTGAAGACATAGTAGGCACCCTGCGGCTTGTAATATTTGATCCCGCACATGTCCAGCGTTTCCAGCATATAACTGCGTCTGTCGCTGTATTCGGTGTGCAGTTCGTCGTAGTACTTCTGACCCATTTTGATGGCAGTAACACCGGCTCTCTGCAGCGGCGCAGGAGATCCGACAGTAAGAAAATCATGGACTTTGCGGATTGGCAGTGTCAGCTCCGCCGGAGCGATCGCCCAGCCGACGCGCCAACCGGTCACGCTGTAAGTCTTGGATAGACTGTTAATCGTCACGGTCAAATCTTCCATGCCCGGCAATGATGCCATGGCAATATGTTCGTGTCCGTCATAAAGAATGTGCTCGTAAATCTCGTCTGTAAAGCAGAGCACGCCCCACTTCTGACAAAGTCTGGCGATTTCGCTCATCTCTTGACGGGTGAAAACTTTGCCGGTCGGGTTGTGCGGCGTGTTGAGAATGATCGCACGCGTCTTGTCGTTGAAAGCCTTCTCAAGGTCTTTCACATCGAATGTCCAATCGGGCGGATGCATAGAAACATATCGAGGCTTGCCACCACATAAGATGGCATCCGGTCCGTAGTTTTCGTAAAACGGCTCAAAAACAATAACTTCGTCATCGGCATCTACAAGAGCGAGCATAGTGGCAACCATCGCTTCGGTGGCACCGCACGCGACTGTAATCTGCGTTTCGGGATCAACTTTCTGACCGGTCGTTCTCAGATGCTTTTCCGCCAGCGCATCTCGCAGCGGCTTATCGCCCCAGGTGATGGCGTACTGATTGACGTTATCGAAAAGCGCATCGTGCGCAGCATGCTTCAGTTCTTCCGGGCAGGGGAAATCCGGCAAACCCTGAGCCAGGTTGGTGGCTTGATAGCGGGCTGCCAGCCGTGACATCTCTCTTATCACTGATTCTTGAAACTGATCTGCCTTATGGGACGCGAGCTTGCGAACTCTTGACTGCATGTGCCGGTTCCTTCTCTTTGTCAAAACATAGCCGAAGCAGATAATCTAACAGAAGAGAGCTCTCTTTGCATGTGCAAAGCAGGGAATTGGGTGCATTACTCTAGCGTTTTTCCACGGTAGTGCCGGGGAAATAGTACTGCAGTATTTCGGCATAGGATTTGTTTTGCTTTGCCAAGCCCTGGGCGCCCCACTGGCACATCCCCACACCATGTCCGCCGCCACTTGATTTGATCGTGTAATTGTTGCCTGTCTTCTCTATCTGGTAGCGAGTGCCGGGCGCTTTGTCCCATCCAAGCTTCTGGCCGATCTGAAGCCAGAGTTGATAGCCGCTCAACACGCTCACTTTGCCGTTTTTGCGCACTTGGGCCCGAACGATTCGCTTTGCTTGATCGACTTGCAGTACTTGCGGCTCGGAGTCGGCAATCTCTCGATTGAAGACGGCGGCGGGCAATTGCCGGGTGGTTGTACCATAGAGCGGCGAATCTTTGCAGAAAGTGCAAGGGACGGACTGAAGATAGGCAAGTGCTTTTGCGTTATCACCGAAGATATCCGCACCTCTGCTTGTGCGACCGGCACAACAAGCATGGAAAAAGGCTTGAGCGGGACGTTCGTGAAAGAGCAGGCGGCGCCGGTCCACTTCGTTGACCGCATCAATGACTTCACTTCGCTCATGCTGCGCGCCAAGATAAACCATCTCCTCGGTAGTGTCGCCGATTGATGGGTGCCGCCCTTTGGGCGAAAGCCGAGTATATACGAGAACCGCGTGTGCCTTCAGAGCTTCCTTATGAAAAGCGGGAGTCGTCTCGCCTCCCACCACAGATGCGACGTAATTGAAACTGTCGATTAAATTGACCACGTTAAGCCCGCCGCTTCTTCCGGTCTGGCGGTCAACAGGCCGCCTGCTGACTGTCAATTGTCCGTAGTATTTGCGCATATGAGTGAGGTCCGGTCCAATCTCCACAGCCGCTCTCGAGCGATCAGATATCACCACATGCGGTGCACGAAGGATGACCCTGCGCTTTTTACCGCTCACCTGCGTGACTCGAATCGCGCCACCATCATCCACTAATTCGAAAAGACCATCGCCGACAACCACCCGGATCGGATTGGTGATCACAAACGGAGCCCGCAGGTATAGCGTCTCGACACGCGGTCTGGATTGGAAGAGGCTGACATAAATCGACGAAGGATGAGCCCACGCAAAAGAATCTGGAAATAGAAACAAAACAAGGAAGAGCGATAGTTTTAAGGCAAGCAATAATTCGATTTTCAAGTTGCCGCGCTTCAAAACCGTCGCTCTCCGTATATATAGGTTTACGGCCACTCGTTGGCGAAGAGAAATTCTTTCGCCTTGGGCACGGCAACCTCCGAGCTTGTACCGCTCGTCGCCCCCAGGCAAAACGCATACCGGGGAGCTTCGCAAGGGAAATAGCCGGTTATCCAGGATTGGAAACTTTTTGCGTGCGGTGCAGTGCCGGTTTTCGCAGCAATGTGCAATTTGTGATTGGGATCTAATTTTTTGGCTGTCCCTTCACGCACAGCCAATTCCATTCCTTGCTGCAAACGCCCCCAGGTGATGTCTGAGAATTCGACCTTCAGGCGTGGCTTGCCTTCCGCACGCTCTTCGGCGCTGTGAAGATACGGCACATCACCGCGGTTGGCAACGATCGCACTCATGCGCAGAAGCTGCAAACCGTTTGGATGCATGCTCGGGCTCAAGCCCAGCACATAAGTCCAGGCGGAAGATTTCTCCGGCTTGGGAAAGAGACCGCTTTTGAAGGAACCGACGGCAGAATCGAATCCGAATTTCCTGGCATAATCAAACAACAGAGCCTGGCTCAATTCTCTGGAAGCGGTCGAAAAATAGACATTGCAGGACTGCGCGATGGCATGCACTGCATCGACTTTTCCATGGGCCGCCAGGCAATTGATCTTGCGCCCCCCAATCGTGGCGTGCCCCTTGCAATCGACGGTGTCGTTAGGGCTGATCAAGCGCTCCTCCAGAAGAGCCGCGGCCGAAACAATCTTCATGACCGAGCCCGGCAGACCGGCTTCAATCATGAAACCGGTGGGAAAACCGACCTGACCGGTTTTCAAATCGGTCCAGAAAAAAATTGTACGCCCGGCAGGAGGTTTTGCCGAAGCTTCCGATGCTTCCAAAAGTCCGCCCAGACCGAACATCGACTTTAGAAAGTCGCGTCGTCCAATGGAGTTATCGCTGCCCTGTGAGTCGGACGCCAATGCGTTCAAACCTTTTGAATAGATGGGTAAATGCGCCAGTGGGAGCCTGGAGGGCGTTTTACAAAGCCATCACAATCATTTCACAGCTTTGCAACCTCTGTGCCTGTATAAGTTTACAGGTCTCTGGTGATAATGGTTGTTAGAAAGTTGTCCGTTGAGATTCCGCGTGTGAATTTCATCGAGCAACTCAAGGTAAACTTTAAGGTTCATGATGCGTCTTTTCGCCTACTTTGCTGCTTTTAGCAGCATACTTTTTGTCGCGTCGCCATTTGCCCTGGCGACCGCGCAACCCGGTGCGGATGCAAGAATAAGGTCGCTGCATCTGGACGAAATAGCCAGAAAAACGGTCGAGAATCATTTTTTACCGGATGGAAAACGAAAGTCCCCGGCTCAACTGACCCGAGAATTTTCCAGAGACAATGCAGCAGGAGATCCAAGAGGTCTTTTCGTCACACTCTCCAAAGATGGAAAGACACGCGCGTGCTGGGGATCGCTCTCACCCGAACACGCAAATCTGATCACTTCAACGGTCTACACAACAGAAGCGGCACTGACCAAAGAATATCGATTCGCACCAATAAAAAGAGGCGAAATCGGCAAACTGAAAGCGCAAGTTACAGTCGTCAAATCAGTCGACCCAATAGAAAGCATTCGCTCCATCAATCCGCTTCGGCACGGACTCTTCGTCAGACAAGGCGGACGTGCGGCCGTGCTTCTGCCTGGCGAATGCGTCGATGCTCACTACCAATTAGTGCAATGCAAACTAAAAGCTGGAATTCCCGTCAACACTCGTTGCCAAATGTACAGGATTACCGCAGATGTCTTCCATAACTAACAATCAAGTCATCCAGAACAACCCACGCAGTATCTTTACCTCGTGGAATCTGATCGTCGTCCAACTTCTTCTATTGGCACTGCTGGGAGCATATCTCGAGCGCCCGGTCGGTTCTGTCTCCGGGCAGATCGACCTGGAAGAGAGAGGTTTTGGCATTTCGAGTTATGACTTGAAGGGCAACAAGGTCTATGCAATGGCCTACGGTCCGCGCGGCGGCCCGCAAGTAGAGCGAGGCGTCTGGATCAATCAGGACGGCACTTTCAGAATCGACCAACTGCCCGCCGGCGAATACCAAATCAAGCTTCGTGCCACCGGATACGCTACCGAATATGTAAATGGTGTTTTCATCGAGGATGGAAAAAACACGGTAATTCACGACAGCACGCACCTGTCCTTGATTGAACCAAGTCTTTCCATCGCATCCAACATGAGGGTGTTCACTAGCAAGGAGCCGCCACGGTTCTGGGCCAGTGCCACGGCATCCAAGAACGTAAAAGTAAAAGTGTATAAGACGGACATCCTCAAACTGGCAAAGGACAAATCCTTCGACAAATGGGGATACGAGCTGAGCAACAGCCTGGATCTATATAGAAACAATCAGGACAAGTTCACTCCACCATTTCCCAAGGACCAACCTGTAGCCGTCCTTAGTCGCGATCTAAGGCAAGATGAAAACGATTCATCGCGCGCCGAGTTTCAGCTCGACAAGCCCCTTGCACAAGGCGACTATATCGTCTACGGCGAAGCGCAAGGCGTCAACTCGACAAAACATACGCACGCTATCCATTGGTTCAGTGTTACAGACATCGGACTGGTCGTCTGGCAAGCGCCGGAAAAAACTCTCGTGCGCGCCATCGACTTGAACACGCTCAAGCCTGTAAGCGGCGCAAAAGTCGGCATTTACTCGAGCATTACCGGCGACACAGCGAATAATGTTTTGGCGAAAGGCGTGACACAAGAAGACGGATTCATTGAATGCGCGCTGCCTAAATCAGAGAATGCGCAGTCAAGTTTCAACACGATGGTGATGGGGAGTTTCGGCAACAATGTCGCCTACGGGGCGATGAATTACTGGAGATCTTCATCCGACAAGGTGCAGACCTATTTCTATACGGATCGCCCTGTCTATCGCCTCGGGCAAACGGTCAATTTCAAAGGCATTGCCAGAGCCGTGTCGCCGGAAGGATTCAAAAATCCGGGAAAAAATCTCGAATTGAATATCCATATTGAAGATCCGAATAACGAAGAGCTCTTCAATGGAAAAGTCAAAACATCCGAGCATGGAACATTCCATGGTCTGTATTCGATTCCTGCCGACGGAAAAACAGGCGCCTATTCGCTCAACATAACCTATCCGGACGGCACTGTTGCCTATCAAAACTTCGAGGTCGCGCAATACAGAAAGCCTGAATATCAGGTGGAAGTAAAACCGCTGGAGCCTAGATACGTTGCCGGTCAGAAAATACGGGCAAAGATCCACGCCACCTATTTCTTTGGCGGGCCCGTTGCCAACGCGCAAGTCAAATATTCAATCTATTCATCCACTGATTGGACCAGCCGATGGAATTTGAAAGATCGTCCCGAATACTATGCATTTTTCGACGATTGGGATTCCGACGACGAAGGCTATAACGATTATGGAGGCGACTACGTCGAGGAAGGCACGGTAACGACCGACGACAACGGTGAAGCGATTGTAGAAATTCAAACCAAAAAGGCCGAGGCAATCGGCGAACATCCCAATTCCAGTGAGTATCGAGATCGCAATTACAAGATTGAAGCGGAAGTCACCGACATCAGCCGGATGACCGTTGTAAGTTCCGGCACAGCGAAAGTATCGGCGGGAAATTTCTGCTTGTTCGTCACTCCTGACTCTTACGTCGCCAAAGTCGGCGAAAGCCTGGGTGCATCGATTGAGGCAGTTGACTACAACGGCAAGCCCGTAGTCAATCAGGCGATGAC
>JAIETE010000163.1 GCA_019745505.1 Candidatus Obscuribacterales bacterium | reverse complement strand
CACTCAAGCCTATTACTGTGCTCACTTATCAGGTTTTGTCGACTCCCGGAAAAGAACAGGAGTATTTGGAAAAACTTGCTCACCAGAATTGGTCGCAAGAAATTGCTAAAGGACGCTCCATTTCTTCCGGCGAAGCAGAACTGAGAATTCTCGACCTGATGCAAAACAATCAGGCGGCATACAGTAAAGAGATGTCCAGGCATGTAAGCCGCCTGCGCAAAAAGCTTGCAGACGTGATGGATCTCAAGGAAGTTTTGCACCCGAATGCACTGCAATTATTGCAAGCCTTGAGAAGACAAAAGGTTCGCCTGATTCTCTTTGACGAGTGCCACCACCTTACGGATTATTGGGCGGCAATCATGAGCCTGCTCGTGAAACATCTAGACGACCCGATTATCGTCGGCCTGACCGGCACTCCTCCGGAAGGCAAGTCAAAATTGCAGGAAACCCGCTATCTTTCTCTGGTCGGCGAAATCGATTATCAGGTTCCTACTCCCGCTCTTGTAAAAGAGGGTGGATTGGCGCCATTTCAAGATCTTGTTCTCTTCACTCAGCCGACGGAAAAGGAATTTCTCTTTCTTGAATCTCAGCACGTCGAGTTTCACCGCCTGATTGCCGAACTGGCAGGTATAGAGCCACCTCAGACCCATGAAGAAAATCCCTTTGCAGATCTTGCCGATGCCAGCCAGCCTGCCGCGCCGGAGCCTGAAACAACGCCCATCAGCCAGTCTGAGATTGTTTCATTCGATGAGCAATTCGAAGAAGACAACACTTTTGGTGTAATTGCGGGCGGTGACATAGATTTCAGTCCCGAACCTGCTTTGATCGACTTTGCTCAATCAAATCAACCGCAATTTTTAGAGCCGGCAGATTCGTCAGCGTCTGACACCTGCGAGGCTTCCATCCCGCCTTTGACCGAGTGGGTCTTGAGCCGTTTGAATGAAACTGCTTACGATAAAGATACCGGGTCATTCAGAAGTTTCGTTCAAATCAGACCTGAGTTCGCCTCGGCTCTTTATCGATATCTCGCCAAGACCGGTCGCTCGCTGCCAGGCAACATTCGGGCAACCGAGGAGATGCTGCAGTCACCGACTATCGATGACTGGATGATGATTCTCGAAGACTTCGCATCGCACAGATTGAAGATCAGTCAGAGCAAGAAGGACCATAAGCTTTACGATCAGATTCGCAACTCGATGCGCAAACTCGGATATTCGATAACGGAACAAGGTTTGCGTAAGACTGCATCACCAATCGATCGTGTTTTGGCATTCAGCAAGAGCAAAACTCACGCTGTCTGCAGAATTCTCGATACGGAATATGCCAATTTGCAAGATCGACTGCGCGCGGTGGTCGTCACCGACTTCGAGCGAATGTCGGCTACGTCCGTGAAGTCCTTGAAGGGCGTGTTGGATGCCGAGGCGGGAGGAGCGATTGCTACTCTGCGCACATTGCTTGCCGCACCGATTTCCGCTGTGCTCAATCCCTGCCTGGTAACCGGTTCTCTAGTCCTCGTAGACAGGCGCATTAAGGAGCAATTCATCAAAGTATTCGAAGAATTGCTCAAGCGCGATGGATTGGATGTGAAGCTCGTCGCCGTGGAAGTTGCGAATGAGCCGTGGGTGGAAATCAGCGCGAACACTTCTCAATGGCAGTCGCGTCTCTATGTCGCGGTTGCCACCGAAATATTCGAGTTGGGCATAACAAAGTGCTTGATAGGAACGCGTGGTCTTTTCGGTGAAGGCTGGGATAGTCAGTCGCTCAATACTTTGATCGATTTAACCACTACAACCTCTCCTGTTTCGGTGAAACAGTTGCGCGGGCGCTCAATTCGCATCCATACGAAAGATCCGCTTGGCGGGCGCAAAGTTGCTAACAACTGGGACGTGATCTGCATCGCGCCTTCTTTGGAAAAGGGGCTAAACGATTATCATCGCTTTGTTCGTAAACATGATGGATATTACGGCATTGCTGATGATGGACAGATCGAATGCGGCGTCGGCCACGTGCATCCTTCCTTCTCCGAGCTTACACCGGCAGAAGTGTTTGCGTCTGCTGTCGATTTGAATAATGAGATGTTGAAGCGAGCGCTGGTGCGCGATCAAATTTATGATCTCTGGAAAGTAGGCATGCCCTATCATAATCGGACACTTGGTTGCGTTGAATTGAACTCGCTAAGAAAACTCAATCTGACTCCCGCGTATCTGAAACGAAATTCCGGATACAAAGATCATGCCAGAGAGATGAGAGCCGCATTGACTGGGGTGTATATCGAGCATACCGCCCTTGGTGCTTTGACCGCCGCTATCGTGGGCGGTGGCGCATCGTTTTTTGGAGCGCCTTTTCTTCTTGGCCTTTTGCCTTTTGTTGCAGCTATTGTTCTTGCGTACAAGAGGCATATGAGTTTGTTCACGAAATTTCAGGAGCAAGTTTGCGAGCCCGGCACTGTTGAATCCTCGCTTGGCGATATGACTTTTGCCCTGCTTTCGGCGCTGAAGCGAGTGCGTCAATTGTCCAAATACATAGACAAGGAAAGCATCAAAATCTCACAGCGTTCTGACGGCAGTTACAGGGTATTTCTCGACGACGTCGAGGCCAATCACTCGAAAGTTTTTACGACTGCGTTCAAAGAGCTCATGTCTCCGGTCGCCGATCAACCGTACTTGATTCCAAAATACGAGTTCGCACTTCCTTACGTTGATGGAGATAGACAATCCGAAGATTCTCAAAAGCGCAAACGCGTCTTCTTCAAGAGCTATTTGCGCGGTTCTGCGCAGCCTCGAATCGCAACTTATCATGTTGTGCCGAAGCTATTGGCGCGTTCGCAGAAAGGGCGAGAAGCTTTTCAAGACGCCTGGAACAAGTATGTAAGTCCTGGTTTCATTGTTGAGACGCAAACGAAACCTGAAGTCTTGCAGAAGTATTTTGGCATGGGTCCGAGCCTGTCCGAGCGGTTGCTATGGGAATAATCAAAATGCGACGATTCTTGAATGTTTCGGCAGCGGCGCTTTTGATCTTGCTGTCTGTCGAAAGCGCTGCTCACGCAAAGGAGTTCAAAGAATCCTTTGCCTCTGCGCGGGAAAGAGGTGAATACCTCTTTTCCAAGGGTGATATAGATGGTGCTATAGCGGCATTCAAAACGGCTTGCGAGCTGAAACCGGAAGCATATCAAGTGCACCTGACTCTGGTGAATCTCTATTTCAAGAAAAACCAGCTCGACCGAGCGATTGAAGAGTGCAAGAAATTATTGCAGCTGAAACCTAACAATCAAGATGCGCATGTGATGATGGCGAATTTGATGCGCAGCACAGGAGATCATAAGAAGGCTATCGAGGAGTTTCAAAAGGCCCTGGCTCTCGGAACAAAGGATCACTCCATCTATTCGGCTATAGGTTTTTCCTATCTGCATGAAGGCGACCTTTCCAACGCGGAAATATTCCTGCAAAAGGCATCTGCTGAAAAAGGGCAGCCTGTCGATGCTTTCATAGGACTGGCAATCGTTCACTTTAAGAAAAAAGATTTCGCCAATGCTCTCAGCGATCTCGATCGTGTTTTGCTGGAAAAGCCGGATTCTGCAGAAGCTCGTAAATTGAGAGGAGAAGTCTTGCTGGAATTGGGCCGTGTTGACGAGTCCGAAGCTGAGTTGCAGAAGTCGATCGCGATAATGCCAAATCTGCGCTCTGCTCATATGGCGCTGGCAAATGTTTATTTCCGCAAGAAAGATCTCTCTAGTGCCGAAAAGGCTTTGCGCAAGGTTCTCGATTTGAAGGAGGATGATGCTGAGATGCATTATGCCCTGGGCGTTATCCTTGATAGGCAAGGCAGGGCGATAGAGGCTGCAGGACAGTTCGAGTTGGGGGCTCAGACCGACAGAAATCCGGTCACGGCTGAGAGGATGCGAGCGCATGCCGAAGATTTGCGCCGGCAGTCGATCGATATGACCACCAACAAGCAGTACAAGTCATTGCTTAATCTGGGTGGTGAGCCGACACCGGAGTCCGTGTTCGGTTTGCAGTACGACAAGTTGATTGAATGAAAGCAGCACCATGTGAATCTCGAGCGATATTTAGAATCAGAGGTAGGATAATGCCGGGGACGAAATCATCAATACAAAAGCTCCTATTCATTGGCTTCTGTTTGGCACTAACGACAAACTTGTCGTCCTTTTCTGCTGAGCCAGCGGATAAACCATTAGAGCCATTGTCGGTCAAAGTGGCTTATTTCAATTTTGGCAAAATTCGCGCCGGCATACCGGAAGTGGCTAATTCGGAGGCGATTCGAATCAATGCCGAAGCGCAGCTGAGAAAGGATGTCGACACCTGGAATTCGAAATTGATCAAAATGCGAGAGGAGAAGAAACCCGCAGCCGAGATTGAAAAAACAAAGCAAGAGGCGCAAGCCGTGGTGAGGGCGAAGCAGGAAGCACTGGCTCAACTCGTTGAATCAGCGAATCTGTCGGTTCGTGTTCGTGTCGCTCAGGCGGCTGAAGCAGAAGCACGGGCTCGAAATATCGATCTTGTGGTCGATGGTCAGGGACTGTATGCCGGTGGGCAAAAGGTATTCGATCACGGTGTCGACATTACTCAGGCAGTGCTCAAACGGCTTTTGGCGGACAGCGAAGACAAACAAAAACCATCGCGCTAGAGCCCCGTACTCTGCTTTGAGTGGCTCTATCCATCGTGCCACTTACTTGAGACATGAATCCAAAAGCGGCTAGCCGTGCAGCTTTGTATGAAAGAACTCGACAGGAACGGTTCTGGAGACTAAGATGAAATCAGAGCAGTTGCAGGAGGTCGATTCTACTTATGGCAGACAATTGTGGTAACGATTGCAAGCATTGTGATGACGAGAGCTGTGGTAATTGCGCAAAATGCGAATGCTGCTGTGAATGCTGTGATTGTGCAAAAGATAAAGGCAAAAGCTGCTCCTGCGAATAGTCGCTAAGAGCAGCTTCGAATTTTTGCGCGCTTCGGTTGCTGATAAAACAGCGGCCCGGGCGTTTTTGTCTTGTGTTTGCCTGGAAGCTTTATGCCGTCCGGCTTCAAAACACTTAGTCTTTGAGGTGAGATCTCAGAAGAACACCTGAAAGCAGTTCAAATGCGGACTCGTCAAAGTTGTTGTCGCGCAAGGCCTTCTCGAGGAAGTCCTTTTCTTCCGCAGAAACGTGACCATCGGCCATGATAATCTCGCGGATGACCTTTGCTTCGTACTTGGAAATCTTGCCATCGTCCTCAAGTACTTGTTTCAGAGCTTCTTCCAAATTCAGTGCAGACACAATGATCACTCCTATACCGTAGACCTATGAGTTGTGATTATACTTACATTTTTCCACGGGAGATAAGCGAGTGTCAGAACCGACAACAAAGGTTGAAATCACTCCCCTTGAACTTAAGAAAAGGCGGGAGTCGGGCGAAAGTCTCATTGTGCTTGACATTCGGGAGCCACATGAGCTCAAAATTTCCATCTTGCCGGACGTTTTGCACATTCCCATGGGTGAGCTGACCGATCGAATCGAGGAGCTCGAGGCCCGGAAGAACGAAGAAATAGTGGTCGTCTGCCGTGCTGGTAATCGCAGTAGCGTCATAGCCGAGTTTTTGAGAGAAAACGGTTTTGAGCGCGTCTACAACCTGACAGGCGGGATGAATCTGTGGGCTGATACTGTCGACCAGTCTTTTCAGAAATATTGAAATCCGTAAAATTTCGCCCTCGGCGCAATTCACCGCCTCTCCTTTGAAAGCTGGGGGGGATACTGACGCTGAAACTTCGGATCGCTGAGCCTGTTTGAATTTCTTTCGGGCGGCGCCAGGGGGTCTTATAACAATCTACCCTTGACATCTATTTAATAGAAGCCTATTCTGAGCGAGTTACCTGCGCTTTTACTAAAAACTATGAAAAAACGCTGTTTTGCGCTTCCAACCTTACTACTCGGTATTTTCGCTTTAGCCACTATCTCGCCGGTTTTAGCTGATCCATCAGCAGACCAGGGTTTGCCGGATAGCGGACAGCCTCAGTTACAGCCGATGCAGCCGGTGATGGCCAGTCCGGCGAATTATTATCCGCAGGGCGGAGCTCCTCAGGCTTATCCACCACAGGGCGCGCCGATGCAAGCCGGAGGCTATCCTCAACAGTATGGCGGGCAGCCGTATCCCCAAGCTGGAGGCTATCCCCAAGGTGCGCCTTATCAAGCCGGCGTTTCTGAAGCAGTGCCCGGACAGATGGGGCAGCAAATGCAACCCGGGCAAATGGCGCCCGGCCAGATGCCTCCTGCGCAGCAAGGTTATCAACAACCAAG
>JAIETE010000301.1 GCA_019745505.1 Candidatus Obscuribacterales bacterium | reverse complement strand
ACCTTGCAGAGCCGGCGGTCAGAAAGGCTGGCGAGTCAGTTTTGAAATTTCCTACCCTGGGTCAGTAATTCGAGTTCGAAGTGTTGAGGGGAGCTAAAGCCGGGCGGAAGCCACCACGAAAGGGGTGGCTTCCGCCGCTTTTGGTAGGTTTGGACACTTATTGAGGACAACGCCGATGTGAGAATCACAGTGGGCACCATATGCGCCACCGCTTCGAGGCTGGTTCATTTGCAATAGTTTTTTTCTGAGCAAGCGTGAGGGAACCAATCGGGTGTGCGAGCACTCTCACATTAAGAAATCTTTTGCCCCTACCGCGGTATGGTGGACCTATGACGAAAATTTGCACGTATTTGAATCTAATCGACACTTTCGGACTTCCAAACTCGTTTCACTAGGTACAATATGTACTTTTAGAGGTAACCCGTGCGGGCATGAGGCTCACAACGCGAATCACCCTGGTTTTTCTATTGGCAGTGATGGCAATCGTCGTCAGTGCCTGGGTTTCTCATAAGAATACCGAAAAGGTCAACGAGACTCGCTCGTGGGTTGAACATACACAGGTTGTAATTGGTCGGCTCGACCGCCTCTACATGTTGATCAAGGAGGCGGAAACCTCGGTCAGAGGGTTGCTTGTAACCCGTAAAGAGCGTATGAAATCGGCGTTCGACCAATTTAAGACCGAGATTCATGCGACAACCGAAGAGCTCAGGACACTGACTTCCGATAACCCCACGCAAGTTGAGCGTTTGGGGCGCTTCGATTCTTTGCTCAATTCCAGGATGGACGAGTGGAACGGACTCATTAACGGCGGCGGAGCGGTTGGCAGTCCCGCATGGCAAAGCAATCTGGAGAAATCGTTCGAAAGTCCTTATGCCGGGAAGTTAAGAACTCTCGTCAGCGAAATGAAGGTTGAGGAGCAGGCTTTGCTCAAGGAGCGCACTCAAGCTGCCTTGAAGAGTGTTGAGTCCAGCCAGCAAGCGACCTTTCTCATCACTGCCGTTCTGGTCGCAATTCTCGGTGGGATTTCCGCCTTTGTCGTTATGTCCATAAACAGAGCGATTACCGCTTTGCTCGAAGGTACCAAGAGAATCGGCGATGGACACTATGATCACCGCATCAATCTCAAGAGCAATGACGAGCTGGGCGAGCTGGCTGAAGCATTCGACAGCATGACAGCTCGCGTCGAAGCCTATGATACGGAGCAAACCGGCAAGAACTGGATAAAGAAGAATATCAACGAATTCGGACTGCTTTTGCAGGGGCAGCGAGATTTCGAAAAGGCCGGCAGTATTATCCTCGAAACTGTGGCACCACTGGTGGAGGCTAGGCAGGCTGCTCTCTACTGTGTTGATTCAGAGAGGAAGGACGATACGCTCTTTTTGATAAGCAGCTTCGCCTGTAACAAAGATAGCGGCATTCCCCTGACGGTCAAGTTTGGCGACGGCTCAATCGGTCAATGTGCTGTCGACCACAAAATGGTTCATTTGCAAGGAATTCCGTCAGAGTCGTTTAAGGTGAAATCTGCACTGTCTCAATCCAGTGCTGCAGATGTATATATCTTGCCGATTCTTTTTGAAGGAAGTGTACGCGGCGTAATGGAATTGGCGTCCGAGAAGCAATTTTCCGAGCGTTCAATCGCATTTCTAGAAGAGTTGTGTGGGTTGCTGGGTGTTGTGTTCACGGCGATTTCCGGAGCCCAAATTACCGAGAGATTGCTTGATGAGTCTCGACTGCTCAATGAGGAGCTTCGCCTGCAGCAAGAAGAGCTGGAGTCGCAGGCTGAAGAGCTCGAAACACAGCAAGAAGAATTGCGCCATATCAATGAAGAGCTTCATCAGAAAGCTGATGCGCTCGAAGAGCAGAACGCTCTCGTATTCGAAAAGAATATTGAGTTGGAGGGAATGCGTCAGAGTCTGGAAGACAAAGCTCAGCAACTGGCCGTTTCCTCCAAGTACAAATCAGAGTTTCTCGCCAATATGTCTCATGATTTGCGCACCCCGCTCAACTCATTGTTGATTTTCTCGGAATTGCTTTCCGACAACGAAGAAGGCAATTTGAGTGAATCGCAAATCGATTTTGCCAAGAATATCAATATGGCAGGCAAAACTCTGCTGACTCTGATCGACGATATTCTCGATCTCTCCAAAATCGAAGCCGGACGCGTCACACCTGATGTCAAAAATGTGGAATTGGCTGATGTGCTTCTCGATGTCGAGCGAAGCTTCCGAAAAGTATCCGAGGGCAAAAAGATTCTCTTCGATTTGAAATTGGCACCCAATACACCGAGGATGATTCGTACAGACGAACGCCGATTGTTGCAGTTGTTGAATAATCTGCTCAGCAATGCCTTCAAGTTTACAGAAAGAGGCAGTGTTTCGCTTTCTATCTCAGCCGGTAAGGCATCCGAAGGCAATGGTCATGACGGAGATTTTGTCACTTTCGCTGTCACCGATACGGGCATCGGCATAGCCGCGGAGCAACAAGCACTTGTATTCGAGGCTTTCCATCAAGCCGATTCATCTTCGACGAGAAAATTCGGGGGCACCGGACTTGGTCTGTCGATTTGCCGCGAGTTGTCGGCGCTTTTGGGCGGTTGGGTAGATGTCCAGAGCGAACTCAACAAAGGCAGCACTTTTACATTGCATCTGCCGGTCGCCTACAAAGGTAAGATCGAGCCGAAACGTAGAAGTGCATCCGTCAGCGGGACCGCACAGGCAGAATCAACGGCGCATTCAAAAGTGGAAGATGCGCTCCTCTATGCGGACATACCCGACGATCGGCTGAATATCAAAGAGGGCGACCGTGTCATTCTCATTATTGAAGATGATCAGTCGTTTGCAAAGATGCTTCTGGACCTGGCGCGCAAGAGCAAATTCAAAGGTGTAGTATCAATGCGTGGCCGAGACGGACTGATTCTTGCCCATCGCTTGCTGCCCGATGCCATTACGCTCGATTTGAAATTGCCTGATATTGAAGGTTGGGTTGTTCTCGATCAATTGAAGAACAGTCCGGAGACCAGGCACATTCCCGTGCATATCATCTCGGCCACCAGTGAGCAAAATCGTGGACTGAGCCTGGGTGCGATCGGCTATCTGGAAAAACCTGTGACGCTCGCTACCCTCAATGAAGCAATAGAAACGATCGAGAAGTTTTTCGAAAAGAAGAGCGGCGCTGTGTTAATCGCAGAGTCCGATGATAAGCTGAGAAAAAGCCTCGTCGACTTGCTTGAAAATGGAGATTTCAGCATCGATTCGGTCGAGAGTGGTGAAGGTGCCGTCAAGATGTGGGGCGAGAAGCCTTTTGATTGCTCAATCATAAATATGAATTTGAGCGATATGGATGGACTGACGCTGGCCAAAAAATATTTCTCAGGCAAACATACAAACCCGCTTCTGGTTTTCAGCAATCACGGACTGTCTGAAGGAGAGAAGACTGAACTGGAGGCTCTCGGCCGCATCAACATCGTCAAAGACATCGATTCACCGGAACGATTGCTCAGTGAGGTCGGATTATTCTTGCATCGTGTCGAAGGAAAATTGCCGATTACCAAACAACAAATAGTGACCAAAGTTCGCCAGGAAGATAGCACTCTTGTCGGCCGCAAGCTGCTCATTGTCGACGACGATCCGCGCAATGTTGAAGCACTTACCTCCGTGCTGCGCAAGTATCAAATGACCCTTGTGACTGCCGAAAATGGTCGAGACGCTCTCGATAAACTTTCCATGAATAAGGATGTCGATGCCGTTCTCATGGACATCATGATGCCTGAAATGGATGGGTACGAAGCGATGCGTGCGATTCGAGCGCAAAGCGAATTTTCCTCCCTTCCGATCATTGCTGTCACAGCCAAAGCAATGCAGGGCGATCGGGTGAAATGTCTGGAGAGCGGCGCTTCTGATTACATCACCAAGCCAGTTGACAGAAGCCAGTTGATTTCACTCCTTCGAGTCTGGCTCTACAAAGGCTGATGAACGACCCATTGCCACATCCGACAGTCAATGAACGCTTGATTGTTGATTTGCTGCAGGAACTATATCGTCGATTCGGTCTGGACTACCGAAACTACAGCCCGACATTTCTGTCGCGGCGTATCACCGCATATGCAAAGAAATCGAATCTTTATTCTATTGAGGACTTGGTGCAAAACCTCTTAGAAAACGAAAAGAACTTGGATGTCTTTATTGAATCTTTCTCGCTGCCTACTACCAGAATGTTTCGTGATGCAGAGTTGTTTCAACTGATAAGAGATACCGTAATCCCCCTTCTGGATAAAAAACACCTTTCAAAAGTTTGGAGCGCCGGTTGCTCAACAGGCGAAGAAGCTTATTCACTGGCAATAGTACTCAAGGAAGAGCTGCCCGATAGAAAAGTCCTCACTTTCGCGACGGATTTGAGTGAGCGCTCTCTCCATACCGCCAAGAAGGGGATCTATCAGTTGCGCCGTATGCGTGCCTATACGTCAGGCTATCAGGCGGGTGGAGGAAGAGCCGAATTCTCCAACTACTACACTGCAGATCATGAGAATGCAATGATGAATGCAGAATTGAAAACAAACATCGTGTTTGCTCAGCATAATCTCGTCACCGATTCTACATTCAATGAATTCGATTTGATTCTTTGCCGCAACGTGCTTATCTACTTCAATCGTTCGTTGCAAGAGCACGTGCTGAATCTGTTGCTGGAGAGCTTGAGACCTGGTGGAATCCTGATTCTAGGCGATAAAGAGTCGATACGATCGATGTCCCCCAGGAAAGATCTGCTTGATATTGATCGCGCTTATCGGATTTATCAGAAGACCGAGTGACTTATTTGCTGTTGACTATGCTCGCTTCGCGAGGTAGTTCGACAAGAAAAGAAGTGCCTTTGTCGGCAGGGCAAGTACAGCTGATCGTGCCTTTGTGCAAAGAGACGATCTGCTGGCAGAGATAGAGCCCCAACCCAGTACCAGGAGTGTGTCGCCGACTGGCGCGTCCTCTCCAGAAACGCTCGAACAGATGTTTTCTGTCTTCTTCCGGAATTCCCGGACCAGTGTCGCTTACCTGCAGCAGAACACGATCGGACGAATTGGACAGTGACACTTTTACCTCACCGCCGGTTGGTGTGTACTTGAGCGCATTGTCCAGGAGATTTCGAAGCACTCGCGTGAGTGAATCACAATCGGCAAGAACAACCGTTTCGGAATTGTCCGAAATATCCTTAAGCACTTGTATATTGCGATCACAAGCAATCGGGGCGATTTCCCTCATGCAGTTGTCGATGATCTGCATCAGATTGGTGTGCTCGAAGTATAAAGTAGCGAGATCTTTTTCGAAACGGTAAACCTCCAGCAGATTGCCAATCAGTGTCAAAAGCGTCCAGTTGCTGTTTTTGATATGGAAAAGAAGATTGATCTGTTCTTCATTCAGCTTGCCGATTTTTTCTTCGGCCAGAAGTTCAATTACTCTATTGGCTCCAATGAGAGGATTTTTCAGATCGTGCGTAAGAGTCGCCAGAAAATCTTCTCTCTCGTATATGAGCCGAGCTCTTTCGATTGCGTGTGTAATGGCTCGTGACAGCAGGCGCCCGTCGATCTCTCCTTTGATCAAATAGTCTTGTGCACCGGACTTCATCGCTTGAATTCCCAGGTCCTCTTCATCCTGACCGGTCAGAATAATTACAGGACAAGCATGCCCTCTGCGGCGCACAGCATTGAGAGTCTCGATGCCCGTACTGTCCGGCAGAGTCAGATCGAGCAGTATGACGTCGAATTGTTTTTGGTTGATAATTGCTTCCGTATCTTCAAGAGTGGTTGCATGCAAACAGTTGAAAGTAAAAATGGACTTTCTTCTCAGCAATGCTTGCAGCGCAGACGCAAAAGTAGGGTCGTCCTCGATCAAAAGAATTTCCAGGTGTTTTTTGCTCATAGGAACAATTTTGAAATAATCGGGAAACCATCTCATCCTATCTTAGTTTTTTGCCGACAAGAAGCACTCGAATGGGTTAGAGTTAGACCCAAACGGATGATTGTCGAAACTTCTTTAGGACTAACTCGGTAGGCCGGAATGTTCGATACCTTACCCTTTGAGAAGTCCTGACATCATGTCGGAGTTGCTTGCGAAGTCCGGGAATACTGATTGCAATTGTCTTGATGATAATTGCAGGTGTTCGCCGATCACAGAAGAAACCACTGAGCGAAAGTCTGTCCTTACCGGCAGGTCTCGCCCTTCATATAGTGAGCGATCGGCAATACCGTCCCAGTGACCCATCAATTTGCCGCCCTGGACGGCACCGCACAACGCCCAGATGAAATTGCCGTGACCATGGTCTGTTCCGTTGTTTCCATT
>JAIETE010000281.1 GCA_019745505.1 Candidatus Obscuribacterales bacterium | reverse complement strand
TTCTCCACGAGCTTCTTTGCGCCGCAATACGGTCAGCATCTCGCGCCAAGTCGGAACGGTAGTTTCACGAGTGAGAAGATCCTTGAACAGCACACCATATCTGTTCAGCAACATCATGCATGCGCTTTCAATTTCGTTGGACTCGCCTTCCGGTGTAAGTTCGCCCAGCACAGACCAACGCCCGGTGGCATTTCTCGGGCGCAACTCTTTGGCGCTTCCTTGTCCGCTTCTGCGTTTGGGATCTATAAGAGAGCGAAGATTATCAAAACCATCGGCGGTGGCAAGCCCAGCTGCTACCAATTCCCACAGTGCCGATTCAACTTCCGACTTCAAAAGTCCGCTAAATCTGACTATATCGGTGAAAAATAAGGCACCACGGTCGTTTAGATGTTGGAAAACAAGACGAGCATTGCTGGTCAAACAATACTGATCGATATTATCTGCTGAGCGTTTGCAGTATGTTATCCAATCGCAATCTTGTCTGACGAAAAATGTCATCGGTGACACACTGCTTGGAATTACTCGTCTTCCGCTTGAATCTTTGCTTGATTCATTGTCGGAAATAACAACCATAGATTTCACTGCTGGTGAATCCGGATCTGGGGCGGGATGAGAAGCCTCGGGGGCTTGAGTGAAGACAGGAGTATTTGCGGATTTTGCGGACTCGGTACCGATGGTTCGCGAGATGGGCATGCCGTAACGTTGGCGCTTTATGGAAAAACGTTTTGGTTGTGGATCGACCGGAGCAATCGTGGCCGGATGCGGTGAGATTCTGCCCCAACCAACTGCACCTGTATTGCAGAGCTGGTCGAGATCTTCGGAAGAATATTTGCGAACTCGCTTGCTGAGGATTTGTGTTTCCCAGGCATTGGCCGGTAACTCGAATCCCTGCAATTGATTGAGTATCTGTTGCAGCCCACGTATGCCAACCAATTGAGTGCCAGGGGCGACATGCTGCCATCTAGCCAGAAAGAGCATAAACTCTTCGCGACTCACGGGTTTGATTTGCCGCCTCAATCCATCCACTGTGAGGCGATGAATTCGAGCAAGCAGACGGCGATCGCACCACTCTTCATCCAGTCCTGTAAATTTGCCGCGTAAAATAGAGCCCTGAGCTTCTATTCTGAGAAGAGACAGATCGATGTCGAATTGAGGCACCGATAGCAGCTCTGCTAGCGCCCCGGCTTTTACAGGTCCGAGGTGACACATCCAACCGCGCAGCATGAAGTCGATTGCTTCTTCTCTGGACAAGGCTTTCTCTTGTATATCCGGCAAGTGAGTTTCAAAATTCGCGTCCGGAAAAATTGTCAGGAATGCAGATTTTCTTTCGGTTGCTACCCAGAAATCATGACCGTTGACAATCGCAACACCGGCTCGATTTTGCTTCATCAATTCCCGGAAATGAATGCTCCAGTTAATCATGCCGCTTTCATGGACAAGCATTGATAAGTGCGGCGGAGCGGCTATTGCAGTGTAGAGAAAATCGTGCAAGTCATCAGCGTTGCGAACATCAGGCCAGGACTCCATCTGGACTTGCTGAATGGCGTATTCGTCCAGCCGACCGGACGTAGAAGCTATCGAATCAGGCAAGATGCGACGAAGTTCTACCGCTCGTGCTCGTCTTTCTTCGAGTGGAGCATCATCCAAGTATGCATAAGGATTGGCATTGAGTATTTCATGCGAAAAGACGGAAGGTGCAGGAGTATCAATTGCATGTGTGGCGATTGCGCCATTTTTTATATTGGTCAGCAATTCGATGAAGCCTTCTACATCGAGTGCCTCATTCAAAGCATCTTTCATCGTCTCTTTGACCAGCGGATGATTGGGAATTTCAATCTCGCCCGAGATATTATCTTGACACGCCGCTGCTTGAGGAAATACTGCGGTAAGCAAATCTTCGGCGCGCATGCGCTGAATCTGCGGTGGAACTTTTTTACCTCCCTGGAACCGCAATAATGCCAGGGAACGATTGGCTGCCCAGCGAAATCTTGTCGTAAAAAGAGGCGATTGCAGAATTGCTTGTTCGAGAACGCTGACGACTGTTTCTAAGCTGAGGAACTGAAAGACGTCTTCCAGAGGGAAGCTATGGCGCTCCGATAAGGCTATATTGATACCGTTTTCGGTTGCCTGCGCTTGCAGCTCCAAGTCGAAGCTTCGACAGAATTTCTTGGTCAGCGCCATTCCCCACGCTTTATTGATACGACTTCCATAAGGTGAATGAATTACCAATTGCATGCCGCCGGCTTCATCAAAGAAACGCTCGGCGATAATTAGTTTTTTCGAGGGCACGCCACCCAGAAGCGCCTGTCCCTCCAGAACGTAAGAAACCGCTTGAGCGGAAGCTTCTTTGCTCAGACCGCAATGCTCGACTAGCCATTTTTCTGCGCGTGCGGGACCTGCGGGCACCTGCCTTTCTTCGTCTTCGTCACCTTCTTCTTCGCCTGAATCAGATGGCAATGCCAGAGCCATACGACTGATCTCTTCGCGCAATCCGGAAAGATGTTCGGATAGCTCTTTGGTTCGTCCAGGCGCTTCTCCTCTCCAGAACGGCACGCTCGGTGGTGCGCCATTGGCGTCAACGACCCAAACGCGACCACCTTTGCCTTCAATTTTCGTTATCATCCAGGAGGTTGTGCCGAGCAGCATAACGTCGCCGGCCGAACTCTCAACGGCAAAGTCTTCATCGAGAGTTCCGACCATAAGACCATCAGGGTCTGTGAGGACGGTGAAAAGCGCTGTTTCCGGAATGGCACCAGCATTGGTGACAGATGCCAATAAACTGCCTCGGCGTGCTTTGACCAGACCGTTTACCCTGTCTCTTATTAAAAACGCACCGTATCTGGCTCTAACGTCAGAAAGCCCGGTTGAAAGCATATCTATGACATCATCGAATTCTTCTCGTGTCAGATCTCGATAGGGAAATGCTCGTTTGATCAGGTCGAAAAGATCGTCTTCCGGCCAGTCGCGCGTGGCGCAAGCAGCGATCACCTGCTGGCACATTACATCGATAGATACTTTTGGAATGATGAGCTTATCGAGATCGCCTTCGTTGATTGATTTCACAAGAGACGCACATTCAAGCAAATCATCCCGCGTAGTGGCGAACAACCGTCCTTTCGGAATCGCTCCGCGCCAGTGACCTGCACGACCTATGCGCTGCAGTGTGACTGCGATGTTGCGGGGAGAACTTATCTGGCAAACGAGATCGATCGCCCCGACATCGATCCCTAGCTCCAGCGATGCAGTGGCAACAAGTGCTTTCAAGTCGCCGGCTTTCAAACGCTTTTCCGCTTCCAGTCTCAATTCGCGAGAAAGGCTTCCATGGTGCGCCAATATTGGACTGCCGATACAATCGTCACCCATTTCATCGGCGAGCATTTCACCCAGATCGTGCGCTATTCTCTCGGCAAGTTTGCGGGTATTGACGAAAATTAGCGTTGAAGTATGACTTTTGATCAGCCCTAACAGTTTTTGGTAAATTTCCACCCACATCTCGTTGGAGCAGACTGCGCCTAACTCCGAAGACGGAATTTCGACTGCAATATCAAGCTGTCTTCGGTGTCCGACATCTACGATATGAGGAACCGGTCTTCCATTGCCGGCGAGAAACTGAGCGGTCAATTCGATGGGCTTTTGTGTGGCGGAAAGTCCTACACGATTGGGCGGCTTCCATGTCAGAGCTTCCAATCGTTCGAGTGAAAGCGAGAGATGTACGCCCCTTTTGTCATCTGCCAGTGCATGGATTTCATCGACAATGACAGTCTCGACCTCGCGCAAGATAGCTCGGCTCTTCTGCGCCGTAACCATGATGTATAAAGACTCGGGCGTTGTCACTAGAATGTGAGGCGGGCGCCTGAGCATCGACTGTCGTTCGATGGCAAGTGTATCGCCGGTGCGAACCATGGTTCGAATCTCCGGCATCAGGAGACCTTTCTGCATCGCCAAATCAAAAATTTCTTTGAGCGGCACCTGCAAGTTTTTCTCTACGTCATTGCTCAGCGCCTTCAGTGGTGAGATGTAGATGACTTCCGTGTTATTGGAAAGATTGCCTGATAGCGCTTTGCGGACAAGCTTGTCTATACAGACAAGAAATGCCGCAAGAGTTTTGCCCGAGCCAGTCGGGGCTGCAATCAATGTCGTCTCGCCGGCAAGAATTCTTGGCCAGCCGGCAATCTGTGGCTCGGTAGGCGTGCCAAAGCGCGAACAAAACCATTCTGCGACCAAAGGGTGCGCCCAGTCGAGCGCTTCGCAGCACAGCTCAGGAGAGTTTACCGTCGAAACATCCATAGCAGTCCATTGTATTGCGTGTGCAGACTTACCGCCAGGCAAGCCATATGAGTGAAACTTGCCTGCAGTCCCCGTAACGAGATCGAAAGCGATAAGATTCAAAATACTACCGTACATATATACGGTAGCAGATGTTTCCGAAATTGCAATCGATTTTTTTTCAAAGCTAATGCCGTAACGCGGGACAGAGTGGGCAAAACACAATAGAATAGTGCGCGAAAGCGAGAGGACGTGCAGGTGGGGGCATTCACCCAATGAGTCAGGAATTCGACAAAGCCAGGCAGGAAGCCGAGAAATGCTTGGCGCAGGGAAATTTTGCGCAAGCTGAGGTTTATTTTCGTCAGGCTGCTCAAGTCGCAGAAGCCACTTTCCCGGCAAAAGATCAGCGTCGCTGCCAGATGCTTTCAAAGCTCGGGGAGTCTCTTTCCAACCAGCATAAATTCGCCGAAGCTCAGCAGGTTCTGGAGCAGGTAATCGGATTGAAAACAGAACAATTCGGACCCGGCAATCTTGAAGTAGCCCATGCCATGAATGACCTGGCCGGGCTCTACTACGAACAGAGTCGCTACCGTGAAGCAGTGCCCCTGTGCACGAAAATCCTCAACATCTATGAAAGAATTCTCGGCAAGGATCATCTAGATGTGGCTACCATTGCCGTTAATTTGGCAATGCTCTATCACACTCAGAATCAGTATGATGATGCAGAGCCTCTCTACAAGCGGGCTCTAGATGTTCGAACCATCAAGCTGAATGCTGAACATCCTGATGTTATCAATGTTCTTGAGAACTATGCGGCTCTTTTGCTGGCAATGGGCAGGTTGGACGAAGCAGAGTATTTAAAAACTTGCGTAATGGGTCGCGTATCAGGACGTATGCGCTCTACAATGCACGATATACCGGCTTTCAAGCGCACTCCCTAATTTTTTCCGGGACCGCGTTAGGATACATATCTGAAGGCCATAGTCCTCGGATTGACCATACAACTAACCATTCCGGAGCACTGATGAAGCACATTGCAACTTGCCTGGCATTTACACTCCTGTGCGGGTTGGCTCTGCCCGACACCACAGCCATGGCAGCCTCTAAAATCCCTGCCTCCCAGCCGTCCGTCAACGTTCCGGTCTCCAGCTGGGTCGATCCCGACGTCACGCCGAGAGCCGTCATGCTTTGCATTCACGGTTTGGGACTGCACAAGGGCAATTATGAAGGCTTCGGCAAGCGCCTCGCAAAAGAAGGCATCATTACCTATGCCATGGACGTTCGCGGCTTCGGTGAATGGCAAAAGTACAAGCAGTATCAGAAAGTCGACCTGAAGGGCGCTCTTAGCGATTGCAACTCGATTTTGACGGCAATCAAGACCAAGTATCCTGACCTGCCGATTATTTTGGCGGGCGAATCCATGGGTGGTGCTTTTGCTCTGCATGCCGCTGCATTGAACCAGGACAAAGTTGCCGGCTTGATTTGCTCTGTGCCATCCGGTGACCGTTATCAAGGTTCAGACAGCGAATTGCATATTGGACTCAATGCAATCTTTCGCGGATTCGACGCCAACATTAATGTAGGCAAGATGGTTGTAAAACGAGCAACGACCAACGAGAAGCTCAGACAACAATGGAAGAATGATCCTCTGGCGCGCATGGAATTTTCGCCCAATGAATTGATTCAATTCAAGAACTTCATGGGTGAAAACGAGAATATGGCGCATTTGGTGAACAAGTCACCGGTGCTCTTCGTCCAAGGCGGCAAAGACAACCTCGTCCTGCCGGCCGGAACATTCGCACTCAAAAAAGCTCTCGGTACTCCCAATAGCCAGTTCGTTCTGAGTGGCAGCTCGGAGCACTTGCTCTTCGAAAGTGACCAGTTCAACGACAAAATTGTCAGCTATGTACTTAGCTGGATCGACAAAAACGTCGCAACTTTGCCTGACTCCGTTCTGGCGATGAATGCACCCAATACCGTCGCATCCAATAAGGATAATCCGCAAGCTGCCGATATTCAGATCGCCAGCAAAGATAAAGACAAGCAGCAAGCAAAACCACAAGAACAAATTGCCATGTCGATGCCTGGAGACTCCACTGGTGAAACGGAAGCCAGCAATGGTATTTCCTACTGGAT
>JAIETE010000099.1 GCA_019745505.1 Candidatus Obscuribacterales bacterium | reverse complement strand
CTTCTTGAGTCTCATTCAAGCGGGAAGTCGAGTGGCATTCTTGCGGAATAGAAGCATATAGGAGTGTCGTCTTTATGAGCGACTATAAGAATCTCAATGCCCTCGCTAAACAATTGCTTGAGGTAACCAGCAAAGGCCGTGTTTCAGATTGGATCGAGCGCATTGCTGTTGTGGCTCGGGAGCTTGGTTTGAGTTTGGCCGCTATCAACTGGAATCGCTCTCCCGAATGCGTCGCTATGGATGTCAGCGATAAGGCGGATCGTTCTGGTCGGATGGCTCATTTGGAGACCATCGTCGAGCGGATGAAGCAGTCGCAGCAAGATGAGGCCACGCCCAGTTAGTTGGGTCGGGTACCTGCAGGCGGCGTCAATCGCCGCCTGCTCATCGTATAGAGGTGTTGATGCTTGCGAGCGGCGACCTTCGCCTTCTTAACTTTTTGGCTTGATAATACTAAAACAAGTAGTAAAACATCGAAAAAGAAAATGTGCAGTCGGTGTTTTGCCGGACTGCACATCTCCTTCCGGCTTATCCGGGCTGTTCTTGCGCTCGGCTCTCGGCTTTACCGGCCGATTCATTGCCGCCTTCAAGCCTGGTAAGCCGTTCGTCATGCTGTTGTTGCATGGTCAGAATCTGCTTGGCCAGCCTGTTGTTCTCCTCCACCTGCTTCAGAAGTTGCACCTGGAGGTCGTGGTCGCCGAAGATGCGGCGCTGCAAGAACTCGCGCACGGAGCCGATGACGATTGCCACCACGCCCACGCCGAAGGTTGCAACAAGCATGACGACGATTTCGCCGGCCAGTGTGTTGGCCTGAAACTTGCCGCCCAGAGTGAGGGCAGTCATGTAGACGAAGAAAACCGATTCCTGAAAGTTCGTGAAGGTCTCAGGTTCGATTTTCATGAGAATCGTAGCTGCCAGTCCTACCATTACGACGACGATAGTCAGAAGAACAACGAAGGGGTTCTTCTGAAATCTTAAGGCTACCCAGCGCGCGCTTCGGACCACATGGGCCATCGTGCCAATCAAAGTCAGAGGCAGGAGCTCGGCCATGTGGGAAAAGACAGGCACCATGACGAAAGGCGCCCAGCTCAGGCAGACGACAAGCTCCAGCCAGAACTTGCGGGCGTATGTTTTCAGATGTCGGTGCGTCAGTCCGTACAAAAGAAAGACTGCCAGGAAGACGGCCCAGATGGCGCTCTGAACGACGTTGACGGTGCTCATTCCGCCTATCTGCGGCGGGATGTCGAAGAGTCCGGTCGGCGGAAACTGCGCCAGCAGAATGAGTACGACGGACAGGACGGATAGAAGAATCGTTAGACCCTCCAAGAACGGACCGACGCGTTCCAAGAATGGTCTGATGCTGGCCTGTTCTGGCCCATTATCGCGAACATTGCTCATGGGGTTGCTTTCCATTTAGTTGGTGACTGCAAGACCGGTATTGGATGCGGCCTGCAATTGCAGTTAGTGAGAACAGCAACTCTCTACGCCGGTGAGTCCGCCCGCGTGATGCTATTTATTCTCCGCGGTGAAACGCAGATAGAGCATTGGAGTTTTGCGAGCGTTACTGACTTGCTGTCTGATTTTGCACCGAGAAGTTTTCGTTGAGAGGTTGTACCCCAGCTTAATGAAAGCATTTTGCAAGAATCCAGGCTTGGGTTATAAAGAGCTCAGAATCACAATACAGGCATGCTATTGCGGAGATTTCTCTAAGCTGTCTTTCGATAGCTGGGATCAATTCGTGAGCTTGCATTTTCGGTTTTACAGATTCCGAATTCGGTAAGCTTGCCGGTCGCTTCCGGATTGTCGGCCTGCAAAAGCGCAAAATAGTTAAGCCTGAGGCTGCTTAGCGAAGCTTGCGCCCGGCAAAAATTCAGAGATCAACTCTGGTCATGAACGGATCATTCGGGGATGGAAGGAACGCCAGGCTCAGGAGCCGGTTTTTTTCCATCCGGCTGGGGCGGCGTGTCCGGAGGCGGCTTGTCATCGGGCGCAGAGGGCGGCGTTTCGGGATTATTGCCCTTCGGGTCATCGGAAGGTTTTTCTTCCTTGTCCTCCGGTCCCTGCGGCGGCGGAGAATTTTGCTGTAAGGGTGCGTTCGCGAGTGCGCCACGATTGTCCATGGGCATCGTGTTGTGTGCCAGAAAAAGCGAGAGTGCCACCGCTGATACAGCAATCAGGGGCAGAGTCTCAAATTTGCGTATGTGCCGTCGCTTGAACATAGCAACATACTAAATTATTCCTCTCGATATCGCTTTTCGCGGCAGCAAAAAGCACGGCGCTTAAATGTTGTCTAAGTCCGAAAACGCTATACTTGTGCGCGTTCTACGTTAGGTGCAGCAAATCATGACTGATTCACAGACCATTACAACTATCGATCGCGCACGTTTAAAACAGCTGATAATCTCCGAAACGGAGCTTTTCGCGAAAGAACACCCCCAGTCCAAGGAGTTGTTCGAGAGGGCCAAGAAACACTTTGTTTCCGGCGTGCCCATGAACTGGATGGTCAAATGGGCCGGCTCTTTTCCGGTCTTTGTCAAGGAAGCTAAGGGTGCTCACTTTAGCGATGTAGACGGAAAGAATTACCTCGATCTCTGCCTGGGCGATACGGGCGCCATGACGGGGCATTCTCCTGATGCCTCAATGGAGGCTGTTATTGCGCAAGCGAAACGCGGTTTGACCTATATGCTGCCAACCGAAGATCATGTTTGGGTCGCCGAAGAATTGTCGAGGCGTTTTGGATTGCCGTACTGGCAAATGGCTATGACAGCCACGGACGCCAACCGATTTTCGATTCGTCTGGCAAGAAAATTGACCGGTCGCTCGAAAATCTTGGTATTCAACTGGTGTTATCACGGTACGGTTGATGAAACGTTTTGCACTCTCAATGACGGCGTAGAAGGACCACGCCGAGGCAATCTAGGACCTCCTGTGGATCCGGCGACTACGACGCGGGTTGTTGAATTCAACGATCTTCCGGCGCTGGAAAGGGCGCTTGCTCATGGTGACGTTGCCTGTGTTCTGGCTGAGCCGGCGATGACCAATATTGGAATTATTCTTCCCGACCCTGGATATCATCAGGCTTTGCGTGACCTGACCAGAAAGTACGGAGCACTGCTGATCATAGACGAAACTCATACAATCTGCACCGGCCCCGGTGGCTATACGAGAGCGTATGGACTGCAGCCGGATATCCTGACGATCGGCAAGCCTATTGCCAGCGGAGTACCTGCAGCCGTGTATGGTTTCAGTGAAGAAGTGGCGGAGAAGGTTCGCATTTTGACCAACACCGAAGAAGCGGATACAGGAGGCATTGGCGGCACGCTTGCCGGCAACGCGTTATCGGTGGCGGCTATGAGAGCGACCCTCGAAAAGGTTTTGACTGAGTCATCCTTCAAGCACACAATTCCGCTTGCAGAGCGCTTTGCTGCCGGAGTCGAAGGAGTGATCAAGCAACACAAGCTGCCCTGGATAGTGAAGCAACTAGGTTGCCGTGCCGAATACTGGTTTCACCCCACACCTCCCAAAAATGGCGGTGAAGCGGCTTTTGCTGCGGATGGCGAACTCGATCGTTACATGCACTTGTTTGCGCTCAATCGAGGGATCTTGTTAACGCCATTTCACAATATGGCTCTCTTCTCACCTGCTCATACAGCTGAGGATGTGGATCTTCACACGAAAGTTTTTGCCGAAAGCGTTGAGTGTTTGCTGAATTAGCGAAGCAAGACAGCAAAAAGACGAAGGTTCCAGGAAAGAAAAGCCGCTTCTGTACACGGTTTTGTGACGCGCAAGCTTCGCAATGCCCGAGCTGGATCCGGACATAGAATTATTAGCTAGAGTTAGAGTTGTAGCTTGCATTACTTCGCGCGAAGCTTGAATTAGCTTTGTATTGGCTTACTGTGGCATTGTTTCCAGGTGTTAAGTACACCTCTTCACATAGCTTTTTGATGCTCAGAAACACTCTTTCTCTCTAGTTTGAAAGGGTATTTTTCCGTATCTCAATTTCGGTTTCCCAAAACCCATCAACATCTCCAACTGATTCTTTTGGCTTTTTGCCGGCAGCTATTTTGCTGCAGGTCGTGACGCGGTTTTGCACTTCCCGCCGTCTCGGCCCTTCTGCCAATTGGCTCGAGAGAACAGATCGAGCTACCTGACCCAACCGGAGAAATGAATGACTTCAGCCGACCAACAGAACCCCCTTGTCCGTGTGCTTGCAACCCTGAAAAGTGCCAATGAGCACAAGCGCTGGCGGCAATTCGATGAGGCTGAGCGGCTTTGCCGTGAAGCCATCGAAGTTGCTCGCACCGAGCTCGGTGAAGACCACCAGGCTCACGGCACGGCGCTCTGCGACCTGGGTTACATCCTCGCCGAGACGGATCGCAGCTGGGAAGCGCGAGAAGCCTATTCCAAGGCTTTGGACATTCTCGCCAAGACGCTCGGCAACAACGATCCGGAAGTGCTTTGGGTTTTTGCCCACTTGCACGACCTCTACCGCTGATCGCCACAACGGCTGAACAGACTTGAAAGGTCCGCGCGGAGAGACTTTTGTCTTTCCCATCGTTTGAAGCAGGGAAATCGTTCTCTGCGTGACCCTAGCGGTCTAATGTAGAAGGGAATATGTAAATGACTCGATTCTCGACTCCTGCTGTGGAAACCAGCATGTTCGACGAATTCATTCGTCAGGGCGCCCACTCCAAGCTGCTCACGCGCGAGGAAGAGCGCCTGCTCTGCGAACGCATGAAGGTCGGCGGTCGTGACGGTGATCGGGCTCGCGATGAGCTGATCAACCGCCACCTGCGCCTGTCCATGTCTTGCGCTCGCAAGTTCTCTTATACCGGCCTGCCTTACGAGGAACTCGTGCAGGAGGGCAATATCGGCCTCATCAAGGCGGCGGGAAAGTTCGAGCTGGAGCGCGGCTTCCGCTTCGTCACCTACGCCGCCTGGTGGGTGCGTCAGACCATCGCCGAGTATGTTCGGGACTCTGGGCGCACCATCCGGTTGCCCGCTCAGAAGGTCCAGAAGATCGCTCTGATGCGTCGCGTCGTCGCCGAACTCTCCAAGGGGGGACGCGCTCCGTCCGACACTGCTGTCGCTCAGAAAATGGGCGTCACCGTCGAGGACGTGCACGACCTCATGGAGTGGGCTCATGAGCCGGTCTCGATCAACGTCAAAATCGGTGAGGAGGGTGATGCTGAACTCGGCGACTTGATCGCGGACAGCAGCGCCGTCAACCCGCTCGAGAAGGTGATCGAGGCGGACATGCACACCCGCATCGAGCAGGCTCTGTCCGGGCTGAAGGAGCGCGAGCGGGAAGTTATTCTCGCCCGCTTCGGTCTGCTCGACGGCGTCTCTCAGACGCTCGAGGAGCTCGGTGAGCGCTACGGCGTCACTCGTGAACGTATCCGGCAGATCGAGGCGAAAGCGCTCGAGAAGCTGGGTAGGGGCCCGAATGCTCGCATTCTGAAGTCCTTCCTGTAAGGGCTTCTTCGGAGTTCGGAGCGGTGTTAGCCGTTTCGAACTCCTCCTCAACGCAGAAAGTCCGTTCGACGGTGAAAACAGTCGCAAACCCCTGAACACACGGAGTTCAACAATGACGACATTCGCAGTGGACCTCGCCTCCCTGGGCACCACCTTCCTCTTCCTCATCATCTCCTTCGTCGCCGGTCTGGCCGTCGCCATCGCCGGCGCAGTGCTCGGCGGTGCCGGTGAGCTCCTGCTCGGCTTCGCCAAGGCGGTCGCTGGTGACCGCTCGTATGCGTCGCAGCCGACGCCCAGCGCTCTGCCGGTTTTCGTCCGCAGCCTCATCTACATCGCGCTCGGCTTCGTCGCCCTCTACCTGGCGGCAACCGGCATGGCGCTCTGGGGTAATCTGCTCGGCATCTTCGCTGCCTTCTGCCTCGGCGTCGCGGCGGTGCGGTTCTTCTCCCGCATTTGACGGGACAGGTTGAGTGAATGGATTCCGTAACTGGGCCTTTGTCAGTTGCGGAATCCGTTTCTCGCCGAGTTTTACTTGCGCGACTTGCGGTGAATGCGGATTGTTTCCGTTGTCTCCATAAGTCGTGCATCTTCACCCATGCAAATAAACCCGTCATCAAGGAGCAACTCAAGTGACGGAAAAGAAAACCGTAAACCCGCATGGATGGGGTGTGATCACCAACCCCGTCGACCCGGTAGAAGAAGCGGCAAAGGTTCTCGTCGACAAGCTGATCGCCGACTTCTCGTCGCTCAGCAAGGCGAACCCCAACGCTTTCCGGCTCTGCATCGAAGTTCCCTTCTGGCCGGAAAACGACAAGGTCGTTATCCGCGCCGTCGAGATCTTCACACGCAAGAACTGGTCGGCCGATCCTTTCGAACACAATTGCGCGGGCGGTCGTGCCGGTGCTTTCTGGCTCACGCCCCCGAACAACTGGAAGCCCGACGCCGACGCGTCGTAAGCA
>JAIETE010000082.1 GCA_019745505.1 Candidatus Obscuribacterales bacterium | reverse complement strand
ACGGACAGGCTGACTGCGTGCGCTGGTTCAACCTGACGCGCCGCGTCCACGGCGGACGCTCCGACCAACATGCGCCGCATGTCTTCACGAGCGGACGTTCCAGCCTGCATTCGATCAAGGACTCAATCGTCGACCTCGTCGCAGAGCAGCAATTCTCTGTGGCGGCTCAGCTGGCGATTGATTTCATCGAACAGGTGGACGTCGATGAGCCGGACGGCGCCATGCTCGACAGGTGGCCGCAGGAAAAGCTGCCCGAGCCGGAGCCGGTGGAAACACCTGCTGACGTTTCGGCGGCAGGCTCGGCCGACAGCACCGTTGGTGCTACCACCGCAGCGGATACCGGCACGACGCCGGTGTCCGGCAACGAAGGGGCTTCCCGAGACGGAAACACCGGTACCTCAGGTACCGGGCCCCGCTGACATAAAGGAAGCGAGTTAATGCCGGAGGTGGTGAAAACTGCCTCCGGCTCTCGCCTGCCTTTTGAAATGTGGAGAAGCTAATGCCTCACGAACATAAGCACGATCACATCCACGGTCACGGACACGGGGATGGCGGTCCGGGACACGGTCACAGTCACAACGACTTCGCGGCCCTTCGCAAGAAGAGCAAATCAGCAATGATTGCCGTGCTCTGCCTGACCTTCACCTTCATGGCTATCGAGGTCGTGGGCGGTCTTCTCACCGGCAGTCTCGCGTTGCTAGCCGACGCCGGACACATGCTCGGTGACAGTGCCGCGCTGCTGCTCGCTCTGCTCGCGGTCTGGTTTGCCGGCAGGAAGCCGAGCAAAGACAAGACCTATGGCTATTACCGCACGGAAATCCTGGCGGCTCTATTCAACGGCGTTGTGCTGATCGGATTGTCGCTGTACATCCTCTACGAGGCTTTCCAGCGATTCACCAATCCGCCCGAGATTCTCAGTGGACCAATGCTGCTTGTCGCTATCGGTGGACTCGTCGTCAACCTGATTGCTGCCAGGCTGCTTCATTCTCACTCAGGCGATTCGCTCAACGCGAAAGCCGCATATCTCGAGGTGATGAGTGACCTGCTCGGGTCTGCCGCAGTCATCGTCGCCAGCTTGATCATCATGTACACGGGCTGGACAATCGTCGATCCGATTGTCTCCGGGCTGATCGGCTTGATGATCATTCCACGCACGTGGAAGCTGATTGGCGACTGCGTGCACATACTCATGGAAGGCACGCCCAGTCGCGTGAATCTGGAACAACTGCGCGCCTCGATACTCAAAGTTCGTGGCGTAATGGATGTTCATGACCTGCACGTGTGGACAATTACATCCGGTCGCGATGCGCTTTCCGCGCACGTTGTTGTCGACCAGAACGCCAACTCCGACAGAGTTCTGACCGAGATAACGCATATCGTCCAGCACGATTTCGAGCTGCATCACAGCACGCTTCAAATCGAGCAAGCCGAGTGCAAGTCTCTCGATGGAATCTGCATCGATACAGCCGCCGGCGAAAGCTAATCGCTAGCGTCTGAATCAAACAATGGAAGCGGAGCTGAAGGTGGTGAAAACTGCCTTCAGCTCTTGCTTTTCTTCTTTATTGTTTTGAGAGTTGTACAACTAAAAGCGGTAGTAGTCTGGCGTTGCTATATGTCTGGGGTCCCCCCCGAAACATCAGACATCAAGTGCTGGTGCAGGCATGGCTCTACTTGTGTGTTTTCATGGAATCGTACACGCGAGCAATTGTTCAGAACGTATTCTTATGCTTCGCTCAGCGAGGAAGCATCTTGCGAAAAGAAACTGACTGAGGCAAGCAAGTTGAGAGAATGGTCGAAGTAAAACTGATGGAGAATGATTTCCCTATCGTCTGCCGAGAATCTGCCGCCGTATTTTGTGAATACTTAATGGTGAAAACCGCTGGAAATCGCGGTGGCTTTAGGATATTCGACAGACACTCTAAGTGTCATATTGACCGTTCCACGGGGGGTAAAAAACGAAGCCTTCAGGCACCATTACAACTTTTGTATTTGCTTCCTCATCTGATTCATCAATCATGCCAAAGGACATTCCATCAATCTTAGTTTCAAAAAGCTCTATCGATATAGGTTGAAATTTTGAGGAAGGAAGTTCAGAAAGAAGTTTTTCAAGCTTACAGTTTGCTAGTTCCCATTCGTTTTCCGCGTGCAAGGTTTTTTCGAACTTTGTTTCCTTGTATGTTCCACTCTTGTCGAACAAATGCAAGACTGAGTAGACAAAGTTATTGGCATGAGTATCTACGGTGCAACTGGACGTATGCCCTTCGATAACATGAGCCCAGAATAAACCGTCTCGGTAAGTACCGATAAATTCGATTTCCTCGTCGAGCGGAATGGGAATTGTTTTTGGAACTATAGGCGATTTTTGCATAGATTCTGTGTGTTGAGCTGGCCATACAAAGGCTTCCATCTGTTTCCGCAGGCTTTTTAAAACATCCTCTGACACAGGAAGTTGGCGTTTCTTTTCTACTAGTAGGACGAGAAGGTCGTCGATCCTCAAATCGTCAGTCTTTTTTATTACTCGGCGAACTGCAGTTAGATTGTCAATAAACTCTGAACAAAATTTTGAGAATGTTGCTGCGTCAGTTGATTCATCAAATAGCTCAATCTCTGCAGGGGACACATTCGAGATGTAATTAACGCTCAGTTTTGCTTTGGACCGATTGAAAATCATGGGGGTGATTTTACGTTTATCCAAGTGTTCATTTGCGTATTTATTCTCTCGATCGACCTCCGCTTCCGTCGAATAGCGCAAATATACCGTTGTTTCTATCAGTTTGATGGCTGTACCAAAGTTGCTATAAGGAAACCCCAAGAAGAATCCGATAAGAGCCAAGAGACTATGCCCGGAAGCGCGGTTTTGCGCAGCGACATAAAACCGTGTGATTATCATTGGCGTCATTTCCAAGTGTCTAGAGACTATAGCTCAGTTTCCCAACCGTCATAATCGCAACCGTGTTGCTCGGCAAACAGATTGAATATTTCCCGTCGAGCTTCCAGTTCGCTTGGCTTGACTGTTTCCTTGCCCGTAAGCGCATAACCACCTTCGTCTATGTATTCATCGTCTTCAAAATCACAATCACCGAGTTCTAGTCCTAACTTAGTGATTTTTTCAGCCAGGCGATTGACGGTCTCCGCGTCCTTGCAATAGAAAAAGTGCTTAATCTCACGAGGTTCATCGAGTTCAATACCTCGATCCTTCAACATCGCAAGCGCTAGGTCTTCAATCTCATACGGGTCTGTATTACTCATTTGTGCAATTTTCCAACGAACTTTGGGCCAAGGTTAGCGGGTCATACATAATCATGGTTCCGAAAATCAACGAACATCATCCGCTTTCAAAACATCAAATTTCTTGGCTTGATTGTAAAAGATCTCTTTTAGTTGTGAACACTTGTCGATTCTCGTCCATCCCCTTTTTACAACGTGATACCTGTTCTTATCAACGCCTTCGACGATCCAAGGTTCTGCATCCAATGTATCATCGCGTAGAGTCTTCGGAGTGGTCCCAAGAATGTCAGAAAATGTTGGACTGTTCCAAAAGCCTGTTGAGTTAATTTCTGAAAGAAATTTTTCTCTTGCAACTGAAGTTAATGCTAGATTTTGAGTATATCTGCTTCTCTTCACCCCAATAAGGTTGCCGAACTTAACCACAATGTGAGGGTTCCGCGCATGTGCATGGAACGTAATTGTTTCCCAGAAGCCTACTCGCCGATTGAAGGTTAGGCGATACACCGGAAAACCGTGTGGACGTCTCCATAAGGGAGGCTCTGAAAGTAATCGAAGTGGGACGTTGTAATTTGATAGCGATTTTTCCATTTCCCTTGGGAAATAATTACTTGAATTCTTCCCGTGTACTTCTGTCGGAAAGAGCATCAAGAAAACGGCAAGTAATACAGCTAACAACATTATTGAACTTACTCTCTGTCGGTTTTTACAAGCGCAATTTTAGGAGCGTGGGCCATGCAATGCAGGGTGAATTTTCGCCGTCCGAATATGACATGGTTTCTGGAATCTCTGAAGGCGGAATTGGCTTGGGCGTATCGTACCAAGTAAAGTTCCAGATATCAGATTTAGTTGTCGGCTGAACTGTCTTATCTTATTCGCGCTCTTTATTGGTTGTACACCGATCTGTCTGCGTTGATTTGTTTCCGTTGTTTCAGAGTCAGTGAACGGGGTAGGTGCTAGGACTATCCTGTTGATCAAAAGGCGGGCGAGTTCCTTCAATTTGTTGTCCAGGCTCTGAGTCTCGTTAAATATTTCCCGTTGAGGGCTACTATCGTTTGAGCCGTGTAGAGCTGACGAAATTCCATCTTCCATTGCTGATCTCGCTGCAGAAAGCTCGGCATGCAGTGCAATTCTGTGTATGGCTTTGCATCAAGAAACTGCTGATACATCGCCTGCGGTTGAGTGAGGGTTTTAGGATTTCTAAATAATTTACTTGGGTCAGACTGGGCTGTGCAGGCGCCACTGATGAGGTTTTTCACAATTACATCCATTTTCGATGTTCACTCCGAATTCGCTAGTTTGCGCAAACGGATGAAAACCTCTTGATGATTCTTAAACGTGCGCGCGCGCGAAGCGCAGTAAAAAGCCTTCTGATTTTCCAAACCTAGTAACACTCCGAAACGCTTATCTTGATTACATGTACGGAACTCTGCTTGTTTTAGAGCATCTCTGTTCTGATTTTTTCCGGTATCACTTAGGCATCTCAAAACCCCCCTCCAACCACCATTTCGGCATGCGGCGTCACTTCCATTTTGGAAATCGCAACAGACCGGCATCGTGATTGGGGAGACGTTTGGCGCCTTTTTCCGGCTGAACAGGGAGATCTCAGTGGGCAGTTTTTGATGCCGCGTTCTAATCGGCACTGCCTCTCTCACCCGTAATTAAGCAAAAGAAGGAATCAAGTATGGCTGTAAAGCGAATCCTCATGTTGTCCTGGGAATATCCTCCCCGTCTCATCGGTGGCCTTGGTCGAGTCGTCTGTGCGCTGTCGCGCGAGATGGTCGCCCAGGGCTGCGAAGTGCATGTCATCACCGCCGATCATCCCGGTACCGAAGAGTACGAGCTGGATGAGGGCGGTGTGCATGTGCATCGCGTCAAAACGCAGACCGGTCCCGACGGTGTCGATTGGCCGACGCCCAATTTCATAACCTGGGATGCGCGCTTGAACTTCGGCATGCTCCAGTACGCTCTCAAGCTTCACACCGAGAAGCCGTTCGACATCGTGCATGCCCATGACTGGCTGGTTGCAGATGCTGCCTGGGTGTTGAAGTCCGTCGGGCTTCCGCTGGTGTCGACGATTCACGCAACCGAATTCGGGCGCAACCATGGCATCTTCACTGACGACTCGCGCTACATCGACACTGTCGAATGGCGCTTGATCTACGAGTCGCGACTCGTCATCGTCAACAGCAGTCACATGTTCGACGAGGTGGTCGACCACTTCATTGTGCCGCCGGAGAAGGTGATCACCATTCCCAACGGTGTCTTCCCGGACAAGCTGCAGTCCACAGCTGAAGCCGCCGCCCTTCGTGCCAAGCACGGTGTCGGCGATGGTCCTGTGCTGCTCTTTGTTGGTCGACTCGTGCGCGAGAAGGGCGTCCAGGTGTTGCTGGAAGCGGCGCCTGCCATTCTCGAAAGCCACCCTGGCGCGACCATCGTCATCGCCGGTGCGGGCTACTACGAGGGCGAGCTGCGGGCACTCGTGGAAGCGAAGGGGCTGGTCGAGCGCGTGAAGTTCTTCGGGTTGGCGAACGATGCCGACCTTTCCGAGCTCTACACCATCGCTGATGTTCTCGTCGTTCCCAGCCTCTACGAGCCGTTCGGCATCGTGGCGCTGGAAGGCATGGCCGCTCGCGTCCCCACCGTTACTTCGGACGCCGGCGGACTGAAAGACATCGTCGAGCACACCAGGGATGGTATCACCACCTTTGCCGGTAATGCGAGCAGTCTGGCTTGGGGCATTCTCCAGATTTTGGACAACCCCGAGCTGGCGCAGCAAATCAAGGAGGCGGCGCGGCAAAAGGTTCTCGAACAGTTCACCTGGACGAGGATCTCCGAGCGCACTCTGGCGTTCTACGAGACCGCGCTGAGCCAACCGACGCGGCAATCTGCTGCTGTACTGCTCTTCGGCAGCGCTCAGCCGGCAGAAGGTCGCGACGAAACTGCTGCGTAACAGCGGCAGCTTTCCCGGGACTTTTGGCATCACGAAAAGCGGCTAAAACAGTCGCTTTAGGCTGAAACTAGTCAGAGGGGGCGAGATGCCTGGAGCACTGAAACTGCGCCAGGTTCTCGTTCTCCTCTGATTTTGTTTCTTTTCAAGAAACTACTAAAAAGGCAAGTAAAACATTGCAAATTCACCACGTGGGGAAAGTGCGCACATGCGTGTGTGACGGATCTCATCTGAAGCGCTGAGCTGCTGAATGTAACGCCTCGCCTCACTCTTACAGCGTGTTTCAAAACTTCAAATTGTGTTCTTTTTTGAAGCTTGCACCGCGCCGTTCTTCCTTTT
>JAIETE010000335.1 GCA_019745505.1 Candidatus Obscuribacterales bacterium | reverse complement strand
AGCTTACCGCCGTGCGGTTGCATCCCAGTTTCGGGTCGACTTATGGCGGACTTATGGCTGAAATCGTGGGAGAACTACGTATGGAGGGGGGAGTTGAATTGGTTCGCTGGCGCAAAACATAGTGCACGTCTACATTATGTTCGCAGACTTCCGGAAACGCTCTGCGGAGATTATTCACAAGTCATTCTCAGGTATTCTTCGCGTTTTCCCTATAAGGCAAACCGCAAGTTAGTCATACCTAGCAAGCGCTGTATGGATAGTGATTGCGGGTTCTGCCGCTCAGGCGCTGCTATCCTGGCGCATCGCCGGGTTGACGTGTCTGGCTGCGCGCTCTGCCAGAGCTGGGCCTCAAGCCGGTCTAAGCTATTTCGTGGTGACTAGGCAATGTCGGAAGTTGGCTTTAGTTCGTACTTTTGGAAAACGCGTCGGCTCGCAATTCACTGATGCTTTCGGCGTTGAGGAAGTCCGATGCTTGACTGTACAACTGGGCAGACGACTGCCGATCGCCTCCAGCGACCGGGTCGGAGAACGTTCAATTTGCATTTGTATGTGTCCTAATAAGAATGCGCAAGCGGGAAAGTTGGTTTAGGTGCACACGGGCGGTGAAGTGCTGGGATAGTAGGCGCCGGAGTTGTGCAAAAGTGGGGCAGGCGGTTAAAATCGCAACTTGGTGGAAAAACCACTCGGAAGTGGTAAATGACATCCTGGTAGCAGGAGCAACGCTGACCAGTTGCAGATTTCCGAGAATGGCACACACCGCAGTGGGAGCTTATCCCTATTGGGTCGCCCCAGATTGTGCTTTTCATTTTCCAGAGAATGTGGGATTGTATGTCACGGTATCACTGGCGAAATCCGAACGCGCAGTCAATAAGGCTTGTCGCCTTAGCGTGACAACTTTACTGGTCTGGCTAAAATCTGCTAGCAAGCATGAAGATCGAGTGTACTGCTGCGATGTATTTTACTTGCCTGTAAAGCAAATACTTTTAACGTCGATTCCATGAATTGAATTGGACCAGTACTTTGTTACTTTAGTTACTGGTTTGGCTCTGAAACAACTTGTCCACAATCAATTTGTGACAAGCAAATTTAAAACTACTCGTTGCCCTTCTCTTTGAAGTGTATCTCGCTTATGCTCGCCCCCATCCAAGGTATCAATATTGAGAGTTTTGACTAATGGAGGCATTATATGGCTGACAATCAACTTCGCGAAAAGCTGAATACCATCGTTCTTGAAGGTTTAGATGCTGCTAAATCTGATTCTTCTGAAGTCTACACGTTTATGACGGCTGCGCATCGTACGATGCGCGAAATAGAAGAACAGTATGGTCATTCTGCCGTCGGAGACATAGTTGAAGTATTGAAAAAAATTGACGGTGTAAACCCTGCAAGTCGAATTCTTATTTCGGGTCTGAAGAGTCTTCTGCCAAGTCGTCAAAAACGATTTGAGAGAATACTTTCTCTGCTTCTGCCAGACTGGGAAAAGGAAATTGAAAATGATCCTCTTTCAGATAAGTTTCAGGAAGCTTCATTGCATGCAAGACGGGATTCAATTCCCGATTTGAAAGACGAAATTGCCGTAATGCTTAGTCATGCAGATTTAGCAAGCGCAAATGATGTATCGGTAGCAGTAATTGATTTCTTGGGTTTTATTGGAAGCGAAACAACATTTGAGCCGATTCTCAATATTGCGCTTGATGGATCTCGATCGTCAGAGGTTAGAGAGACTGCAATGCTCACTGCTGCTAGGCTTTCGCAGATTTCAGACAAGCATCGAGAACAAATGTTGCAGATTCTGTTCGACGATGAACTTGATGCAAGCATTTTTGCACTGGATGCACTCGCCTATCCAATCGCCATCGAAAATGATCCCTTCGATTCCTTCATTCGTAAGAATGTAGATAAAATTTCGGACAATATTGATTTCATTGATTGGTGTTTAGATGCAAATCGACCAGACCTACTCCGAAAGGATGGACTTCAAAATACCAAGGAAAAGGTTCAGCATCTTCCGATTACAACTCAACTTCGTCTACTTCGCTCAAAATCCACTTCTCCTGTTATTCGTGAGCAGTGTATGGTGTCAGTTTCAGCTTTGAACAAGAGAGAGCGATTAAATACTTACGGTTGCGCATCAAAATTCGGTTTGGCTGTTCAACGCGGAACTGGTGCTGGAGCTTTGTGGCTTGGCCACTGTGGAATTTTCGTTGGTGAAGACGAGATTATTGATGTAAGTGTTTTTCGTGGAATGCAAGCGGTGAGAAAAATTAGCTGGTCTGAATTTAAAAATTCCCACGAATGTTGGGGGCTTCGCACGGATGATGGAATTGATTACAGCGTGGCAGTAAATAGAGCATATGAAATAGCTTCATGGCGAACTAACTATGATGGCTTGCACAATAATCAAAAGGGGAAGTGGAAGAAAGGTTGGTTTTGTGGTCCGAAGTTTTGGGAAACAGACTGTGTTGGTTTTGTTGAACATGTGTATGAGGTTGGCGGTGCGAATCCGATCGAAGTCGAAAGGTGGCCTATAACACCGAGAGAACAACGCGACGCTATGAAGAAGGTGTGTGAGTGTCCAGCTGATCAGGATCCGGCGCCTGCTGATCGAGGACATCTGTTCCATAGTGTTCGTTTCAGAAACGGTAAATGGTCGGGGCGCGGAGATGTCTGGGGGCAAATCCCACTTCGTGATAAAACAGTTGCTATTTCTGGAACGAATGGCGCGCGCCTAGAGACACAGTTTTTGTTTACGACTCCTGATGGACATCTTTGGCATACTCTCCGACGCGCCAGTGGAAAGTGGAGCGGACTGGGTGACGTTTGGGGACAGATTGCTCTTCGTGAGCCTGTAACTGCTCTTGCTGCCGCACATGGAAAAAGCGGAGAAACGCACTTTATCTTCACTACCAAAGGCGGTCCTCCCTATACACTCTTTCATACAATCCGACACTCCAATAAAAAGTGGTCGCCAATGGGTGACGTTGTAGCGCAATTTGGTAAACCTCTACCGGAAAAAATCACTTCAATTGCTGCAGCAAGCGGATCACCGGGCGAAACTCAATACGCATTCACTACTGCCGATGGCCGTCTCTTCCATACCGTACGTGATTCAGGCGGAAACTGGCAGCAATTTATAGATGTAGAAACGCAATTCGAAATTCCCGGGAAAGTTACAGCAGTTACTGCTGCTGGATTTGATGACGGAGAAGTTCAATTTATGTTTGTCACTGAAGACGGTCATCTCTGGCACACGATTCGTCATTCCAACAAAAAATGGTCTGGATTGGGCGATGTGAATGGTCAGTTTCATATCCCAGGACCTGTAGTTTCGATAGCAGGAGCTGCAGTGAATCCAGGACATGCGCAATTTCTTTTCACGACTAGTGACGGACATCTTTGGCACACCTCTAGATTTGGAAATGGAAGGTGGTCTGGGTTGGGCGATGTTTCTGGGCAGATTCCAATTCACGATAAAGTTCTTGCCGTTGGAGCCGCAGATGGTGGCGATGACACATGCCAGTTTGTTTTTGTAATTTGATCTGTGGATTCGAATTCTTTTTGCATCTGTATGACACATCGCTGCAACGCAAAGTGTTCAATCTCAAAATGGAGGAAGTTTGATGACCATTTATCTATACAAGTCGAAATACGGTAAAGCACGAAAGACTCAGTTAGAAATATTGAAAAAGTTTTTCCAAGATTGGAATACTGCCCAGCCCATGGTCATTTGTTTTCACGGTGGTTTGATTGAAGAAAGCAAGGCCTTAGACCTGGCAGCAAGGCTTGAGTTTGAATTTGGGAATGCGCATACCCTGTTTTTTATCTGGAATTCCAATCCTGTAGTTATATTGAAAGATTTAGTGCAAAGAGCTGCAGGATTTTTGGAGACAGATGAAGCTAAAGCTGTTCTAAAATCTGTGTCACGCGGAGCAAAGAAGAAAGGCGTTAAAGAAAAGCTTTCCAGCGTGAGATTGAGGAAACAGGCGAATGGTGTGCTTTGGCGGCGAGAACCATACAAATCTGATCTCAAAAAGGTCGCTTCAGAGCTGCCAGCAATTCCAAAAATATTCGAAGAAGAGCTATTCAAAGCGCGACTTAGTTCTGGAGTAACTCGGCGTAAGAAAAGCAGTTTTTTGAAGAAGCAAGGATTTTTTGGAAACCTCAAAGACGGTGTTGAGAGCCTGTTCATGCTCTTCCATGTTCTCCGACGGAAGCGCCCAGGCAGTGGCGATGATCGCGCATTGCGTGCAGTCATCGTTGAAGAAGTCCTTCGCGCACTGTGGGTAGACAAAATAGGTGGCCTTGTCTGGAATGGAATAAAAGAGCAAATTCGCGAATCATTCAAGGCGGGCGGTGCCGGAACAGCTTTTCTGAAAGCATTAAAAGTCTACTGCAAAATTAATCCATCGCCCAAGAGAATAATATTGGTGGGGCATAGCGCAGGTACAATCTATGCCGCACATATGATTGCGGCCGCGAATAAGATCCTGCCGCCGGAGTGTAAATTTGAGGTTGTGTTTTTGGCTAGCGCTTGTACATTCAAAACGTTTGAGAAGCTTGTTTTGAAAAACCAAGCTCGCGTTAAGAAAGATGGAATTTGGTTTTTCGGGTTGCAAGGCAAGACCGAGAAGTCAGATGCTCTGATGAAAGGGAACAATGTTTTAGAATTTCTGTATCCACACTCTCTTCTCTATTTTGTTTCGGGCGTCTTAGGAAAAGACTCAAATGAACCGCTTATAGGTATGGAGCTTTTCTTCAAAAACTCAAAGCACAATAAAGGTAGTGTCAAAAAAGTTCGCGACTTTGTGAAGCCAAAATACAGGTATTGGTCGCCAATCGACAAAAAAGTTACAGCGAAAGACCATGCCAATTTCATAGAGGATACTGCTTTGCTTGCCAGTATAAGAAAAATTATTGATACGGGGGCTTGCTAGTTAAGTGAGCTGGTTTCTTCTTTTAGGGAGTTATACAAATCATACTAAATCGCGCCTTCGTCCTCAGATTGCTTTGGATGCAACTCTTGCTCGTTACTCAAATCGTCTTCTGATTCTGGATATCGGCTCAAAGTGAATTCGAAGACTGACTGTCCTCCGGAGCAACGCCGTGGTAGTATTCTTGGTTCTCCAACAACAAGTGATGCTTTCAAATGCATCCCGCTATTAGGACCAGTGCAAATTCTCTCATAACGGTGATTGAAACCGTCGCTCGAAATCCAGTAATCGTTGCGCTGAATACAATCTAAACCATAAATATAGATACTCATAATTGTAGTTATCCCACAGCACAGCAAATTGTGCAATTGTACAATCTGTGAGCTTTTTTTCCCTGTTTTTGTTTGACGTACACCAATAAGTCATTCCACGTCAAGCAGACAAATCCTCCATGTTGAAGAATGCAGAAAATTCCTTTGGAGTCAAAAGTCCTAATGATCCGTTTGGTCTTGCTTCGTTGTAAACGAGCCTCCAGCCTTCGATTACGCTTCTTACGTGGTAGATATCTGTGAACCAGTGTTCGTTCAAACATTCGTCTCTGAAGCGGTCGTTGAACGATTCACAGATTGCATTTTCCATGGACTTGCCAGGTTGGATGTAGTCCAAGAACACATCGTTCGTCGCTGACCACTTCAACATTGCGGCGCCGCTAACAATTGAATCGTGCAAGCGTCTCGACATTAATCCGTTAGAATACCTCAAAGATGTTCTGACCAGATTCCCGTCTAGCAAGACCTCGCAAGTCGTTGACTTCCTTCCAGATACCTGGCTGGTATCTCCGGATGCAAAAGCCTCAAAACTAAATGGGAGCAGCCATTTCGCATAAGGAGATATTTTGACGTCTAGCTGCGCCACTATCAATGGTGTAGTTGCTGCAACGGTTTCTTTGGTCCGAAGAAGGTGAGCAGGTCGGTCCGAGTGAACGCCACTTGTCGGTTACGGCGTTCATCGCGCTTCTCTTCTTTCAATTGCACCCGGAATCTCATAGGGTCGCTCGGACTATTCAATTGAGAAAGACAGGTCATCAACTGTCCATTGAAGTTCATTCTGCTGAACTCCGAATGAGAAATTCCCCACTTTGAATTTGTTTAGTATGCTTTCGGGCTTATTGCCCTTTATAAAGGGGAATTTTTTTGTATCGATAGCCTTTTCAACTTCGTCATCTATTGGGAGCCAAAATGACGTTGCGGCAAGCGCCTGAATAGCGATTTTCACTGCGTTGTTCATTCCTTCAAGTTTTAATACAGAGAACGTCACTGGATTTACGTAGTTCGCTTTTACTTCAATCTCGCTTTTGCCAAGAGATTCTCCAGGCAAGTAATTAAACTTGAAAGAACCGTTTAAATTCCATGAGGTATCGATGTCCCAGTTTTGATTTCTTACACGGCATACAAACCACCGGCAATGATTGTACTTACACGTGGTTCGGAGATAGACAACTGGTTCCCAACTTTGTATGTAAAACGTTGAATCTGACATAAAGCGTCCCTTGAGGCTGCTTGATATTCTGTCTATCCATCCGCCGTCTCTGGTTTCGATATCCCAAACATGCAGAGGCGGTTTCTCCACTAGCATTTTTCCGCCTGGTATCTCGTAGCGCTGGGGAATGTAATGTTTTAATAGAGCAAGAGCCTGTCGCTCCGGCATCGAA
>JAIETE010000169.1 GCA_019745505.1 Candidatus Obscuribacterales bacterium | reverse complement strand
AAACTCGAGAATACCGAGACAAAAAGGGCAATCAGTGCGCAAAGATTCAAACGGGTCGCCGTCACATCCATCTCCTCGAATGCGTCTAACAAGTGATGAGGCTGATTATTTCAGATAGAGAAGGATTGATTCACGTAGCTTAGTTATCTATAGCCCCTGGCTTTGGATAGCTTTACAACATCCCGCGGGAAGAGAATTTCTCTTGGGGCATTTATTGAGCGCCCGTGGGCTTCTTGCAATTTAATCTTGACTAGCGAAACCGTCCGGGACCTCAGGTGTATGAGCAGGTAGACCGAGAGGTTAGCTGAGGAGGACGAAGGTCATGAACGCTAAAGAAAACAAAGCCATGATACTGGCCGCTGTCGCAGTAATTATGCTGGGTCAACCTGCTTTTGCAAGGGGTGGAGGATTCGCTGGGGGGTTTGGAGGAGGATTCGGCGGCGCTTCGCACGGATTCGGTGGATTTGGAGTACATGGTTTCAACGCAGGCTTTTCGCCTTCGTCTCACCAGGACGGCAGCCATGGAATTGACTCCGCCAAACCAACAACGGGTCAACCGGATCATGAACCGATTGGCAACAATAGTGCCGATCGCATAAACAACGACAATACAACCGTCAACAATAACTTCAACAGCAATCACAGTTGGGCGGCTAACCATCCTTATGAAGCGGCAGGAGCTGCGGATTATGCCTGGAATCATCATTCCGCATATAACGGCTACAGCTATGCTGCTTATCCATACGGCTATTACGGAGGCGTGGGAGTGTTTCCGGAAATGCCCATTGTTATCGACAACACAACCACTCAGGAGCAGCAAGCTGAAAAGAACAACCAGAATGCTCACGCGCCTGTTATCCAAAACTTCATGCCTGGCTCCCAGACAGCAATTCCCCAATTCGCTGGTTATGGGGCAATCAACTACTCACCGGAGCAAGAAGCAATAATGCACGAGCGGGCCCGTGTCTTTGCGCAAGAACTGGTAGGCGCTTTAAACGAGCGTGAAACTTCACCGCAGGTAGTGGCGGATACGAATAACCAAAGAAAATAGCGAATTGACTACCAGGTGTTCTGGTCGGATAGATAGGAGCTCTTGAGAGCTTGGTAGGCGATATATCCGTACACGAGAAACAAGATAACGAAGCCAACCACGTAGAACTTGAAGCTGAACCTCAAAAGTGGTCTGACTAAGAAGTCAATTAAAAGTATGCCAGTACTGGCGCCCATGAAACAGGACCCCAAAAGGGAAAAGAGTATTTTCGACGATTAACCAATCGCAAATGATAGCCGAGCACCGCATATGACGTCACAAGATCAAAGATAAAATCTTTCACTTGACATCAGTTAATGTTTATCATTTCCCCTCGAAATCCTTGCGCACACAGTGTTATGGCTATTTTGAAAAACTGGCGACATGCACCATATCAGGTGACTCATTCATTCCTTTGCAACCCTTTTCATTCATTTTTGGCCCAGAATCATCCAAGAACATCTGGCTGTATCACTTGTTTTTCACCCTCCGCAAAAGTGGACCGGACGGCCTATCAAAATCACGACAAAATCAGAAGTCCGGATTTAATAAAACCCAAAAGAGAACCAGACATGTGATTTCGAGGTTCTTTTCAGGTCAAGATTCCAATAGTTACCACCCTGAAAACCGGCACGGGGATCCCATAATTGAAGCCATGACTTAATCAGTATCGCCCACCTCTAGCAGTAATAGTTGCAAATCGGGTGCCAAATCATGCAGTCTGCGAGTGTCTTCTGGAGTCCATAAATCCTTTGCCACAACCAGTTTTTTCAGACCCTTCATTGAGGCGAAGGTAACGATCGACTTGGGTGATATGGAGGTAAACGAAACATTTAGCTCTCTGAGTAGTTGCAGCTGTTTCAAAAATTTGACGCTCTCATCCGTAATTCTTTTGTTGTTTTTCAGATCAATGATCACCAAACCCTTTGCTGTACAGATTTGACGAACATCATCATCAGTAAGATCCAAATTCTGTACGCCAATGTTGTTGAGCCGTTTGCTTCTGCTAATTGGCTCTATCAACGATCTGCCGCCGGGAATTCCTGAAATCGCAACTGTTGCGAAATCTGGATAGCACTTCAATTCTCTTACACCGGCCGCCGTGCAACTGGTTTTAAAAATGGCCAAATTGATCAAATACGGGCAATCTTTAACGGCTCTCAATCCAACGTCGCTGACTGTTGAGTCGTAAACATTGAGGTACGCCAATGCCTTCCAACGAGAACAAAATGCCAGTGCTGCATCAAACTCAACATCTGCGTTATGCGCATAACCCTCGTTTGTAGTACTTGCCCTCTCCAGATGCAAATGATTGATATCGTAATCGCCAAATCCCTTCAGAAGATTTGGATACATCCTCAAAGTCTCCTGGCGCACTTTCAGATAGACTGGTGACGAAACAGGGATTTCCACTATGCCGCGGGCACTGCCTTTCTCAATCAGCCGGCCATTCTTATCAACGTACTGCAGATCGCCCAGGGAAAAGGTCGTGGGAAATTTAAAGACTCTCAGCGCCCCAGATCCGCTTCCTTTAAGCCTCTGCAAGTACTGGTTAGTACAAATCAAAACACGATCTTGCTCAATTGCAGGATCCTCAGCACTCGACTTTTCTTCAGGTTTTCCAGTAACCGGTACGGACTGCTTTGGAATCATGCAACCAATGAGAATACCGATGAGCATACCGGCAATAGCAAGAATGACAGGTGACTTCCACGGCTTAGCACCTGATTTCGAAGATATCGGCTTGACTATTTGAGGAAGCGTTTTTGCCAGGTTGGGAATGGCTGCAGACTCCGCGCCGGCTCTTTGAAGAAGTGCAAGAGCCTCTGCTAGATCGAGAAAATTTTGGTATCTTCGATCAGGATCTTTCTCCAGTGTTTTTAGGACGATCGCCTCTAGGGCTTCCGGAAACTCTCGGCCCATCGAGCCTTCTTTCAAACTTGCCGGTTTCTCTGATTGATGTTTCAGCATCAAATTGAGAGCACTCTCTCCGTGAAATGGAGGCGCGCCGGTAAGCACTTCGTACATCACACATCCCAGAGAATAAATGTCGGTACGATGATCTGCCTTCGTTCCCAGACATTGCTCAGGGCTCATGTATAGCGGGGTTCCGAATATTTCGCCGGTGCGAGTCAGATTGACTGATTCACCTCCTTCGCTATCGGTTTGTTTGGCAATTCCAAAGTCAACGACCTTTGGAATATATGGTTCGCCCAGACCTGCCGATTTGTCCAGCATGATGTTGCCGGGCTTTATATCACGATGGACGATACCTTCACTATGCGCATATGCAAGAGCGAAACAGATCGGTATGAATATACGCAAGATTTCGTCGAGCGGAATAATTCCCACTCTCTTTGAGTACTCGCAAAGATTTTCTCCTTCTATCAAATCCATGATGTAGAAGGGGTGATGCGAGGGCAGAATTCCGAAGTCGTGAGCTCTTACCAAATTTGTGTGGTTGAGCTTCATAGCTGCCTGGGCTTCTTTTTGGAAACGGCGGATCGCTATGTCCGGAAAATTTTGCCCTGAAAGAGTCTTCAGGGCGAAAAGCTGCCGAAAGAAGATATGCTCGACCTTGTAGACAGAGCCCATACCTCCGTGACCCAGTAGTTTCAATACCTTGTATCGCTCAGCGACAATTTCATCGACTTGCAGCACCGCTGCACCGATGTTGCCGCCGGCAGATCCAGTGACGACGGTAGGAGGAATTTCTTTCACCTGCTCGGCAGGCGTTTGATTTCCTGAGTCCATAGAAACTTTGAGAGACTTGCTCTTACGCTCCGGCGTTGAATACTAGAAGGTCTTCCTGTTCAATATATGTACCATTCTGTGCGTATTCTAAGCCGGAAATGCACTACAGGCGCCTAGCGCGGATTACCGAATCCGGCACTTCCAAGCCTCTGCGCCTGTTTTGCCAGCCAGTCCTGAACAATATCAGCTGTTCGAGCGGTATATTGTCCTTTTTCGAAAATCAGATGTTCTGCATCATCTAGCAGAACATAATTCTTGTAAGGAGTCTTTAGGGCTTTGAACAGGCGCTCTGTACCATCGGCTTTGGAAAGTTTGTCCTTGCCGCCCTGCAACATCAAGACAGGCACACTATCAATTCGTCTGGCCATCTCGTCGCTGCCATTCATGAACGCGGCGAACTGAGCCATTTGCTTTGGCGTCATTTCTTTTCTTGCTCGAGGATCGCTCAGCCAATTTTCACGAAGCTTCCTGTCGCTCGTAGCTTTCTCAATAACTTTTTCACCCACATTGAATTTGGAATTCGGGCGCACCATCCGCAATGCCACTTCCACGGCCGCTTTCTTGCCCCCGTAGAACTCCGCACCTGGCACCGAGGCAATCAGGCCCGATACGCATTCGGGAAAAAGAGCCGTAGCCTGAAGTGCAATTGCACCACCCATTGACTCTCCCAGCAAAAAGACGGGCACGCCCGGATTCATCGTCTTAACCCAGTAGATAGCACTGCGCAAATCCATCATCGTTTGATAGAAATCGAGCTTCTTATCTTCGGCCGGCTCACCCATCCAACTGCCGAAGCCGCGGACATCAATTGCGTAAGTGGAGACGCCACGCTTGGCCATCTCGGTTGCAAAACCGGAGAAAGACTCCTTGTGCAGCCCAAAACCATGAATTGAGACAATCGCGGCAAACGGTTGTTTTGACTTAGCGGGCCAGGAGGTAAAAGAAGTCTCGACAGGGGAAGTACCGGCAGGCACGGAAATACTTGCTTCTTTGGACTTATCTTGGTCTGCGACAGGCGGGATTGGCGCTGGTAATTTTGGAGCTGTAACGGATGGCGGCAGGGGCAGAGACTGTTTCACGGGCTCTGCTTTCTTGAGTTCGAAATCAGCTTTGCTGAGCGGAATTGGTTTACCAACCGGCTTGGATTCGGCCGCCGGCAAGAAGAATGACAGAGCAAGCGCCAGAGCGAATATCGGCTCCACACCGGACCCGTTTATACGCTGGAAAACATTCTTCTGGAACGGCATAGCAAGAACCACTCAGTCCTTCACTGCTTCAAGTGCTCAGTAGCAGTATATCAAGAGCCTTACAGGCAGGCGCTTTTTGTAAATTTCTACAGATCGCGCTGCCAGATCCAGTTGGTGAGACGTTTGTTAGAATCAAGCTTTTGGGTCTCCACCGTGACGTTTGGAAGTTCATTGACCAGTTTTTGAACTTCTCCGGCAGGCCAATTTTCTTTGCTGATTGTTAAAAGCCGAAGATTAGGCATCTTTTTCAAAGTCTCTTTCACGGCCGGTGTAATCCCGGTCGCCGCAATATTCAAGGCAATCAAATTTTTGAACTGGCGTATTCCCTCATTTGTAACCTCGGGGTTCGAATCAACCGTCAAATAGCGCAGATTTTCGATCTTGCTCAACTGACTCATGTCTGCGTCGTTCAATCCGGTTTTTGCAAGATTGAGTATTTCCAGGCGCTTGCTCGGCACCAAATGCGGCACGAGCGACTTTGCTCCGGCTACGCCTCTCAAGCCGATTATGCGCATCTGCGGAAAGTTTTTCAAAGCCCGGATCGCTGCAGCTGTAATTTTGGTATCGGAAAAGTCGATCGAGTCGAGCACCGGCAGGTCCTTTATGAAACTGATCCCCTTGTCCGTGGTTGCCGTTCCAAAAAGAAAAATCTCTTTCAGCCCCCTGATTTGAGCGACCTGAGCAAGGCTTGTATCAAATACAAAAGCGACGTCCTCGACTTTCTCCGAAGAATCATTGGTTATGTGCAAGTGATGCAAGTCGCCGGCTTGAAAGCCTTTCAGCAAGTGCGGATAACTGAATAGTCTGCCAGCTGAAACCTTTAGATAAGTTTCCGCTTGCAAGGGCACTTTAATCTCCCCCTGCGCCGCTACGGAATTGTCGCCCTTTACCGAAGGATGAATGTATTTGAATACGCCCACATCGAATGAACTAGGAAATTTGTACACCTGAACAGGTTCACTGTGGGCGTTCTCTATCGTCAGGTAGCGCGTATTTCCGGCATTCAGCGCTTCCTCGTAGTCTCGCCTGGCTGCCTGTGACAACGGCGCTTCCTGCGATTTTGGAATTTCAGCTGGTTGCTTTCCAGCCAGAAGCCATCCCAGAGCCATGCCGGACAAAAGACAAAGCGTGCATGCAACAGCGGCAGCGTAGGGCGCCATTGTCTTTTTCTCTTTCACTTGTGGAGATGAAAGAGCCGGTATGTCTTTCACTGTCCGGCTATAAGCATTGCCAACTTTTTTGTCGATCGAAGATGCGCTCAAACTTTGTTTGAAATTCGCCAGATCAAGGGCCAGGTCGAGAAAGCTTTGATATCGGTTGTTCGGATCCTTGATAAGAGTCTTGGCGACAATCGCTTCCAGAGTGCTCGGAAACTCTCTTCCCATCGACGCTTCTTTCAAGCTGGCGGGCATAGCCGACTGATGCTTCATCATCAAATTGAGAGCTGTATCACCATGAAACGGCGGTGCTCCTGTAAGCGCCTCATACATGACACAACCGAGTCCGTATATATCAGAACGTGCATCAAGCTCTTTGCCCATGCATTGCTCGGGACTCATATAAGAAGGACTACCGAAGACATGACCGCCCCTGGTTACGCATTGCGATGGACTTTCT
>JAIETE010000111.1 GCA_019745505.1 Candidatus Obscuribacterales bacterium | reverse complement strand
TATGGGAGGAAGTGGATGTATTTTGGCATCGTACTTCTACGAGGTCATTGGGGAAAATACGTAGGCTTTGATTAAATGTACAACTATAGAATGTAGCAAGCAATGCGAAAAAACAAAGGAGAGCGAGGTATTTGAAGCCCCGCTCGCCTCTGTTTTGTTGTTATTTGTGCGACGTATCGTCGTCTTTGTTCTTCGGCTTTTTGCTGTTGGGGTCGAAGAACCGGATCATGCGCCACATCTCGACGCCGAATCCCAAACCGCCCAGAAGAAGCATGAACGTCATCGACCACAACCCGCCGCCTAAAAGCTCTCCGATCCAGTGTCCGACGTATCCGAAGAGCAGTGCCGAAATCACCAGAGTGTAAGCAAACTGCGAACCAATCAGCAGCTTGTTCCGCTCTCTGCGCTCTTCCTCGGGGTCGGGCTTCTTGGGCTCGGGTGGTGTTTTACCGGCATTTTGCAAATCCTGCAACTCCGGAATGTCTTGCAACTCCTCCGGCAGTTCAGGCAGATCTAGGTCGGGTTTTTCATTCTTGTTATCGTCCGCCATGGCGGTTACCTTTTCCAAATTGAGCTGCGAAGAACCTCTCACGGCGATGCATGGCATTGCCGTATATCAGGGCTCTCCGCAGCAAGTGAATTTAGAGATTTAGAACGTAATCAGCTCTGCGTGTCAGTCGCGAAGAGCTTTCGAGCGGCTTCGATGGAGTCCGTGCGCTCGGCTTCGGCCGGCTGCAGAACGTCCATGAGACGCTGCTTGGCTGCGGCGGTGTCAGCAATGAAGCGCTGTACTGCCGTCTGCACTGCTTCGTCGTGCTCTGCCTGCGTGATTTCGGCCGCGAGCAGCTTGTTGGCTGCGTCGATGCGGGCACTTTCGAGGCGTGCTTGGTCGGGTTCGATTTCGTTTTCGAAGCGTTCGGTAGCCGGACCTGCTTTGGCGAAAAACGCCACATCAGCAGCTTCGACAGCGTTCGCGAAATCGGTTTCCCTGGTATTGGCAGATTCGGAATCGCCCACGGCCTCGCCTGGAGCAGGGCACTGCTCGGTCAGGCTGCGGTCGTAAAGCGACTGGAACATCTGCCGGAACTCGGGGTAGGGGCGCGCACCAGTCTGGCGGCTCAATTCGTTGCCGCAGTGATAGGTGACGATCATGGGGACGCTGCGGCCTCCCATCTCGAAGAAGCGCTCCTGATGGTCTGCGACGTTGACCGTCACGACCTTTACCTTGCCGTCGTATTCCTCGCCAAGTTTGTCGAGGAACGGTTTGATCATGCGGCAGGGTCCGCATGTGGGCGAATAGAAGTCGACGACGACTGGAACCATTGATTCCAGGACCTCGCTTTTGTAGGTCGCGTCAGTCGCTTCCACGAGCTTGCCATGCGAGCCTGAGGTAGTTTGACCGGACATTGATTTTTCCTCTCGAGTTTGCGGAAATTTCCGGGTGTGTTGAAAGCGAAAGCACTTGCATGGTCGCCGCCGGCGACCATGCAAGTAGAAAGCGGCCGGCTGGTCAGCCAGAATTGAAGAGGCTTAGAGGTCTCTCGACCGGAAGTTCTTGTGACCAGGCGGAACCGGATCCGGTTCGCGACCAGGCGGCACCACCGGCGGTATCGTGCCGGGGTTGGGTCCGGCGCCGGGAGGCGGCGGCGTATTGGGACCGGGCTCGTAGATGGGCTGCACCGGTGGGGTGGGCACGATAGGAGCCGGCGGCGTGTAGGGCGGCCGCGGTGGCTTCGGCGTGTGCGTGTTGTCGATGTTAGCGGCAGTAGCAGACAGTTTCTGCGCTTCGGCATTGAGTTCGACGCTCCAACCGGAGCCTTCGAACCGCCTGATCACGGCGTTCACCACTTCCAGGCTGATGCCTGCGCAGGGAACCTCGATGGGGACTTCATTGGCTTCCGGAGCCGATTCGATCGCTTCGACAACGGCGAAGTACAGGGCGTTGACCGCCTCTCTCTTCGCACGGCGCTTCTGATCATGATGGCCATGGGGCCGCTTGTGTTCGGACATAGTGTTCTCCTTACAGTGCCCTCATTCGCGAGGGCATTGCGTGCAATCCGCCATTACCGGTCAGGCGAAACTGCACTCGTTAGCTGATACATTGCGTGCACGAACACCGGCTCTACCAATGCTGTTCGCGCACACTCTCTGCGATATCAAATACGGGTCTAGGGGACCCTGTCGAATAGCTGTTTCAGTCGAAAACGACTGCCGAAGCCATCGACCGGTGAGTACTGTGCTCCAGTGCCGGAACCCATGCTGTGCATGTCTGCCGGCTCTGGAGTGATGAGCACTCCCGATGGTGTGCCATGCACACCAAGAATGCTTTCTGCATCGGGAACGTCCTCGACAAACACGCGCAAGAACTTGATCTTGCCGCGATATTCGGAGGCCAGTTCGGCGACTACTTTGTGATTCTCGGCGCATTCGACCGAGCTGCGGCTCAACACCTCGACGTATATCGGCGTTCGAGCATTGGCCAGTTCGCTGGTGAGCTCCTGTTTTCCGACGGTAGTCACATCGATGTCGGTATGGAAATTCTCGACCAGCAATGACAGTGGTACGAGCACCAGAGCCATCAGAATCAGGGCAAGCAGATACTGCTTTCCAGAGAGCATAAGCATTTCCTTCACTTCAATCGAGCTGCAATCAGCGCCTAATACCAATTCAATATGCGGCGCATATCGAATCGAGTGGGCGCGCTCGCAGACAGCGAATGAGATCGAGTCAGGGTCTTGGTCTTCAATACGCGCGTTCAGGTCAGGCACCAAACTCGGTCATAAATCAATCACCTGTCACTAGGCGAATGAGATATGAGCGATGAGGGTGAAACGTGTGCGGGGTGTGGTTTAGGAGCTGATTTCGAATGAAATGAACGCGTGGAAGATTGAGTGGAGCCTATAAAACAAGAGCTATGAAAAGCGAGTCAAATAAACAACAACTTCACACCAAAAGCGATTTTTGAGGAAGTTTTAAAGGCTCTGTTGTCAGTAGTTCTTATCCATGCGCGCAGAATCGCGCAACGGTTCGTTTTTTATTAACAGGCTCTGCGCGAGGGTTTCGTTATTTCTTAATGCACTCTGCGCTAGCGACAGCTCCATCTCGAAAACATTCAAGAGCGATTCGAAGTTCATTCGAACTCCTGCTCAAGATGTCTTGCGCTGGTGTATTCGCGATTACTTCTTGATCGGCATTACGCGCAGATTGTGGATGCCGCATCCGGCAGCGGCGTCCATAACCGCTACAACGTATTTCTGTCTGGCATCGCCTTCGGCGGTGAGCATGAGCGGAATATCTGTTTTGCCGGCTTTTGCTTGTTCTGCCTTGATAGAAACTGCGACACCACTGGAATCAGGCGGATTGGCAGGTACATTGTTGACTCGAATTTGACCGGCTGCGGTGACTTCGACGTTGATCTTCGGTCCCTTATCGTCGTCCTTTGCCTTGGAGGGACCCGCGCTCGGCGGATCTACCTTCAAAACAGTCTGATTGACGAGCGGAGCAATCAGAATCATGATGACCAGAAGCACGAGAAACACGTCGGTGAGCGGAGTGACGTTGATTTCTGTGAAAGATTCACCGGCGCGACCACCTATTGCCATGTGAACAGCCTCCTTACCCGGGTGTCGTGTTCTAGTTTTGAAGACCAGATTGCTAGTCTAAGCTCATATAGTACCTGCTACCGGCAGGGCGTGCCACATGGTAAACCCTGGCCTTCACACAAGGCAGTCTGCGTTCGCTAGCACAGCCGCGCTAGATCCTGGTTTTGCCGGGTTTTCGGGCTCCAGTATTAGAAATTAAGCCGCCTGCGCGAGCGTAGCAATATAAGCCTTGGCTAAGGCTATGAATTCATGAGCCTCTCAGGTTTTTAGTCTCTTGAGTTTGTCAAGCGGGTCTTGATAGGCTCAAGTCCCATTTCTTTTCATTTCTCAGGAGCTGAAGACACAGACTAGCGCGATAAAAAACCTTCTCGGTCTTTTACTTGTTCACCTGGATGGGGGTGAAAGGAACACACCGGTTGTGTTCTCGCATGAACATGCTGTGGATTTCTCCTCGATTGGTTCAGAGCGTTCGCTGCTGACCAGATTTAGCACAGGCGTTCTTCGCCAAGAACTAGGAGTTACTATGACCAATATGAAGAAGATCAATGGCCTCTGGGTTCCCCAGCATGCCAATGTCGTTAACCACACGCACCTCGATTGCGTGCTGCGCCACCGGGACGTGGTGCGGCTCGCGGCTCAGGCTGGTTTCGAAAACTTCGCCGAGCCGTTTCCGGCACTTACCCAGCAGCTCTGGAAGACTGCCGAGCTTCTCGGAAAAACCGGAACCGTGAAGGATCGTGCCTTGATTGCCCGGCTGCAGCGTCGCGCCGTTTCCGCTTACCGCGAAGACTGCTTCGCGCGCGGCGGTGACCTGACGGCATACGTGGCTGCCATCGCCAATCAGCTCGTTCCGCTCATGCAGACGGTCGAGAACATCAAGCTCTTCACCGAGCACTACATCGAAGACCTGATCGCCGACCACACCATCGGTGCTCAGATTCGTTTTGCTCCGCACCTGCACATCGCCGGCGGCCTTTCGCTCGAGGCTGTTGTCGAAGCGGTCGCGGAGGTGACTGCCAACGCGCCCATCCCGATCAAGCTCATCCTCTGCGCCCTGCGCGGCGAAGACGGTGAAGCGAAGCGCAAGGAAGCGAAGGAAGTCGCTGACCTCTGCATCAAGTACAGCGCTCACGTCGGCGCCATGGACCTGGCCGGTGCCGAAGCACTCTGGGGCGGCATCCCGCAGTGGTGGTGGGTGGAAGCTCTCCGCGCTCGCGAGGCTTCCGGTGGCCAGTGCGGCATCACGCTGCATCTCGGCGAAGTTCAGCCGGCGACGCCGGAGGAAATTCAGCTGCTGAAGGACAACGGCGTTTTCGTCGTCGGTCACTTCCTGCACAATGACGACGACGAGCTGTACCAGGAGTGCTGCCCGCACTCCAACTTCACGCTCACGGCTCATCCGAGCCTGGCGAGTGGTCAGTTCCGCTGCCATTCCGTGGGCCGCAAGCTCAAGGAGAAGCAGCACGTCATGCTCTCGACCGACGGCACGACCCTGATCAAGACCAGCATGCGCATGCAGATGTCCCTCGGCCGTCGCGCGTTCGGCTGGACCGGCAAGGATCTGCATCAGCTGAGCCTGAACGCCATCAACGGCGGCTTCTATAACGAGGCCGACAAGAAGACCATGCGCGAGCAGCTCAAGCTGGCGTACGGCGCGAAGTAGCCGCTAGTCACCGACTTCTGGATTTTTTCCGACGCCTCATCCGGCGAGCGAAAAATTTGTTCAGTCGTGATGTGACGACGGGTTCGACTTTGCGCGAGTAGTACCTGTCGCGATGGACAGTTCATAAGCATCTTCCCACCGGGAGGTGCTGATGAACTGTCCATCTGCCGTGAGGCAGATACGCTTTCGGGCGTGTCGCGACAGGGTTCTTTCAACCGCGTGCATGAATTTGCCTGCGGTGTCTACGCGTCGCCTCCGCCAGTGGTGCCTGGTGGTGACGTGGTCTGTCAAAGGGCGGCGACAAAGAGTGTCGCTGTCACAGGAGTCCCTGGGTAGCCACTGCGCCCAGGGCCAGAAACATGGAGTGAAGAAAGTATGAAGTTGGTCAACAGCCTGGAGATTCTGGGCAACCCCAATCGCGTCGACCAGCAGGTCGCCTGTCCCGGATGCAGCGCGCGAGCGATGCTCTTCGAAGACGGGTCGATCATGTGCATTGCCGAAGGCGGCAAGTGCTATGCGCCGGAGCCGACGGACGGTGAGAAGTGGCAGATGCGCCAGAAGTACGACGAGAAGAACGGGATCACCCCGTCGGACCGTCTGACCATTCCGGCACAGCTGCAGCGCGAGCTCGACGAAGGTCGGCAGGGATAGTTGCGTTTCGGTGTCTCTATCCACCAAAAACTTGAGCAAGCGTCTTTTCCGGCAGCAATGCCGCTGAGGACTGCGCCCGGTTTCCGGTAGATGGAAAGCTAGAAACGCCTTCGAGAGCGGCGGGTGTAATCAACCGATTCCCTGCCGCTCTCACTTTTTGTGATTGTATTACTATAGCGATACGTAGAAATGCTTGTGGCCAAAACTTTGTTCTCGCGTCGTGCGCACGTCAGTTCAGTACTTCCGTACAGCGCCACCGTCTATGGTGATTGTAGTGCCGGTTATGAATTCTGCTTTGGGCGATGAGAGAAACGCTACCAGTGCGCCCAAGTCCTCTGGTTTGCCAAACCGTTTGACCGGCGAGTACTGCTTCCAGTCTTCGAGAACTTCGGCTCTCGTCGTTTTCTGCGCATTGGCGTATTGCAAAGCAAGGTTCTCAACGAGGGGCGTTTCGAAATATCCGGGACAAATCACATTTACTGTCACATTATCTTCTGCGACTTCTGTTGCGATACATTTTGCCATTGCGTTCAAACCGGTTCTCAACGTGCTTTGCACAACTGAAGAACTTTCTGCTTCCAAGCCGAATATCGAACCGATGAAGATGATGCGGCCAAATTTCTGTTGCTTCATAGCCGGCAAGACAAGCCTGGTCAGAACAATTGGAGGACGCAAAACGAGCTCTTCGCCAAGTTTCCATTGCTCGTCGGTGGCTTGCGAAAACGGATAGGTGGGCGGATGTCCGGTGCTCACGACAAGGATATCTAT
>JAIETE010000117.1 GCA_019745505.1 Candidatus Obscuribacterales bacterium | reverse complement strand
AATAGGTGCGGCGGTGGAGCCCGCAACTGAATCTTCAAAGGATGCAAAAGTCGAAGCCGCAGCAGCTAAGGAAGAAGCGAAACAAGCAAAATCCGAAGCTAAGCAGGCAGCTAAAACAGCCGCAAAAAATAATAAGAAAGCAGGCGGCATTAGCCAATCAGAACAAGAAAGATTGGACACAGCGACTATTAATGCGTCCAATCAGATCAACGGCCAGCATGTGGACCCGAAGATCATGAAGAAGCAGAAGAAAGTTATGGGGCTGCAAGTTCTCAACCCGTTTGCATGGTTGCTGAAACCCGTGACGGATACTCAGAAAACTGTCATTGAATTGCAAAAACAAATCGTTCGCCTTGAAGCACCAATTGCCAATCTGCAAAAACCAATGGTTGGTCTGCGTGAAGACATGCAGCAAGTAGATTCGACCATGGACTCGGTTAATGAGAAGATGACCACCATGCATGGGGACATTACCAAGATCAACTCGGGAATGAACTCGGTTGACAGGCGGATTGCTCACATGGAAAGGCAATTGGGTCAAATGTACGAACCAATTGTTGAACTGAAAAATCCGGTAATTGCGCTGAAAGACCCGGTTAAAGGCGTGGGCGACCAGCTCACTACCTTGAAGAGCGATTTGAAAGAACTCAAGCAAGTCGTCAGCTTCACGACCACGGCCATTCTTGCTGCCGTACTTATGGTCGGTGTCTTGATCGTAGTCGGTACGCCTATTGCCGCTATCTTCGTATGGCGCCACCGCCGCTGGATCATGCAGAAGTTTGGACGTGAAGACGTTTCAGGCAAAGCAGAGCCGACCTCTGAAACCGCCGAAGACGAAGCAAAGGCGGTCGCAAAGAAGGAAGAACAAGAACAAAGCCGGCGCGCTGCGTAGAGCGGAAACCACATGAAGCAGATAGATTCAGGAAGAATCTATCTGCTTCTATTTTCAAGCTCTACCAATTGCGGATTGCTGGTATCGAAAGGACGTTCTTCTAAGCTTTTCTTGCTATCTCTGAAATTGCTAATTTCGTTTCGAGTCCCTTTTTGCACAGTGTCAAGCATCCAATTACCCCAAGATACTTCGTTGACAGTTGCACTTTGAGCGATTCCGCGGAAAGCTTTGACTGGATTGTCATAATACTTGTAACCGGCTCAAGTCAGCATGGTGCCGAATGCAATTTGAGGTCCACCTTTAGCAGCGTAGGATAAGAAGCTCTCGATTATTTCGCGCTTCTTCTTCCTGTCCGCTTGGTCAAGATATTCTCTTCTCTTGCGCAGCAATTTACACAAAACATCATATTGCTCGGCATTTGAAGCGATACTTCTAGACGTACCAGGCGACGACATTTGGTTGAGCTGCCGCACATCGTTTTCCAGAACATCCAGAGCTGTGCATTGCATCTTTCCGAGTTCTTTTTTCAGTTTGTCCGCGGACAATTTACCGGCCGCGGCAGCGCCACCATGTATCAGAATTGGAGCGGCTGTCAGCGTTGAGCCTGAAACAAGAAAACTGATTCCGCCGCCGCCCACTTGTTTCAGGTTGACGTTTTGTACGCCGCGCACAACTTGAAAGGCGCCAGCAGCACCAGTTGCACAGACACCAATCGTACCGAGGGTAGTCAAGTCGCGGGCAGCTCTTTGTTGGCGTGAATCGACATATATCCTCGAGAACTCGATTAGCAAAAGATCGCGTATGTCCGTCAAGACTTTGCCTTCCGCTACCAATTCGCCTTGCCCACCCAAGCTTTGGACAGCATTGGCACGAGATTCAAATAAAGAATTCAGTTCATTTTTATAAGCGAGAGCCTTCTTAAAGATCGAGCGCGCGTCAAACCCCTGACGTTTAGCCCGATAATCATTGACCAGATCGAAAACGCCCTCTCCAGCATAGAGGCTGCCTAAAGTCAGATAGGCCACTGCAACAACTATCGGACCTGCTTCTAAACGGCCTTTATGAGCAAGACCGGCACCGGGATCCTTCCAATATCGATAAAACTGACTCATCAGCGTAATATCGCCGGCATTCGCAATGCCACCGCCAATAGCATCATAGACTTTCAATCGACGATTTTTCCATTTCGCAGGCTTGGTATAGTGCGTGCGAAACTCAGCATTCAACTTGAGAAGCTCGATTTCCTTTTTTACAATCTGGCGATTAATGCTATCCAGGCTGCCGGTGCTGGAAGCAACATCGCTTGCAACCAGGACCTCCTTCATGTCGTCGGCTTGAGCAGCTGTAGGTATGAGACTCGAGACTAATGAAAAACTGATGACAACAAGCAATACTCTTGACGCTTTCTGCCAGCTCATCTTGACCTCCGGATTCCTGATTCCAGAGGGGGATGCTCGCATTTCGGTAAAAAGCGAACATCCATCGCTTAGATGAACACTTACAGGTGCCCACAAAGTCAAGAGCGTCTTGGAAAGCCGGCTGTGAATGCTCAGACGCTGGTGTCACCGCTTAGATGCAGCAGTGTCAGCAGTGAGATGGCGAGAAATTATCAAACGCTGGATCTGACTTGTGCCCTCGTAAATTTGGAAGATCTTCGCGTCGCGCATCAGTTTCTCCACCGGATACTCTCTTGAATAACCATACCCGCCAAAAATTTGCACGGCATCAAGAGCTGTCTGCATCGCGGTATCAGCGCAAAAAGCTTTGGCTATAGCGGCTTCTCTCGTATTGCGCGAACCATTATCAATCATCCAAGCGGCTTTCCAGGCAAGCAGTCGAGCAGCTTCGACATTCTTGTCCATATCTGCAAGCATGAAACCAATCGCCTGATAGTTGGCGATTGGCTGGCCAAATGTGTGCCTGACTGTCGCATAGGCAACAGCGTGTTGCATTGCTGACCTGGCCAAGCCTACCGCTGCAGCGGCAACAAGAGGACGCGTATGATCGAAGGCAGTCATGGAGATTTTGAAGCCGTCGCCCTCAGAGCCCAACAGATGGCGTGAGCTGACCTTCACGTCCTCGAAAGTAACGGAACGGGTATCGCTGGCACGCTGTCCCATATTGTTTTCCTTCTTACCTACACTAATCCCAGGTGAATCTCTTTTGACAAGAAACGCAGACATCCCCTTAGCACCCTTAGAAGGATCGGTTGCGGCCAGTATGTAATACCAGTCGGCAACACCCGCATTGGTAATCCACATTTTCTGACCGTTCAATATGTACTCATCGCCGACCTTGCGCGCAATTGTTTTGATACCGGCTACATCGGAACCAGCCTGAGGCTCTGTTACGCAATAGGCCGCAAAACGCAACTCCTCAGTCATGGGCGAAAGAAATTCCTTCTTCTGACTTTGATTCCCAGCAACAATTACAGGGGCCTGAGCCAAATTGTTTGCCTCCATTGCAGTGCCAATACCTGTGCAAGCAGCGCCAATCTCCTCTGCTATCAAACAGCCATCAAGAACACCAAGATGCGATCCACCGAATTCATCCGGAATATGCGTATTCATAAGACCCAATTCCCAAGCCTTCTGACAAATCTCCCTGGGAAATTCGCCGGTTTCGTCGTGATGAGCGCTCTTTGGAACAACTTCTCTTTCTGCAAACTCCCTGCTCAAGCGCTGTATCTGCTCTTGTTCTTTACTGAGTTGAAAATCCATTTGCACCCCTCCATCCGCAGATGATCTGACCACTGCCGGGTTGTAATAATTTCGCCAAGAATAGTGTGCTGAGAAAGAAACGCAATCATGCGCAAGGACGATGCTTCCATTTTCGACAGTCTTCGTCTTAGATTGTTGCTCTGACCGGCTTTGGTGGCCTTTGCCGGAACGATATATACAATTGGATAAAAAACTCGAGTCTGTTTTACTCGATTCTCTAGTGGGAAATAATTCGCGAGATTGCTGCACCAAGCAGTGTTTTGAGAACTTGGTTCACAAATATACATTAAGTTAACAACGCTTTTGGTTGCTGGACAACGTGACAAATCATCATTCCAAACCCATAATATGCCTTTGTTTTCCGTGGCGTCCCTGTGAATATATTTTGGTGGCAGCCTCTCGAATGGCGCAAAACCACCATTTGCCAGCAAAATCTGAGTTCAAAATAGGAGTTGGACTATGGCTAAGGCAGTTAAAGCAAGCACCAAGAAGACATCGCCAGCTAAGGCGAAGCCGGTAGCTTCTGCTAAGTCGAAAATTGCCGCGAAAACCACTAAGCCTGCAGTAAAAACCTCATCGAAATCTTCAACAAAACCGGCTGCGAAAGCTGCAGCAAAAACAACTAAAACAACAGCCTCAAAAACCAGCCTTTCCAAAAAGACCGCAACGAAGAAGCCGGCACCGAAGGCACCGGCGGTGAAGGCATCGAAAACAAAAGTATCGGCAGCAAAGAAACCGGCAGTGAAAGCAGCCGCAACGAAAAAAGCATCTGCAAAAGTTCCAGCCGCGAAAAAAACGAATACTAAGGCACCCTCAACCAAAACAACGAAAGCGAAGGCACTGACAGTGAAAACAACATCATCAAAAAACCCAGCACCAAAAACAACCACAGCAAAAACAACCAAGAGCGCACCGGCTGCAAAAGCTGCTGTGGCAGAAAAGCCCACACCAAAGGTAGAAACAGTCGTTGAAAAAGCTCCAGAAAAAATTGAAAAGAAAGTAGCTCAAGCTCCGCAAATTCAGTTCGAGCAAATCGCCCAGCGCGCCTTCGAATTATTTGCAAAGCGCGGATATGTCCACGGCTTCGATCGCGAAGACTGGCTCGAAGCAGAAAATCAACTGAAGTTCGAGAGCTTGAACTAGAAGCCTTATGCAAGCGTCTGGCTGTTAAAGCCGGACCAACGCACGAAATTACGAGGGATCGCAGCTTCACATCTGCGATCCTTTCTTTTCGCATCGTCCTTAAGGATGATACCCTGTTAAAGTGGTCTTTGAGAACGATTCGAGCAAAATGCTCCAAGGGGAGGATATTCCGGCATCAATCACCGTTCAAAATATATGAATGGTGCATCGAGCGTGCGCACGCCAATGCGGAATCTAAGTTGATTGATGTTGGTGAGGATAATGAGATGAAACCACTTACACCTTGGTTCAAAAAGAGTGTGCCGGCAGTAAGGAGAGAAGAGGAATATCCCTTCTATTCGCTGCAAAAAGAGATGAACAATCTGTTCCAAGAATTCTTCAGTAATTTCGAGATGTCCCCGCATGGGTACGGCGAACACGCATTCGGCGATTTTTCTCCCCGCGTCGACATGCACGAAACAGCGAAGGAATTCACGGTAACAGCCGAACTCCCGGGAATGGAAGAGAAAGACATTCAGCTAAAGCTGGCTGGTGACATACTGACTATTTCCGGCGAGAAACGCAATGAGAAAGTCGAAGACGTCAAAGGGCACTATAAGATGGAGCGCATCTATGGCACCTTCAGCCGCTCTATGTTGCTTCCGGCAGAAGTAGAACTGGATAAATGCACCGCGACATTTAAAAACGGAGTTTTGAATGTCGTTCTGCCCAAAACCGTAGAATCGGAAAAGACATCGAAGAACATTGCAATTAAGACTCAATAGATAAGACACAGACAGGGTGGTTCGCTTCAGAGAGGCGAACTGCCCTGCCGCTACGGACTCGATGTATTCGCAAGGAGAAGAAAATGAGAGTGTTGATCGCCGTTGAGGAATCTGAATGCTCCAGATTGGCTCTGGAGTCCGTGTTGGAACGCAGTTGGCCGGAGGATTCTCAATTTAGGGTCATCAATGTTTTTGAACCATTCCCTTTCTATGGTTCTGAAATCTATTCTCCAAGAGCGGCCGATTCAATCCAGGAGGCCGAGAAAGAGCTTCTGAATTCCAAGAAAGAACTATTGAAACAAGACCTGAAACTGCTGAGGGGCTCGTTTTCCGAAAAGGCGGTAAGCGGCGATGTTCTGACTGGTGACATTCGCAATTGCATTATCGACGAAGCCAAAGAATGGGGCGCAGACCTCATCGTAATGGGCTCACATGGTCGGAAAGGTTTTTCCAAACTGTTTCTTGGAAGCGTTGCCGAAGGTGTAGCTGGTCACGCAGACTGCTCCGTCGAAATCATTAAGAAGAAGCTGACTCACTAATAACTGTATTGAGTGAGCGCGCCTGGAGGTTGTATATGAAAGTAATAATTGCCATCGACGAATCTGTTTATAGCAAAAAGGTCTTAGAAGAAGTCGCTGCACGCAAGTGGCCTGCGGATACGGCTTTCAAGATTTTATCCGTAGTCGAGCCGGTCAAACTGGATGAAGTCGACTGTGACAATTGGAGTCTTCTGGCGAAAGAAGCTTTTAGTCGCCGAGAAAAATTCGCCGACAAACTTTGCATGGAAGGTCGCGAAATGCTCAGTAAGAAGCACCCGGATTGCAATTTTCACGTTGAAGTCCGAAAGGGAGATCCGCGGCACGAAATCATCGAAGCGGCTGTCGATTGGATGGCGGACAAAATCCTCATTGGGGCACACGGGCACGATCTGTGCGAGCGCTTCGTCTGGGGAGGAGTATCGAGAGCAATCGCAATGAAAGCGCCCTGCTCTGTTGAAGTGGTTCGTCCTCGTGCCAAGCATCCGCGGACAGACAAAAAAGGCAAATTGGCCAGCACCAAAGCCTAGAACAAACAACAATTAACGCCAAATTTCGGGGTCTTCGTGAAACAGCCAGGTGAAGGCTCCGAAACCAAGGCATACACTGCCTTGGACAATCGTTATGAAATAGAGCAATGTGCCTGCCAGATCAGGGCCGAATGCTTGCGGCGCCAGCTTTAATGCGATGACCAACATGGTCAAACCCAGGACCATCAGGGTCAAATAGATGTCTTTCTTGATCTCGACGAAGTGC
>JAIETE010000247.1 GCA_019745505.1 Candidatus Obscuribacterales bacterium | reverse complement strand
CGACGATTGCTCCATCCTTGTCTTCACAGGGCAGAACAGCAACGGCGATATCGGCCCCATCGTATTGAACGCGCAGACTCTCAGCAAATTTGTCAGCACGTTCGCGGTCCTTCTCATTGCGAATAGCTACGACTACTGGCAAATCTTGGTCGAGTAAGTCACGGACAGTAGGGAAATAGCGCTCTTCGATGACGCCATTCCTGTGCATAACAGTGTAGCGCCCATAGCTGGCAAACATGTATGAACCGGATTCATTGGCGGCTACCATTTGTACAGGTTTTTCGCCCAGTCCCTTACCGTCAGCGTTTTTGAATACTTCCGTTCGCGGGCAGCGGCGCCACTCTACGCCGTTGTTATCGGTGAACAAATATGCCGTCGGACTGGTGCCACCATAGGCAAATTTCAAGTGAGTGCCGTCGCCCAAAGTCAGACTAGTGATGCGGCCCCGGTTGTCCTTCTCGTAGCTGAAATTGTCGTACTCTTCCGGTGCTTGATGCTCCGTGACGTAGGAGCCGTCAGGCAAGTATCGAACTTCAATGACACCGTTGCCTAAATGATTTGCTCTTATAGTGCAGAGAATATTGCCAGAGGCGTCCTCGATTACTGTCCGGCTGTCCAGGAAATTCGGACCGGAATAAATTGTCTCGACTTTTCCATCAGGCAAAGTGCGCTCGACGTAACGGTAGTCCCTGTTATGAGAGTAGACGGCGGCTTTGAATCTCTCAGTCGTCAAATAGACGTCATAGTCGTATTTCGTGGTTGGCGTGGTGAGCCCAAACCACTCCTCAGGCAAGTCCAAATACACATCCGGGTCAAATTCCGCCGCCTGGGACGGAGATTGATTTTCGGCTAAGTTCTTCTCTAGTAATTGCTTCTCAAGCTTCTTGCGGGCTTCCGTTCTTGAAGAACGATTCAATTTTGCTGCATTAGGCGGAAATCCGATGGTTTGACCCATAGTGGTATTCCTTTTAAAAGCTTGCCGGCCGAGAATGGGCGGGCAAAAGGTTGGGAGGGCGGGTAACGGGATTTCTGCATTTTGCCGGGCAATTGTTTCAACGAAGTGTCAATCTTTCTCATTCTCGAAACTGGTGAAGTGCAAAGCCACTGAACCGAAAAATCAACGCAGAAATCCAGCCAATAGCTCATTGCAGGCGGCTCTACAGCATACACAAGCAAAACAACCCGCTTCAGTAATTCGGGTAGCCCAGAGACATCCTTCAGCGCATAATGAAGACACGCTGTACTCCAACCTTCTGAGCTTACATACTCTAGGTCAAAAGTAAAAATAGCTCTTCTGACTCGTACAGGTTTCACAGGCTCTCGGCAATGCCGGGAGCCTGTTCTTTCGGTGCGGATCTGCCGCCCGAGAGCTTTATTGCTCGACTATTTTCTTCTTTTGACCGTAAAGGCGCCCGGTCACGGATAAATCTTGCCGCTTATAGCTGTATCCGTCACCTTTTTCTTTATCCCCATAGGTCAGAACGCCGGAGCAATCATTGGCCGAATCGGTTGGTCGGCGGGAGGCGAGCTGATTTTTCGCTTTTTCGAACCGCACCTTCGCGCTCCCATCGCAGCGGGTTTCCACCATCTGACTGGCTGAATGTTCAGCGCGGTCATTTTTCGGCAACGGCGCAAAGCGTGGTTTTACATAATGCCTGGTCAGCTGCTTTTCCGGCGCAGCCGACCGAACCCCCTTGCCGGTGCGGCGAGAGCCTTTATTCTGCGAATACTCTGTCAAGGGAGTCCAATAGTAATTGCTGAGATTGGGAGATTTCTTGATTAAACCGTGCTCCCATCCACTTACTTTGTGCGCGGTACGTTTTGCTTGAAAAACGGCCGTGCTTTCAGACTGCTGCGCATTGGCGGGCAAACATGATAGGAAAAGGTGAGTGGCAATTGCCGCGCCACATGCGACCTGAATCGGGGAAAGCTTATTTGTAGTAGCCATAATCTGGGACCTTAGGTTACCGGTTTGCGGATGATAGCAACCGCAGCGTGATTTTTTCGGGAAGATTCAGATGGCGGACAAGCACTTTTACAAAAGTGGCAGTTTCATAGCGAAACATGCTCTTTTTCGGCAAGAGGCTCCAGACGCTTACGTTTGCGCAATTTCTGGCGAAGCATTCCCAGATATTCATAAACTACCGGCACAAGGTACAGGCTGAGGATGGAACTTACGACCATGCCTCCGCACACGGCCGTGCCCAGAGAATGCCGGCTGGCAGCACCGGCTCCGTGCGCGAACACGAGCGGCAAGATGCCCATGATAAACGCCAGTGAAGTCATCAGGATGGGTCTCAGTCTGATCGTCGCAGCCTTAACTACAGCCTCCCTCGTGCTCAAGCCCTGCTCGTTCAACTGATTGGCGTACTCGACAATAAGAATGGCATTTTTGCTGGCTAGACCAATCAACATGACCAGCCCGATCTGACAGAAGACGTCATTCTCGAGGCCGCGCGCGGATTGAGCCCCTAGCGCCCCGAGCATAGCCAGGGGGACTGACAAGAGAATGATAAAGGGGTCGACAAAGCTCTCATATTGAGCCGCCAGCACTAGGAACACGAAGATGAAACCGAGCCCGAAAAGAAGCAGTGATTTGCTGCCTGATTCCGTCTGCTCAAGCGCGATTCCGGACCACTCATAGCCCATACCGGGCGGCAAATTCTCTTTGGCAATCTGTTCCATCTTTTCCATCGCTTGCCCGGAACTGATACCAGGGGCGGCACTACCGTTTATCTCCGTCGAGCGGAACAAATTGTAGTGCGTGATTGTTTGCGGTGTTGTCGTGCGCGTCACTGTGACAAGATTGGAAAGGCTGATCATCCGCCCCGATTTGGAACGCACATAGAAGCGCTCAATGTCCTTTGGATTGGAGCGAAATTTCTGATCCGCCTGCACGTACACGCGATAGATACGCGAGCCCATGTCGAAATCGTTGACATACTCAGAGCCAAGGAAAACCTGCAGAGTACGGAAAACATCGTTCATATCCACGCCCACGCTCTTAGCCTTCTCGCGGAATACGGTGACCACGAGTTGGGGAGAATTGGCTTTGAAACTCGAATAAACACCCCTGAGCTCAGGACACTGATTGCCCTTCTGGCACATCAATTTAGTGGCGTCGGCAATCATTTTTGTGTCGCCGCCAAGCATATCCTGCAATTCGAATTGAAATCCACCGAAATTGCCCAAACCTTCAATCACGGGCGGATTGAATGGAATGACGGTAGCATCTGTGATCGCAGAAAGAGGTCCGCGAATACGTTCGATAATCTCATCGAGCGACTGGCCGTGCTCGCGCTGCTTCCATGGCTTCAAGCTGGCAAACAGAAGGCCGTTGTTAGGCGAATTGCCGGAGAAGCTGAATCCGGCAATGCCGAAATTCGACTCGATGGCTGGTTCTTTGCTGAGGACCTCATCTACGCGCTGGAGAACATTTGCCGTGTATCCAAGTGAAACGCCTTCCGGCGACTCGACTATGACAATAAAATAGCCCTGGTCCTCGTTGGGCACAAAACCTTTCGGAACAGTGCTGAAGAGCCAATAAGTCAGCCCCATGCAGACAATAAAGGCAACGATGATCAATGGCTTGACTTTGAGAGCCAGGCGCAATGTCCACTCATAACTATTCCTCAACCAGTCGAGAAAAAAGTTGATTGGCCTAAACAGCAGGCTCTTCTTCTCAGTGTGAGCTTTGAGCCACTTGGCTGAAAGAGCGGGGGTGAGCGTGAGCGCTACCCAGGTGGAAATGCCTACGGAGCAGGCAATCGTGAGCGCGAACTGGCGATACAAGAGTCCTGTGGTACCGGGGAAAAACGCCACCGGAATGAACACTGCGCCCAATACCAGCGAGATTGCGATTACCGCGCTGGTAATCTCCTTCATCGATTCATGCGCAGCCTCCACGCCTCCCAGGGCGCGTTCTTTTATCAATCGGCTGATGTTTTCAATAACGACAATCGCATCGTCGACCACCAGCCCTGTAGCAAGAGTAATTCCGAATAGCGTCAGGGTGTTGATGGAAAAGCCAAGCGCCTGCATGAATGCGAATGTGCCGACCAGCGAAACAGGAATAGTAATTGATGGAATAAAGGTACTGCGCCAGTCTTGAAGGAAGAGAAAAGTGACCAGAACGACCAGCCCGACCGCTTGCGCCAGGGTGATCAGCACCTCTTTGATTGACTCGCGCACGGCAAGAGTCGTGTCGAAAGCATAGTCATACTCGAGTCCCGGCGGGAAGCGCTTCGCCAGCCGAGTCATCTCCTCGCGCACGCCTTTGGAAACTTCCAGCGCATTGGCAGTCGGAGTTTGAAAAATACCTATACCCACAGCTTCTCGCCCGCGATAGCGAACGATGGACTGGTAATTTTCCGCACCCAATTCTGCGCGTCCCACGTCCTTGAGACGAATCATTTGACCATCCGGAGTAGCTCGGATAATCATGTTTTCAAACTCTTTGGCAGTCTTCAAACGCCCGACAGCGCGCACGCTGATTTGATAAAGCTGCCCGTCCGGAGCAGGAGGCTGACCGATCTGCCCGGCAGCAACTTGCACATTCTGCTCAGCTACCGCATTAACCACATCGAGAGCGGTCAGATTCCGATTTGCCAGTTTCTGCGGGTCGAGCCAAACGCGCATCGAGTATTTGCGCTCACCAAATATTTGCGCGTCTCCGACCCCTTTGACTCGCTTCAATGCATCTTTGACGTAGACATCGCAGTAGTTGCTGATGAACTGGCTGTCGTAGCGATTGTCGCGACAGCCGATACCGATCGCCAGAACGAATTGACTGGAGACTTTGTTGACTGACACACCGGTGCGTTTTACATCTTCCGGCAGGCGCCCCTCTACTGCAGCCACGCGTGTCTGCACATCCACTGCTGCCAGGTCGGGGTCTCGACCCAGGTTGAACGTGATGTCCACACTGCCTGTGCCGTCATTGCCACTGGTGGAATTGATATAGCGAATGTTCTGGGCGCCGTTGATCTGCTTTTCCAGAACTGTTGTGACGGACGACTCCACAACTTCGGCATTGGCTCCGGTATAGTTGCAGGTCACATTGACCCGCGGGGGAGCGATTTGCGGATACTGAGCGATCGGCAGGGTGGGTATGCAAACCGCCCCGGCAATGACCAGCACGAGCGAGCAAACGGTGGCGAAAATCGGCCGCTTGATGAAGAAGTCTGCAAACATTAGGTCACTCTTTCGGCTGAATCGCCATTCCGTCAGTCAAATTTTGTATGCCGGAGACGACAATCTTCTGGCCCGGCTGCAAGCCCTTATGCACAAGATAAGCATTGCCCTGTATGTCCCCAAGCTTGACCAGCTTTTGCTTGGCCACCCAATTCTTTCCCTGCGGCTCGGCAACAAAGACGAAATCTTGCCCCGTCAAATGAATGACGGCTGGCGTGGGGACCAAAACGCCCGGTTCAGTCTTCCAGAGCATCCGAGCGGTTATCATCTGGCCGGCACGCAGCTTCTCGCCGGGATTGTCGAAAATCGCCTTCACTAGAACTGTCTGGCTTTGATTCTCGACATTCGGAGAAACAAAGAAGACCTTAGCTCTGCCGAGAAGCGAATCCGAAGCATCGGTAAGCTCAACCGTCATGCCACTGTGCAGGCGGCTGGAATACTCGGTAGGTATGGAAACGTAAACTTCCAGCGGCCGGTTTTGCGTGACCGTGGTCAGCACCGTATCCGATGTCACATAATCGCCGAGTTTTACCGGAACATCACCGACCGTTCCTGCGAATGGAGCCTTAATCGAGTGATAGCGCAGTTGCACACCTTGCTCTTTGACAGAGGCGCGGTGCTGTTTTTCTTCCATCTGCTCTTTCGAGAGGGTGGAGCGTTGAGCGCTGATCTTGGCTTCGATCGACTCGACCTGAGCGCGTGCGACTCTCAGTTGATTGGCGCGATTGTCTTCTTCTTGCGCCGAAACAGCCCCCTGAGAATGCAAATCCTTGGCACGAGCAAATTCCTGCTCCGCCAACTTCAATTCGGACAAGCGCGATGTCTTATCGGCTTCCAGAGAGTGGAGCGTTTCCCGGGCCGTTTGCACATCAGCCTGGTCGGATGAAACTTGAGCCTCGTAACTGTCGACGGAAGCCTGTTGCTTTTCCTGGTCTATCAGTATCAAATTTGTGCCTTGGGCCACTTTGTCGCCGCTACGCACATAAATTTCTTTGACCAGACCGGATACCCGCGGGCGCAGGCTCACCGACTTTCGCGAATTCAAAGTAGCCGAAAAGCTGCTGCTCTCCGTAACCGGTCCCAGCCTCACTTCGGAGAGCTGAACGGCGACAGCCGGTGGAGCATATGTAGCCGAAGCCGGCGCCCCATGCTGCCCGCAACCATGAAGGAGCAGGCTCGTCGAGGCGAACATCGCCAGACAACCTAGTTTTGAAAGAGAGAACTGCATATCGGTCATCTAACCTAGGTTTCCAGATCTCAAGGATACCATTCGTAAGACTCACAACAGCCATAAGTTAGGAAGAGTAGATACAATTAAACCGTACGGGCGATGCCATGCGTCGCCCGGCTTTAGTTTGCAGTCAAACCCCTTAATGAGTTGGAGACAATCACAGCGGCCCTGGAAGCAAGCGCGGGTTATTTGGGAAGCCGATCAAGTTGACGCAGGGCGGATGCGTGTTGCACGGCTGCCAGACTGAATAAATACTTCGACAAACGAAATCAAGAATGCACAAACACCACGAAAAAACGGTATTACCGGCGGTGACATCGGGGCGATCTCCAATCCAGGGAAATCTCCATAGAAAAATGCCGGCACAATAACGCGTTTTACGGAGCTGAGTTGCAGTTCGCCGGTTTAAAGGCGCTCCAAGTTACAGCAGGGGCGGTTTATACGCAATTGGATTCACGCTGGATTCACACGAGGCTTTATACAGTGGGGCAAATTCTCCCCACAAATCCGCTTTTATCAGGAGCTTC
>JAIETE010000090.1 GCA_019745505.1 Candidatus Obscuribacterales bacterium | reverse complement strand
AAATGACAAATGAAAACGAAGACGCTAATTCAAGCAACCAGGAACAGCCTTCAAGCGCTCCCCTTCAGACATTCAGCACACAGGCGATTGAGCCCTGGATTTTGCCGCTCCAGAAGACATGGGCAACCAATTCCATCATCACCATCAATGTCTTAATTTTTCTCGTCATGGTGCTAGACGGCGGCTTCGAGACAATATGGAAGCCGAATTCCGAACTGCTCGTAAAATGGCAGCTAGATTGGGGACCGCTCACCCTGGACGGCGAACCCTGGCGCTTGCTTACGTCAACCTTCATACACATCGGCATAATTCACTTAGGCTGCAATATGGCTGTCCTCTCTCGCATCGGAGCAACATGCGAATTACTCTATGGACGAGCGAAATTTCTCACTATCTATTTGCTGAGCGGGATTGCCGCGTCCGTCTGCAGCTTGATGATACACGCTGACAGTGGCAGTGCCGGTGCGTCCGGTGCAATTTGCGGTTTGATTGGCGCATATGCAGGTTTTATCCTGATGCACCAAAAAGAGATTGAGCCAAAAATCTTCAAAGAATCAATGAAACAGACCGCAGTCTATTTAGCAGTCTGCGTAATCTTTGGTGCTAGCGTCCATGCAGATCAAGCCGCACACGCCGGTGGTCTAGTAGCCGGTCTTGCACTCGGTGCGACTATGGCACCAACAAATAATACTGACCGAGCAATTCGGTTGAGAGACACATTCGGAACGATTGCACTTATAGGGCTCATCGTTTTGGTGTTCACTCTTGAGGTGAATGGCGCGTTCGATAGAAGTGGAATGCTCGCATTAAGTAAGGCGAACAACGCCCTCAATCGAGACAAAGACATCGCTAAAGCAATCGAATTGATTGAATCTCCACAAGCAGCCCAGAACAACTCGCTTTACGCCAACCAGTTTCGCGCAGCGCTCTACTTGGAATCAAAGCAGTTTAAAAAAGCAAAACAGGCAGTGGAAAAGCTTCTAAAGCAGGCACCAGACAACCCCTCAGTCTTACAATTAGCTATGGAAGTCGCATTCATTGACCGTGACTATCCAAAAGCAATTGAAATTACAAACAAAGGCGTTGAAACCACAAGAGAGCCAGCAAAAGCGGCATATTTTGCTTTCACCAACTATTTGGCTTCGAGGCGCCTTGGAGTCAAAGATGCGGCTGAGACACTAAAGTCGTGCAAGGAGAAATTGTCTGTCCAGGACTGGGCGTATAAAGTCGCATCATACCTGGATGGTTCAATGAACGAAAATGCCTTTGAGGCAGCTGCGCAAAACAACGATCAGAAAACTGAAGTTCAGTTCTACACAGCCATGATGAAACTCTTTGAGGGCGAAACGGCTGAAGCAAAAAGGAGATTTGAGTGGGTTGTCAAAAACGGACCCATAAATTTCATGGAATACCATTATTCGGTCGAAGAATTGGCGAACCTAAACGCCGGCAAGATTGACGGAATTGAATAGACTGCCTACCATGAGGGCTTATGGAAGACAATAGCAACATCCTGATTCCTAAGGCGATGCTCAATAGATGGGCAGAGAGCTGCTTGCAGATGAATCACCATGGCACGCTGATTCAGCGCGAGCTTCGGCACACGCGCGAGAATGCACGAGCGATTGAGCTAACAGAGCGCGCGCGGAGGCGTGCCTGGGAACTATTCAACGAACTAATATCGCATGGCGCAGAAAAGCCCGAAGGCTATGAAGACCCGGCTTGTACATAGATTTTCGACGCTCCGATATTGCTTACTGTGTTGAACAGTCTTATACACTTTCCACGAGACACGGCAATCAGAACGTGCTTAACATCAAAGAAAAACAAAACTAACCCTCGGGTCCTTCTTCGAAATTCAAATTTGTTGCGACCTTGCAGCCTCGATAATTAACGCTGCAAGGGCAGTCGGTGATCTGAATTTCCTTCCCGACGACTTCGAATGAAACATCGTCAAACCACAAGGTCCCATGTCCACCTAACATGACTCCAAATGCGATCCTGACAGCATCGCCTGGCACATCGAGAACAATAGAATACTGTGTCCAGTCGGTTGTTCCCTGTATAGCCCTCTTGCACATGTTATCGAATGAGACGGTTGCTTCTTGCGGTCCGTCAACGCGCATCCAAGGTTGAACCCAACCTTGCGCATTTTCTGTTCTCACCCAAAAGCTCATGCTTAATCGTTGGTTCAGATATTTCTGCGGTCCCATGTCCTGCATAAGGGTCGCCCAAGAACGTTTCAGTGCCTTTGATGAATTACTCAAACGCGCACACGTCGTTCCGCTATGAGGGTGGGAACTATCCAAACTGATTTCATACAGTTCAGGACTCTTGCCCGACATGTACCAGCCCTTAGGCAACTGCTGCTTTGTCTTGGTTTTCATGTATCTTCTGCCTGATAAACCACGCTACGAAGTAAGTGTGATCAATTTATGCCCAAAACACGAGTATATTAGGCGCCTGGCTTGCTATAGCGACCCACTCGGGCGATGCAAGTTTCCATGTGCTAAGATGGATATAGGTCAGGCCGTGTTGCTCACCTTCGAGTGTTACTGCCGAAGGCGGAGAATGTTAGGCCATAAACTAAAGTTTCATTTGAATCAAATATTACTGTTGAATTACCGCACACATCAGCGGTTCGTACCGTTTGCATTGAAATTCGAATCTGCCTGACCGACCTGAGCTCCCGAGTTTAGGCTCTGGATCAACACACAAACTGAAAGGATCAATTTCAAATGCAAAACAAATTATTCGTGGGCAACATCGCCTTCACCTGCAATGACGCTCAACTAAAGGACCTTTTCTCTGAATACGGCGAAGTGACTTCAGCAAAAGTAGTTACGGATCGGGACACAGGTAAAGCAAGAGGCTTTGCTTTCGTCGAGATGGCGACTCAAGAACAAGCAGAAGATGCGATGCGTGGTCTGGAAGGGCGAGATTTCGGTGGACGCACGCTGCACGTCTCGCTGGCTCAGCCGCGTGAACAGCGCTCCAACAATAACTACAGCAGACGATAGGTTACGGCTTAAGGCTCGCAACCGAAGGGTTTCGAGTTGCCGATTTTTACGAGGGAAAAGATGAGCGCGCTAACTTTTGGAATACGAAAACGATACAAGTTCAGATCCGCAGGTCCTCTGGATCAGTGGCATCCTTCCGGCTCTGAAGCAATTTACGCAGTTACATACAAGGCTAATGCCCTGAGCAATCCCAAAAAACACACCGTGGTGTTCTTCGGAGAAACGCCCGATCTAGTTCGGCAGGGAGAGGCTATTCGTCAGGGACATCAGAGATGGTGGACAGAGCTCGGTGGTATGAAGGACGAACTTTTTATGTTCTGTCACGAAATGCCTGGCTCGAGTCAGTACGAAAGAATGAGCGTTCAGAAAGAACTCATAGCTGACTACGACCCGCAAGGAAACACCTAACTAATCGAATCTTGACACCAAGCAACAATCTCTTCTGTTAGTCTCTGGGGCTGATCCAGCGGAATCCAATGCGTTGAGTTTTCGATACGCACGTACTTCCACTGTGCCTTCACGTACTTCTCAGAGTCAACCATTTGCTTCTCAGTCAGAGCAACATCATCCGTAGAATAGATTCCCAGAGTCGGGACTGTGCTGACTTTGAAATTCGCAGTGCCAAACTGGCCGAAGTTTGCTCGATACCAATTCAACGCGGCAGTCAGACGGCCATTTGGCGAAAACGCATTGAGGCGCGAAGCTTGGTCTTCCGGCTCCCTGGCCAAGTTTCGCAATGCGCGAAAATAGCTGGCCGAAAACAACCATTCAGCAAGCCCCGGTATTTGGAACATAATCACATACCATGCCTTTAACCACTGAGCAGCTCCGGCATTGCGATATGCCAGCGGATGCCCAACCGAAACAGCAACAAAGCGCTCGAACCGGTCCGGATAGTTCATGCAGAGAAACCAACCAATGAACGCTCCCCAATCATGACCGACCAGTCTAACCTTCTCAGTTACACCTAGAGATTTCAAAACTTCGATTACATCGGATGAGATTTTATCAATTGTGTAGGCGGATACGGCAACAGGTGCATCAGACTGTCCATAACCGCGCTGATCCAGCATCACAACGCGGAATCCAGACGCCACCAACTGCGGCGCCACATGGCGCCAGAGGTGATGCGTATCGGGAAAACCATGCAAAAGCAATATAGTCGGACCTGCACCATCCACGACGACATGCAGATTCACACCGCTTGAATGCACAGTCAGCTCTTTCACCTGATACCAATTCTCTCAGACGCCACCCGCAAACCCATCTTCATTTATCCCTGAAAACCTGAAACTGAACCTGACGTTACGCGACCACTTCCTGTGCGTCACCTATATTTCTCTAACGAGTTTAGCAATATCCCAGCGAAGGCAAAGGTGCAAAACGGACCGAATGCATGAACTGGGGGGAGCCTTGGGGCGACGTCGCAACCCTGGTAAAATAGGAGGCAATGCGTTTTAACCAAATTCAACCTATTTTTGGCTCCGGTGCTTTAGATCGATTTCCCCGCATCAATTCCCCCAAACAGTGCCACTAATCAGACTTTGATATGCGCGACAAACGAACTAATCAATTTGACAAAAAAATGAAAGTCGACCTCTCGGAGGTTCGCATATCATTCAATCCTGGCAGCCGGCGAGCCATCATGCGAGATCTGGGCATCGTCGAGAGAGACGGGGAGACCTTCATAGACGGTCGAAAGGCTGACCGCCTGCGCTTCTTTCTTGTACCTAACGCCGACGGCACAAAGTGCGAAACCGTTTGGTGGAACGCTTATGTCGCAACGCACGCAATCTTGGGACCTTCGCTTCCGATTAACCCGGATGAAGCAGATAGCGGCTTCGTTGAAATCGTCAACACAGAGTGGAAGCTCTATGACACAGACAGCAACGGCTATTTCTATCCTGAATACGTCAAGGAATACATATTGAAGATAATAAGTAAGTCGCCGAAGAAGACTGCGGAGATAAAGATAAAGAATGACTGAAAACGATGGAAGCATCAGCTTCTACTTCTTCGACATTGATGACAATTTGTTCTTTCTTCCGACCAAGTTATATTTGTGGAACGCAGAAACACAGACGGAGCGCGAAGTATCTTCCGGTGATTACACCTACATTCACGACCAGCTGGGCAGAGTCGGAGAGTGGCAGGCTTGGTCGGTAAGGGAGGGTTTCACCTATCGCGATTTTCGCGATGCCCCGGATGTCGCACCTCAAGAACAGGCCTTTTGCAAAGTTTTACTAGAAGCCGTCACAAGCGGCATGCAATGGCAAGGTCCGTCATGGCCGCTACTAGAGCACGCAGCAAGAAAACAGCGCCCAGTGGTTTTCATTACTGCCCGTGGGCACGCCCCGGAAACAATCGCAGCCGGTTTCGATGCTCTTGCAGACAAGGGAATCTTAGCCTCTCGTCTGAACATCCTCTGCATCTACACAGTCTCCAATCCCGAAGTGCAAAAATCACTCGGCGTCACAGACCCAAATACAACAGTTCCATCAATGAAGAAGATGGCAATCAAGGCGGCAGTTGAAATTGGGTTGGAAAAATACGGCAGGACGCCACCACATCGATTTGGTATTTCAGACGACGATCCAAACAATGTCATGCTGGCAATCAACGCGATGCGAGATTGCAAAGTCAAATACCAGGACAAGCGCTTTTTCGTGATCAACACAAACAAAGATCACTACGTCAAGCTGGAAGTCTTTCCAATGGACCATCCGGTCACGGCCGATGCCACGGGCAAAACGCTGCTGTCCAGCACCGAAAGCAGCGAGTAGCAGATCAAAGTTTAGGTTTAGGTCTAGGCCAAAGTCAAATCAATCTCTAAGCACACGCGCTTCCGCTTCAAATCAAGAGCAGCGCCTTTTCAAGCTAATTTCAAGATCGCCTGAGCGATTCGTTCGACATGATTAGGGGTCGAATTGATGCGATTCTTGATTAAGTCACATTGAGTCTGAACATCAGTATCACCAATAATTTTCAACAGTTTCCTATGCCACTCTGAAGGATTGTTCTCTTTGGACGTTTCCGCAATGCCCAGAGAAGTCAATCGATGTGCATTATCAAATTGGTCATGAGCAAACGGTGTGATAAGTTGCGGTTTTCCCGCCCTCATACACTGAATACTTGTTCCAATCCCTCCATGATGCTGAACAGCAGCCGCAAGTGGAAACAGTTTGTCGAACGGCTCATACATCGAATGGTGGACATTTAAAGGTAAATCTTCGGGCACCATATCGCGAAACTTGCACACGAATATGCCTCGCAAATTCTGATTTCTCAAAGTGTCAGCCGCACACTTAAAATGTTTGGCGCCCTGAGCCATTGCACTCCCCGCAGTAAACACTACAGGCGGTGCGCCGGACTTCAGAAACGCAGAAGTTGTAGTGCTGATCTCGGCAATTCCATCGTGTTCAAAGATTGGAAAGTCCGTGCAAACAGAATTCTGAGGCCAATCCGGCTGCGGCGGTGCAAACCATTCAGGCCAAGCCATAATCACAAGGTCCGGCGAATGAATCCATTTTGTAAACACATTCTTGACAGGTGGCAAATCAAACTTCTGCCTGAACTGATTTAGATCGCTCCGGCAAGCAGCATCAAGTAGGAACTTATCCAACATACCGATGTAAAACTGCTTCATCACCAATGGCATTGCCTTCGGCAGAGCTCCTGGCGGACCGACCGGCGGCGTATGAGCCGAAATTGTTATGGACGGCTGTAAATGCACGGTGGCATACTTCGCACCTACCTGCTCCTGAAGTATTCGAGCAGCGAAAGCTAACGAACTCCCAACGATCAAATCGCCGGTCACGTAGCGACTTTTCAACACCTCAAAGGTCAGAGGCAAGGTTTCATACATGATCTTCCACATTGCCTTGAAAGCATTATAAGGATGCCAAACATCCTTACTCTGCAAGGCTTTCTCGTACAGGCTTCGATCGCCTAT
>JAIETE010000255.1 GCA_019745505.1 Candidatus Obscuribacterales bacterium | reverse complement strand
AGATGCCCACTATCTTGTTCCACAAAGGATCATGCTTATTTCATATGCTTATGTCCGATAAGCACCTTATTCGTCCTTGAAATTATGGTTTCAGTTAAGGTCTTGGATAATTTCGCGCATGTCGTCAGTCTTGTCACCAAAAGTCAAGTCGCTTTCGGTTGTTGTCTTAAAGTCGCGAGGGACCACAAAACTGCTTTTTCGAAAAGGTTGCCTCTTTGCTGCAATGGTATCAAGTACGGTGACGACTACTTCAGCACGATTGTATGCCAGACCCTGCCCAAAGCTGTATGGTGTGCCGAGTTTGACATATTTCAATGGTATTCCGTCGGCTGTTTGGATGTGAAACATTTGCAAAAGAAAATTGCGGATGTGCGGATCGATTTTGAAACTTGTATTGACATAATACGAACCGGCTTTGCCGCGGCTCAAGTCAATCAACTCGCCCTTCTTCGACTTGAACGGCAGAGCATAGACTTTGGCGGGAATTCCTTTGTAGTCGATTGATTTCCTTTCCAGAATCAAGGGCCAATCGGTGGCTCCTTCGAGAAATTCTATGTGTTTCGGTCCGTTGCGCATGAAATTGGCATACGAAAGCCTGGCGATTTTTTTCTTGCGCGGCTGAAAAACGGAAATTTCCCAGCTCGGACCGGCAATGACGAATGTCAGTCCGTTTTTCTGCACGATCCTGGCGCAGGAATGAGCGATTTCTACCTCGATATCTCCCAATGCACGGTGTCTCTGATAGAGACTGAGCATCTGCTCTGCATGAGCGTTTTGCGGTACGGCGAAAAAAACGGCAAGGCTAATGGCGGCTGTAATACTGCGAATTCCGGCGAAACTTTTGAGACTCATGCGGTTTTCAACTCATGCAGGAATTCTCTACCATTTTTCCACGTGCAGGGGGCGGGACTTAACCCTTTAGACACCGGGGTATAAAGACGCTAACATTATGAAAAGCCTGTGAGGAGTCTTTGTTTCAGGTGTTTATTTCTGGAATATCGCTGGCGGTGGGCGTTTACGTGGCTCTGGCGCCGCGCATGGCTCGCCCGCTCTATCGGCAATTCCTGTTTCATCCCGATCCTTACCCCCTCGATATCGAGTCGCCTCCCAGCCTGAACGGCATCAAGGGCGAGGATGTCTATTTCCAGTCACGACGCGGTCATCGATTGCATGGTTGGGTTTACGAAAAACCCGGAGTCCGTGATTGGATGCTGGTCAGTCATGGCAATGCAGGGAATATCGCTAATCGCAGAGAACTTGTCAATCTGCTTTTGCGCGCTGGGGTTTCAGTTTTTATATACGACTACCAGGGTTACGGACAGAGCGAGGGTAAGCCTGACATTCCGGACATCTGTTTTGACGGCGAGGCTGCCTACGATTTTCTCGTTTCACACAAGCATGTCAAAGGGGAAGAGATCATTCTCTACGGCGAGTCGCTGGGAGCGTCGGTGGCTGGATACATATCAAGAGTGAGGCGATCTAAAGCTCTTATACTGCAATCCGGTTTTGCTTCCCTCGAGCGCATCGCTCGCGAGTCGCTTCCGATTTTGCGTATTTATCCGGATTTTCTGTTTCCTCAATCTTTCTTGAATAACACCGCTGTTTTGCAACAGCCTCATCCTCCGGTTCTCATTGCCCACGGTTTGAATGATGCGGTGATTGGATTCGATCATGCCGATCATCTGTACAAAACAGCGGTAGGCAAGAAGATTTTGCTGGAATTGCCGGAGAGCGCGCACAGCGATATCACCATAAGCGCTCCGGAAAAATTCCAGTCGGCGATAATGGAGTTTCTCTCCGGAATTTCTTGATTATTGAAGAAGCCTTTATTTGGCTGCCGATACGCCTTCACGACGCAGGCGGATCAAATTGAGCGCCGAGCCGGCTTTGAACCAGCCGATTTGTTCTTCTGTCATTGTGTGTTTCAGCTCGATCTTGTCTTCGCTGCCGTCTGCGTGACGAATCCTCATCTCGACAGTCTTGCCCGGAGCCAGGCTGACCAGATCGGTAAGACTGATTCGGTCTGTCTCCCCTATCTTGTCGTAATCCGATTCTTTCACGAAGGTGAAAGGCAAAATGCCCTGTTTTTTCAAGTTGGTTTCGTGGATGCGAGCGAAGCTCTTCACTACGACTGCTTTGCAGTTGAGGAAGCGCGGCGACATTGCTGCGTGCTCGCGGCTCGAGCCTTCTCCATAATTGTGATCGCCAACCGCTATCCAGCCTAGACCTTCTGATTTGTAATGACGAGCAACAGCCTGATAGGCCTTTCTCTCTCCATCCAGAACATCCAATCCGATACCGACATCATTGGTGAAAGCGTTGGTGGCGCTCATGAACATGTTGTCGCTGATCTTGTCGAGATGACCTCTGTAACGCAGCCATGGTCCTGCCGCTGAAATGTGATCGGTCGTGCACTTGCCGAGGGCCTTCATCAAGATAGGAAGATCAACAAAGTCTTTTCCGTTCCACGCTTCAAAAGGCTCGAGCAATTGCAGGCGTTGCGAATCCGGCTTGACGTCGACGACTACTTTGTCTCCGTCCTTGGCCGGTGGGATGAAACCACTCTCGTCGGCGATAAAGCCTTGTTCAGGCAATTCCAGAGCTTGAGGCGGATTGAGCTTGAATTCTTTTCCGTCTGCGCCCTTGAGAGTATCGGTGAGCGGATTGAATTTGAGCGAACCGGCAATTGCAAACGCCGTCACGATTTCTGGACTGCCGATGAAAGCAAGTGTTTCCGGGTTGCCATCATTTCTTTTCTGGAAATTTCTGTTGAATGAAGTGATGATCGAATTTTTCTCACCGGGGGTAATGTCTTCTCTTTTCCACTGTCCGATACAGGGTCCGCATGCGTTGGCCAGAACGGTTCCGCCGATGGTTTCCAAAGTCTTCAACTGACCGTCGCGGCCGATTGTTTTATAGATTTGCTCGGAACCAGGGGAGATGAGAAAACCGATATCGGCTTTTATTCCATGCTCACCGGCTTGACTAGCCACATGCGCTGCTCTGCCCATATCTTCGTAGGAAGAATTCGTGCAGCTGCCGATCAGAGCGTACTTCAAATGTTCGGGATAGCCTTTCTCGTCGACTTCTTTGGCAAGTGCGGAGATAGGGCGCGCCAGGTCGGGTGTGTGCGGACCGACTACATAAGGCTCGAGGGTGTCGAGATCGATTTCGATTACTTGATCGAAATAGTTTTTGTAGTCTTTTTCAACTTCGCTGTCAGCCACCAGGTGCTCGCGGAATTGCTCAGCCAGAGCTGCGATGTCCTCACGCTTGGTGGCGCGCAGGTATTTCGCCATGCGATCATCGAAGGGGAAGATCGAGGTTGTGGCGCCGAGTTCCGCACCCATATTGGTGATGGTGCCCTTGCCCGTACAGCTGATCGATTCGGTTCCGGGTCCAAAATATTCAATGATGGCGCCCGTTCCGCCTGCTACGGTCAAGATGCCTGCCAGTTTCAAGATTACGTCTTTTGGTGCGGTCCAGCCATTCAGCTTGCCGGTCAAGCGAACACCGATCAATTTGGGCCATCTGACACCCCATGGTTCGCCTGCCATGACGTCGACTGCGTCGGCGCCGCCGACACCGATTGCGATCATGCCAAGACCGCCGGCATTGGGCGTATGTGAGTCCGTGCCGATCATCATGCCGCCGGGAAACGCATAATTTTCCAGAACCACCTGGTGAATAATTCCAGAACCTGGTTTCCAGAAACCGATCCCGTGTTTTTCAGCCGCCGTACGCAAGAAATTGTAGACTTCGTTGTTGTCGCTGAGCGCTTGTTCCATGTCTTTGTCAGCGCCGACTCTGGCTTGAATCAAGTGGTCGCAGTGGATGGTGGAAGGAACAGCAACTGTTTTCAATTTAGCTTGCATGAATTGCAAAACAGCCATTTGAGCTGTCGCATCTTGCATTGCCACACGATCCGGGCGCAAAAGCGCATAGCTTTCTGCACGCTTCGGGTGCTTCTCGCTGGCGTCCCAGTGGTCAAGGTGAGCGGTGAGGATCTTCTCTGCAAGGGTCAAGCCGCGCCCGAAGCGCTTGCGGGCTTCGCTGTGTTTCTCGGGCAATGACTCGTAGATTTTCTTGATGTCATTGGCGCTTAGTTCGGTCATTGGCGTGCCCTCATCTTTCAATACGTGGATATATTGATCATACTGTAGACAGTGGCTTCAGCCCCCAAATTTTAGGGTTATTGCGCATTTCTAAAATACGAGAGCCCGGTCTTTACAACGCCGGGCTCTCCAGTTTTTATCGAAACCCTGATGGGCACTTAATAGTTTCTGATTTCTACGCCTGGTCCGCCCGACTCGGATTCATTGCCGGCATTGTTGGCTCCGCCTGTTTCGCTTTCGGCGCCGCTGTTTCCAGGTCCGCCAGATTCAGAAGATGAGCCTGCATTTCGGGCGCCGCCGGTTTCGGTCTCATTGCCCTGGTCGGTAGGACCTCCAGATTCGGTTTCTTGCTCACCGCCATAGACTCCGCCGGATTCGGATTCTCCGCCGCCGAAGAATACGCCGCCTGATTCCGATTCGAGCTGTGTCATTTTGACCGGTGATTGAACAGGCAGATTGGTTTGACCGAAACCGTTGTCAAATGCTTTTGCCGACGGGCTGTAGGTCAGGATCAGAGCGGCGGCAAATACTGCGTATGCCGGATACTCATTTGCTTTCAACATCTTTTTTTCCTCGATTAAAAACATGTGCCTATCTGGGGTCTGCGACTTTGGTCGGGGAGGATTTGAATCCCATCTTACTGGCCGTTTCGGAGTCGCTTTTTGCGAGTTTTTCGCTGCCCAGCGCCTTGTAGCTCAGTCCTCGATGATGATAGACATGCGCCAGGCGACCGTTGTATTTCAGAGCCTTGGAAAAATCGTCGACGGCTTTGTCGTGCGAACCCTGTTTTGCCAGTGAACGTCCTCTGTTGACATAGGCTGCCGAGAGTTTGGGGTTGATCTGCAATGCCAGCGTGGCTGCGTCTGCTGCATCGTTGTTATTACCTTGCATGTGCAGCGCGTGAGATTTGTTGATCAATGCCAACGCACGGGCATGCGGTGCCTTCATCGATACTGCTTTGTCGGCATCGGCAATGGCTTTGTCAAACTGTTTCAAGCCGTTGTAAGCATGGGCTCTGTTGACATATGCCATCGGTAGATTGGGATCGATTTCTATAGCTCGATTGAGATCCTGGAGAGCATCTTGATATTTGCCTGTCTTGTTGAGCGCCCAGCCCCGGTTTACATAGGCGGCTGCGGATTTCGGATCCAACTGAATCGCCTTGCCTGCGTCTTCGATCGCTGAGCTGTAACGTCCGAGGCGATCGTTGGCCAGTGAACGGTCCGCATAAGCTCTTGCATTATTCGGGTTGGCTTTGATGGCTTCGTCCAACTTGGCGCGTGCGTCCTTGTATTTGTCCTTCTTCATCAGGTTTTCTGCATTTTTGACCGCATCCATCGAAGGGTCGGCTGATGCTGCACAAAGACCAGCCGTCGATGCCAGAGCAGCTATCGATAGAGCGGAAAGAAACGAGCGAGCATAGAGTGAGCCACTCGGTGATTTCATCTTGAAAATCCTCCTAAGCCTGATTAATCGATGCAAGTGTAGTTAGCACTGCGATTTGTCCCAGAATATTCTGGCAGGCGCAATAGGCTTTTACGGGTTCTTTAACTGCCGCTTATCAAATCTTATCCCACCTCTTCAGGACTGAAATGACCTGCCAGGCTTACAGTCTAAGGTTTTCATGTGGGGAAATCGTGAGGACTGAATGTCCTCACTGATTGCTCTTTGCTTCTTTGATTCGTTTGACCAATTCGATTTTTGCTCTCTCCAACTGATTGTCTTGTGCACTGGTCTTATCGTTGGAAACCCTCAGATCGGGCTCTACGCCGACACCCTCCAGACGAACTCCGGAAAGCGAGCAATCGAGAACGGCCAGATACAAAGAGCACCTATCGTTGATCGGCTCCAGAGACCCGGCAAGAAAATATCCGGCCGTTCGATCGCCTAGCAAGAGAGCTCTGCCGGCTTTCTTCAGAGCGTAAGCCAATTCTTCCTTGCCACTACGGGAGCCACCATTGATCAAGGCGACCATCGGTTTTGCAAAAACAACGCTGGACGTGCTCTTCTTGCCTTCGCGATTTGTCGTCTCGAAATCGGGAAAAGCAATGGGCTGTCGGAAAAATGGGTCGAGCGCATCAGGTGAACATGCACCGTATCCGTCTCTGAGATCGAGAATCAAACCGTCGCACTCTTTGAGCAGAGGCTCGAAAAGAACATCAGCCATCGCTTCCTGGGCTGCTTTTCCGCCGCACCAGAGATGCACGTAGCCAAGTTTCAGGTCGTCGACCATAAACTTGGTCGCGCTCTTGGTGACGGCATTCACGTATGCGTCATACATCGGTTTTTTGGATGCCTTGAGCGAAACTGTCTTCAGGGTCTGCGCTCGCTTGAGCGATATCTGAATCGGCTTGCCTTCCAGTTCAAAGAAATTCGCCAGTCCCACATATTTGCCGCCGTTAACCGACAAAATCTGGTCTCCCTTCTGTATATGAGCCTTTTGCGCCGGAGAATCGTCCAGCACATAGCGTACTCTGTCGCTGTCGAAGCCAGCTCCACCAGTGACAAAGCCTGGAAAAACACAACTCCCTTTCTTCTCACCATCCGGCTTGTGATGAGAAAAGAGCGAATAGAGAAAATAATAAGTATCGTCGTTGACGGTGAGAAAGCGACAGTGACTGCTCTTCAATTCATCGATTGCCACATTGATCGAATCTGAAAGCTCGAGCAGATTTCCAGCCGACAGAATTGCATCTTTCTGTTTTTCCATAGCTGCCGGCCAGACTTTGGCAGACAGTTCTTTCGAATAGAGTGAATTTCTCACATGCTTATCGACAGCACGCAGCACTGTTTCATTGAATTTTCTGTCGCACGAAAGCGGATCCGGCGCAGTAATTTTTGCAGCCGCTTCAGCGTTTGGCGATGGAAGACTGAACGTGCACA
>JAIETE010000134.1 GCA_019745505.1 Candidatus Obscuribacterales bacterium | reverse complement strand
CATGCCTCTTCAACTTCTTCATGGCAGAGCCGAGAAGACGCCGTACAGTCGCGACCGAATGTCCTTCAGACGCAGCTATTTCGTTGAATGTCAGGCATTCGCCTGTGGCTACTCCATATCGCAAACAAATTGCTTGCCGCTCCTCCGGAGTCAAGAAAGACAACAGTCCGAGCAAAAGTTTGTGTTCGAAATACTCATCTGCTCGTTCTTCCGTTTCAAGACCATCGCTGCCGGCTAGCCTTTCGCCTATTTCGGTGTCCGGAGCACTGGACGAGCTTTGATTGAGCGAAAGTGCGCTCTGCATATTCTCAATTGCATTTTTGACTCGAGTAATGCTGAGCTTTGAGATTTCCGCGATTTGCTCGATAGCGGGCTCAGTTCCATAACGGCGACTGTAGTGAAAAACAATACGGCTGACTAGACGCATATCATTGTGGACATTGACCGGCAGACGGATGATGCGCCCCTGATTGTCCACCCCTCGCGAAATGAACTGGATGATCCACATGGTAGCGTATGTGGAGAAGCGCGCACCTTTGTCCGGATCGAAGAGCTGAGCTGCTCTTATCAAACCGAGATTGCCCTCCTGCACGAGGTCTTCAAAATCCAAGCCTCTGCCGCTAAAGCGTTTCGCTACCTTGATAACGAGCCGCAAATTACACTCAACCAGACGAGTCTGCGCACGCAAGTCGCCAGCTCGCGCTCTTCTTCCAAGCTCCAGTTCCTCGAGAGCTGTTAGAAGTCCAAGATTGCGCGCCTCATGAAAGTAAGATTTCAGCGCAGAGTCGTATCGATCAGAGGGCACGTAGATCTTTCTGGGATCAGACTCTCTTGCAGGCTTCGGTTGCGGGCCTCTAGAGCGACCCGACCAAGAAGTGTGCAAATCGTCGAGGTAGTTATCACCTTCTTTATTGACGACAATTTTGGAATTCTGGGATGCCTCTTGCGTCTCATCCGCTCCTGCAAAAACGTCCGCACTTTCTTCATACATAGTGGGTTGCCTTTACGTCGTCTTTCCTATTGCTCGCAATATAGATCGCAAGAATAAACGTCTTGTGAACGCCGCCTATTTGTAACAGAGCAGTTCCGGACGCTCGAGGGCAAGAAAGTGGAAGGCGGCGATGACGAGAGCGTGAGTGATTGCTCCACTGCGAATTGCATCCCCGATGCTGAGGAGCGGAATATAGAGACTGTTGATGCGCTCTGTGCCGGTCTCGTCGAATTTCGGCATCTCCACCTGACGGACACCCTCGGCTAAATAGGTATAGCAAAGATTGTCTTGCAGTGCCGGATTAGGGTAGTTCTTACCGAGATACGTCCATCGCTCGGCTTCGCATCCCGTCTCTTCCTTAAGCTCCCTCATGGCAGCAGAAAGAGGCGTAATATCGCCAGGTTCAACGCCACCGCCTGGTATCTCCAGAGTCAATCCCTCGACACCGTGCCGATATTGTTCGACCATCAGACAAGAGCCTTCCGAATTCAGTGCAATGACATTGACCCAGGCACTGCAGTTAAGAGTATAGAATTTAGCTCTCTTCCTGTCGGCAGTCTGAGACTCGGATAGAATTCTCGTCACCGAAAAAACCTTGCAATCCGCAATCAGCTCCCTCGAGAGGGACTGCCAGAGAAGCCAATTGCGGGTCTGCGGATGAATTGCCATGACGTCCTCTCACTGCTTACCAGACACTGCCATAGAAAGAAGGGAGTAAAGCACGGGCAAAAACCTCACTTCCACAGGGTAGACACCGAGCAGCCGGGAGAAGACTCCCGGTCTGCAACGGCTTCCCAGTTGAGCAACCGCCCGCCCACAAACTTCCACACTAAGAGAAAGACCAAGCTCTGTGCATCCTCTGTGCAGTTCAAGCAAGTTCTGCCGTGAGCAATTTGAAAGAGGAAGCATCCCCATAATGGCGGTAGCCGGTCGATGCGTATTGGACAGACTCAGCACACCGTTCTTTCCACTGGAAGACAAAGCAACAATATGCTTGGCGCAGGTGGCAAGCAAGTTCGCCTCCAGTTCGAAGTTTCTCACTCAGCGCCACCGGCTGTGTGGGTCTTGCTCTCGCAAGTCCTTATGATCAACAATCCGTTGACCTTCCAGAGAGTATGCTCTGCGTCAGGCCCAACTTTGCTGGGTACCTGCACTTCAATGTTTCTGAAGTCATAAGCGATCTCGGCACCACGGTCGGTTAGATTTTCAAACAAGCTGATGGCCAGGTCGGTCCAATTCCTTGTGTCCTGTGCAGTGTCAGTAATCATAAACTTTTCTCCCGATAGAGACTTGAGCAGAGCGATGTACTGTACGCCCTCTAAATACAGTTATGAACCCTGACAGTGAACAGGGTGTGAATTTACCGGTTGACGACAGGAAAAGGGAAATTAAACCTCAAGCTCTGACTCGCGGAATATCATTCCAATCAGATGTGTAGGCAGGACTCTTGTGTTCGGCTTTCATCTGCCAATTCTTTTCGATTCCCTCGGCTGCAAGAAAAATAGTTCCTCTGCCCCAACGAGAATTGGCAGCATCAAGCGCTTTCATCATTTTCTCCGACTTCTCATCGGCGCCGCTGGGAGAAAACAATGAAATTTGCCGGCCTTCTTTTGGTTGAACCTTGCCGAAAGATACGGATGCCTTTTGATATGTGTACCCTTTCTGATAAACCTGTCGAAGCGCTTCAATTGACGCTTTAACAAGAAGCATCGTGTCATCGGTAGCATATGGCAGAGTAATCACTTTCGAATCAGCGAAGCTGTTATCAGAATAAGCGCTTGTTCTCACTGAGACCTGGACCTCAGAAGTAACGGAACAATCTCTTCTCAATTTTTCACAGGCTCGCGTGGCGTACTGAGCGACAGCTTCTTCGAGTTCGGATAATTCATAAACATTCCGTCCAAAGGACCTGGAGGACAGTATTTGCTTCCTTGCCTCTCCCACATGCTCCAAGCCAATGCATGCTTCTCCGCGCAGTTCGAGCAAAGTTCGTTTGACTACAACGCTATACAATTTGCCAATCTGATCTGCATCTGCCTCACGCAAATCATAAGCAGTGTAGATTGCCCGGCTCTGAAGTTTTTCAGTCAGGTTTTTTCCGATCCCCCAAACTTTTGAAACAGCCATAGCTTTCAATACCTGAACCTGCTTCTCTGGTGAAAGAGCAGTGTAATCAAAAACACCGTTGAATCTTTGAGTCGACTTGGCAATATTGTTACTGAGTTTTGCCAGTGTCTTCGTCGGGGCAATTCCGACACAAACCGGCAATCCCAACAGCTTTTTCACCGTTGCTTTGATCTGCCTGGCTGTCTGCAAAACATCCGGCAAGCCTCCCACAGATAAGAAACACTCATCAATGGAATAAACTTCTTGCCCCGGTGCAAATTCGCCCAATAGCTTCATAACACGCGCGGACATATCACCATAAAGAGCATAATTGGAAGAACGTGCAATCAAGCCCTTCTGCTTTTCCAGATGTGCGACTTTGAAATACGGCACTCCCATTGCGATACCAATGTCTTTTGCCTCATTCGAACGCGACACCACGCATCCATCATTGTTAGAAAGCACTACGACCGGCTTACCTTCCAACTTGGGATCAAAAAGACGCTCGCATGAAACGTAGAAATTATTGCAGTCGATTAGAGCATACTTCTCACTGCTCATAGAGTTAGAGGATATGCACGGACGAGGTGGCTACTCCCCAAACTTGAATTTCCTCACCATCGATCACCGCGCTTTCTATTGAAGCATCGTCGGATGTGAGAACAAGCTTTCCATCGCGGGATTCTACTCGCCGTACCACCAATTCACCTGAGACGACGGCAACAACAATTTTGCCGTGACTTGGATTGATTGATCTATCGACAATGAGCATGTCTCCGTTGCGTATTCCGCTTGCCTTGAGCGAATCGCCTTCGACTCTCATAAAGAAAGTAGCAACCTTATTGGCTATGAGAAGCTCGTTGAGATCCAAGCTTTTTTCTAGATAGTCGTCGGCTGGAGAAGGAAAACCAGCGGACGAACGAGCACCGGGAAGAAACATTTCATGAATCAAAGAATCAAGCACCGAGTATCCAATTTGTGATGCTACCATACTTTCATATGGTAGTCAAATATTCAAAACGCCGCCCGCAGGCAACTTATTTGCGTAAAGTGGCTTCCAGACGTTTGCGTCTGTCGTCCTTCTCTTCAGCTTCAAAGACTTCAATTACTTCATTGGCTGACTGATTTTTTGATGTAGATGCAATATGCAATCCAACCAAACGAGCCACCAGAATAGCAAGATAAAGCTGACCGGTGACGGATTCCATCATTGCACAGGAGCGAGCCAAACGGCTTACAGGCACAATGTCGCCGTAACCCACAGTGGAAAGCGTGCAAAAACTGAAATACACAAAAATCGGATAGCGACATTCGTGTGACAAAGAGTCTCCAAAATTTGCAGACGGATCGTAATTGTCTCGATAAGCCTTAGCATCACCGGCAGCGACAATCATGTGCAACAGCGCAAAGCAGAGACCAAGCAAAATGAAAACGCAAACGCCACCACAGATGCGGTTTAAATTGACCTCGCCCAGAAGAATATCTTCGAGCATCAGTCTTCCGACATTGCCAAAGAAAAGCAGCAATACCGAATATGTCAGGTAATGCAAATAGACAGCATTGACCGGTAAGGATTCAGCGAAGAAACCAACTGCCCACAAAAATGAAGCGAGTGTCGCAAGAGCAATTGACCAACCGGAAACATTTCCTTTGGTGCTGACAGCAACGGAGCCTGTCCACAGTGCAACAAACATCAATGAACCAACAAGCATGCGCGCCCAAAATCCGTGTTCAACAATCGGAGCCAAAATCGTCAGCGCCGAAATCGAAGCGAGAAGAGCGAAATACCTTTTGCTGTAGAGCCTGCTATTTTTCATAGAATTCCAGAGATTCAATGCGGCGGCAGCGCCACTTCTTGCGATTATCCCGGCTAATCAAGAGATTCACATGACAAAAGTGTAATACATGCCTTGGCAACAGCCAGCATACCTATATATACGTTCCATTCGAAAATTCAAAATTGTTCAAATGGCGCCACTCAAAACTCTTGACAGCCCCGCTCGAGAGGAATGAAAACATCTCGATCTACGCAGACCTGTTTGTCACATTCACATCCAAAAGATCCTGGGGGCAATCAACGTCCAACGCACCTTCCGGGAAATCGACGATTTCCAGTTTGTCGGTCATTTTGATTATGGACTTTGCGCCGCTGTCACCTCTCAACGAAAACATGGCATCAAAAAGAGAGGCCGGAAATAATGCAGGTGCTCCTACCGCTTCACCATACTTGCAAGCAATAACACTCTCGGGATTGAATTTGGAAAGAGCAAGAATTCTGTCGACCAGGCACGTGGAGATAAATGGCTGATCGCAAAGGAAAAGGAATAGATGAGTTGCATTTTCTTCCACTGCAAACCTAGCTGCTCGTCGAACCGAAGACGCGATTCCCTCCTGCCATTCATGATTGGCCAGTAAAGTCGACTCAGGCAAAATGTGCGTTCCGATTTTCTCCAAATCGCAACCAAGCACAACGGCAACTTCATCGACCGAACTGCTGAGCAAGATTGCCTGAACATGCTCAATCAGAGTTTCATTGTTAAACAGCGCCAGTTGCTTTGTGCCACCAAAACGCTTCGATGCGCCGGCAGCCAGTATGACGGCTAGAACCTTCCTATCCAAGCGTTGTATGTCCGGCCAGATTTGGTCTTCTTTCGGAATTCAGCTTAATCAGCGAATGTTCTTTGCTGGCACGCTCATGTATCGCACCGTCCACATCTCGCAAGTGTTGAGGCAGTCGGCATCGTGCAACAGTATGAATTTCAGCCAAAACAGAAAGGGCGATTTCTCGTGGTGTTTCCGCTCCTATATCTAATCCAATTGGAGCGAATATATTTCCTCTATGAATTGCCGCGTGCCATTTGCGCTCGAATGATTTGAACATCCTTTCCGTTCGGCTGCGAGGTCCCATAATGCCCAGATAGGGTGGGTTCAATTGAAGCAACTGATGAACCACGTCACTATCAATATTGAGATCGTGAGCCATTACAACTGAATAAGCATGTCCTATGCGCGGAAACATTCTGATAAGAGACTCGCCGGAGCGCAATTGATTGCGCGCAACCCTGGTTATGTTAAAACCATGCGCGGTGGCGCAGGACTCCAACACCTGAGCATCTTCACCATCACCAAAAACATATACTGAAATTGGCGGCTCATAATACTCGGCAAAAATATTGATGGGCTTGCCATTGCTTTCCAATTCTGCAATTCTGCTCTTGCGCTCAGATAGAACACTCAAAGCCAGTGCTTCCATGCCAGGCAGTTTTAGCTTGCCGTGATAGGTGGAATCACATGAGGCATTCATTCCATACCTGGCACCAATTTCAATACTGCCATCGGAACTAATTGCCGTCAGCAAAACCGCCGGCTGGTCGAGTAAAGAGAACCATTCGACTGCATGCATGGCTTGAGCGTTTGGCAATTGCTCAACCAGAATTTCGACCGCCCCGCCGCAACCAAAAGGAAATCCGCGCACATCATCTTCAGCAGAAAGATCGTATTCGACTACAAAAGACCTTTTCTCACCGTCAAGGCGACAGGATATGTCACCTTCGAGGCATCCGGCTGAAAGTCCGCCGCGAAAACTGCCATCATCTCCGACAATCGAGCGCGAACCCGGACTTCGATAAGATGGTCCCGATGTTTTTACGACCGTGGCAAGAGCGCACTTCTTCTCCTGACGCAAGCACAGCTCATAAAACGACAGAATTTCTTGTATCTCGCTCACGATTTTGGCGTTCCTGCTGTCGCGTGTCCGTTCTATATGATATCCCGATTCCGATAATTTGGCTGCGCCGTAGATAAATTCATCCAGGCGTTGTTCTCTAGGTGTTCCCCAGAAGATCCTCGATTCGAATCGGCAAGTCGCGAATTCTCACTCCCGTCGCATGATGAACAGCGTTGGCGGTAGCAGCCGCAAATCCAGCCAGACCAATTTCGCCGATTCCCCTGGCACCATATTCG
>JAIETE010000235.1 GCA_019745505.1 Candidatus Obscuribacterales bacterium | reverse complement strand
GATTCACGCTGGATTCACACGAGGCTTTATACAGTGGGGCAAATTCTCCCCACAAATCCGCTTTTATCAGGAGCTTCCTATGCCCCTCGAATCGACTCGTCAAGTTTCTGCCAAACAAGAAGAATGCGGTTGGCTGAACTCAGCAGTGAATGATGCATTTAGAGTTGTTTCCAATCATCCACCGCGTTTGAAAGTCTAGGTGCGGACCTGGAAAAGAGAGCCATGCGCCTTTACGTTAAATGATGTTGGTTACTGATTCTAAAACCGCCAGCTGGCTTCTGAAATTCCAGCAAGCCCTCACACTTGCCATCTGTTTTCCTGTCTAATTGCCATGCCCAGGCAATTCTAGTTCTCCATGCAAAGCGTTTTGTAAATAGCCCAAAAGCAGGCAACATTCAGTGCTCCGTCCATTCACCGCCCAATAATCAAGAGGGTGCTCGACGGACGAATTCCTATATGAAAGCCACGGGTAGTACACTCGAGTACGAAGCAGATGCAGGAACTCCGGTGCGATGGCGGTGGTCTCAGCAACTAAACCTGGCGCGGTAAAAAGGATAACTGGTTAATTCGAATGATAAGCGCCTGGACAATAGCGATCGGCTTTATATTCCTCAACTCCTTATTTGTCGCCGCCGAATTCGCCACGGTGGCAGCCAGAACAACTGTCATCCGCAAATCTTCGCTGTCAGGCAATAAGCTTGCTTGTTCTCTCTTGCCAATTCTTGAAACCCCCCGGCGGCTGGACGAATACATTGCCACTTGTCAGATAGCTATCACCTTTTCAAGTCTCATTCTGGGAGCGTATACCGAAACACAATTCGGTCCCTTGTGGGCGGAATTTTTAGTCTCCGTCTTCAAACTCGACCATTCGCTGGCGGAATCGATTGCGGCAGTAATGATTCTTGCCGTGTTCACCTTCTTGCAAATCCTGATCGGAGAATTGTTACCAAAAGCAGTTTCACTGCAGCATTCGGAACAAATCGCATTGTTCATGTACTGGCCCTTGCGCATTGTGTCGATCGTCCTTCGCCCCTTCATCTGGCTCTTCAATGGCAGCAGCGTCGCACTGCTCAAATTACTCGGCGTCCCGGCATCTTCGCATAAGCATGTGCATTCGCTCGATGAAATCGCCCTGCTTCTGGCGCAGAGCAAAGATGGCGGATTGCTGGAGCCTGAAGAGCATGAAAGACTGCATCAGGCCCTGGAGCTAAGTGAAAAAACCGCCAAACAAATCATGATTCCCAAACCAAACGTTGCTTCCATTTCGATCGAACTGAGCATGGAAGAATGCTATCGCAGAGCGCTGACAAGCAAATACACTCGACTCGTCGTTCACGGAACCGACGTAGACGATGTGCTCGGCTGCGTCAACGTAAAACAAGTAATTCAGGCTTGGTTCAAAGACGGCCAAAATGCAAACCTGACGGACCTGATTTCACCCGCTCTAATTATTCCTGAAAACCTCACCCTGAGCAGGTTGATCACACTTCTCAAGTCAAAACATTCGCATGTTGCATTCGTCATGGATGAGCACGGCAGTATGGTGGGACTGGTTACTGTCGGAGATATTCTGGCGGAACTTATGGACGACATTGACGCCGACGAATTCAAGCGCCCCGAGCCTGTCGAGGTTCTCGAAGACGGAAGAATTCGCTTGTCCGGTGCATATAAGTTGCACAAAGCGACGAAATTTCTAGGACGAATGCCTGACAGCGAAGCAGAAACCATTAACGGGCTCGTTGTCGAAATTTTAGAGCGAGTGCCCAGCGAGGGCGATGTTGTAGAACTCGACACAGCAATCATCACCGTTGAGAGCGTAGAACATCACACCGCAACCATCGTGACCGTCAAACGAAAGGGGACGGCACAAAATGTTTGAGCTGGGCGTAATTTTCTTTTTGATTTCATGCAACGCACTATTCGTCGCTTCAGAATTTGCAACGGTGGTGGCACCCAAACAGTCCATTGAAAAACGAGCACTGGAAGGGGACAAGACAGCACAAGAGATTATCGCTGTGATCAGGGAACCCGCGCGCCAAGACCGTTATATCGCTGCATCTCAGGTCGGAATCACAATCGCCAGCCTCGCATTGGGAATGTATGGCGAAGAAGCAATTGCTCACTGGCTTACCCACTATTTGAGTGCAGTTGGAATCATGGAAATTGCGGCAGTGCATCTAACCGCAAGCGCGATGTCATTGATACTGCTCACCTACATGCACGTTGTGCTGGGCGAAATTGTTCCCAAGTCTCTGGCTCTACAGAGGTCGGAACTGTTTATGTTTCTGCTGATCAAACCCATGCTGTTTTTCATGATGCTCTTCAAACCGATCATTTTTGTTTTGAACGGCATAAATACATTTTTGCTGAAGACCTTTTTTGCAATAGATCGCTCCAAATCAACAACGCCTGCATTCTCAGCTGAAGAAATTCAGTTGATTCTGCAAGAAAGCGAAACAGAAGGAATAATCAGCGATGAAATCGGTACTGTAATCAAACAAATGTTCGACTTCGGCGAGTTGGTCGCGGAAGACATTATGGTTCCTCGTGTACATGTGTCTGCTTTGCCATTACGACCGCGAAGAGAGCAAGTCGAGGAACTAATCAGAACCGCCAGCTACTCGAGATTTCCAGTCTATACGGAAGATAAGGACAATATTGTCGGCACAGCGCACATCAAGGACTTGGCGGCTCTGCTCGAAGAATACAACGATAATGCACTGACGATTCATCCGGTGCCATTCGTGCCCATGTCTTCACCGCTCAAGACAGTGCTCGAGTCAATGCGTGAGTACAGTACTCACATGGCAGTAGTGCTTGACGAATACGGTGGAACAGCCGGCATCATAAGCATCGACGACATTTTCGAGGAAGTGATCGGCGAGATTGACGAAACAATTACTCGCCACAAAATCGAAGCTCTAAACAATGGCTCGTATCGAGTGGACGGTACAGTGCATCTGTACGAGCTGGAAGAATACCTGGACATCTCAATGGCCGACGAGGAGATCGAAACGCTTAGCGGACTTGTACTCGACCGGCTGCAGCGTCCTCCGCGCGTTGGAGACAGCTTTAAGTACAAGAACCTGACGATTGCAGTCAGCAAAGTAAGAGGACGTGGAGCCCATGTCTGCATCATTCGCCTGGACGGATAACTAACCTGGCCTATAATGTAGCCGGTGGATTTCGCATGCGAAATCCCAACGGCACCCCGGAAAGACAAATGAAAGTTACAGCAGTACGCTGGTTTTTGCCTTTTGCCTTGCTGATTGCAGGCGCAATTTTTCCGTGCGCTGCAAAGGCCGATGTTGAGCACGATTTGCAACTCTGGACTCCAGTCACTCTAGACGAACCAATTCGAGGCAAATTGAGAGCGTATTTCGAAGTAGCCCCGCGCATCGGATTTGATATGACGCAAATCAGCCAGCTTCTTGTCAGACCCGGACTGGAATGGCGTCAAAATGACGATTTAGGCTTCTTTGCCGGCTATCTTTGGCAGACTAATTACAGCAATGAAAACAGCCAGGTTGTTCACGAAAACCGCATTTGGCAGCAAATTCTTTCACACAAGAGAATAAAACGGGTTGCCATGTTCAACAGACTGCGCACGGAGCAGCGCTTTCTGGGCGGTGTAAATGGATGCAGCAATAGGCTGCGCTACTTGATGAAATTCAACTACAACCTCAATAAGCGCTTTTACCTGACCACCCAAGACGAGCTTTTTATCAACCTGAATTCACTGGAAGGCGGGCCGCAAGGCGGTATCGATCAAAATCGGTACTTCGTCGGAGTTGGCGTGAAGACCATTAAAAGAAGTCGAGTCGAGGTAGGCTACCAACTGCAATACGTTAACCGAACGGACGAATTTGACGATCAAGCAAATCACGCAATCGTCATCCAAACTTTCATAGGGTTGAGAGATTGACCAAGTTAGCACCCGGTCTATTGACAAGATCGATGGCAAAGCGGCACGCACATCTGGAAAAGCATAGATCTCAGATGAGCTACATTTGTCTCTCTAAGTCTCTGATTGAGGATTGGACCGAGGCCAGACGCGCGTTCAAACCATCGAGATGCTTTTGCTTCTGATAGAGGCGCTGCTGCAAATCGCCGATTTCTTGAATTAGCTCGGACTTCTTGCGCTTCAGTCGAGCTTCTTCATTGAGCATCGCAGTATGCGAATCCCTTACAGCCAGATAGTGCTCTTGGCGATAGTCCCAGAGAGAGGGAATTGATAGAAGCAGAGCGGCACTGGCGTAAAAGATCGGTTTATTGAAGCTTTTGAGCTGCATAATTCAAGCCTTTTTCAAACGGCATAATTTTCCGTCAAAAAAGACTCTTTCGGATCGATCCAAAGGATGAGTGTAAAGCCTTGCCTTCACTTGCACTAAAGCTCTTCTGCAGAGGTTTTATCCAGCTCAAGGTCTTACAGTTTCTTCTTCACCTCAGCGACTCCGGTTGAACCGTGCGACTTCTTGGCAGTTACAGAAAGTTTTGGATTGAATAGTTCATACAAGTCATTGCCGAATTCTGCCGCATAGCCCTGATATTTCTCTATCTCCATGTCAGGCAGTGGCACGCCATTTTCCGATGCGTCTGCCACAATCTCTGCGATCGTTTCGTGAGCTTTGCGGAATGGAACACCTTTATTGACCAAGTATTCGACCAAGTCTGTCGTCATGAGTGCCGGGTCGGAAGCAGCTGCCAACGTTTTCTCAACGTTGACCGTAACTGCATCAACGCAACAAGCCATGACTTTCAGCGCTTCGCCGACGATACCGGCAGAGTTGATGACAGGAGGTTTTGTCTCTTGCAAATCTCTGTTGTAGCCGAGCGGTAGAGCCTTCAGCGTGACGAGCAAGTTTACCAGGTCACCGATTACGGCACCCGATTTTGCCCGCGCAATTTCCAGAGGATCTGGGTTTTTCTTGTGCGGCATCAAGCTGGATGTAGTGGTGACATTGTCTGCCAATTCGACAAACCCAAATTCAGAGCTGCTCCAGATCACCAATGTTTCCGCCATCTGAGAGATATGCACCGCAGTCAAGCTGCACGCCATCAAAAACTCAGCAGCAAAATCTCTGTCACTGACCGCATCAATCGAATTGGAAAAAACTTGAGGGAAGCCCAGTTTTTTGGCAACCGATTGCGGATTGATAGATAGTCCGGAACCGGCTTGCGCACCGGCACCCAGCGGTGAAACCATGGTGCGTTTTTTGCAATCGTTGAAACGCTCGATATCCCGCGCGAACATTTCATAGAAGGCCAAAATCGCATGCGCGTACAAAACGGGTTGAGCACGTTGCAGGTGCGTGTAGCCCGGCATAACGATATCCGCGTGTTTCTTGGCCGATTTTAAAATCGACGCCTGAAGGAAATTCAAACCGTCGACAAGCGCATCAATCGCACCGACAGTGTAGAGGCGCAGATCAAGAGCGACCTGATCGTTTCTGCTCCTGGCTGTATGCAGTCTCAAAGCATCAGAGCCGATCAGTTCTTCAAGCTGTTTTTCAACATTCATGTGAACATCTTCGTACTCGACTTTCAGTTCGAATTTTCCTGCCTCGGCTTTTGCCAAAAGAGTATTCAATCCGCCCTCAATTGCCTCACCCTGGGAGGGGCTTATTAGCCCCTCTTCGGCGAGCATTTGAGCGTGTGCGATACTGCCCGTCAAGTCAGCTTTGACGAGGTGGGCATCCGCGTGAGTGCAGGCAACGAATTCCGTGACGACGTCACTAAGGGGTTGCTTGAAGGCTTTTCTCAAAACTTGCATTTTTCTTGCTCCAGGTTTTCAGTCTCAGACCAGCTATGTTGATGAATCCGCCCGCGTCCGCCGATTGGAACTCAGACATATTCTCGAAGCTGGAAATCTTCAAGTCGTACAGGGATGCCGGCGACTTTCTGGCAACCACGATCGAATTGCCCTTATAGAGCTTGATCTTGGCGGTACCGGTAACGGGTTGCTGCGTTTCTTCGACCATCTTCCAGAGGATTTGGGTCTCTGGTGCGAACCAATACCCGTTGTAGATTTGGGTCGAAAGTTTTTGTGTGAACGAATCTTTGAGGTGCATAACTTCTTTGTCGAGCACGAGAGATTCAATCGCTTTGTGCGCTTGCATCAAGATGGTCACGCCGGGTGTTTCGTACACGCCTCTCGACTTGATGCCGATGTAGCGGTTTTCGACCATATCCAGCCTGCCGACGCCATGCTCGGCGGCAATTGCATTTGCTTTGTTGAGCAATTCGACCGGTCCGAGTTTCTCACCGTTGATGGCAACAGGCACGCCGGCATCAAAGTCGATGGTGACGAATTCCGGCTTGTCAGGCGCATCTTCCGGGTTTTTGGTCCAGAGATAAATGTTCTCCGGAGCTTCAGCCCACGGGTCTTCCAGAATGCCGCCTTCGTAGCTGATGTGCATGAGATTAGCGTCCATGGAATACGGCTTCTCTTTTGTCACAGGCAAGGGAATGCCGTGCTTCTCAGCGTAATCGAAGAGGTCGTTTCTGCCGTCGAACTTCCACATTCTCCAGGGCGCAATTACATTCAAATGTGGAGCCAGCGATTTGGCTGCCAGTTCGAAACGCACTTGATCATTGCCTTTGCCGGTAGCGCCGTGAGCGATGGTATCGCAGCCTTCTTTCAATGCGGCGGTAATCATGCCTTGGGCGATGCACGGACGAGCGATCGATGTTCCCATCAAGTAGAAAGACTCATAGAGTGCATTCGCCTTGATTGCCTTGAAGATGTAGTCTTTGACGAAAGTTTCGTTCAGATCTTCAATGATGCATTTCTCAGCGCCGGTTTTGATCGCCTTTACTTTGACCGCTTCAAAATCTTCCTTTTGTCCGACATCAGCACAATATGCAACAATCGGTGCGTTGTATTGCTCTTTCAGCCAGGTAAGAATGCAGGAAGTGTCGAGTCCGCCGCTGTAGGCCAAGAGAATTTTCTTCATTTGATTTGCTCCTTTTTAAATGCTGCTGCGCGCTTCAGTGATGCTTTGCGCCTTCACTCGCCGCGTTTTCGCCGCACTACATGATTAGTGAGATGACTGCTTTTTGAACGTGGAGTCTGTTCTCCGCCTGTTCAAAAACAACTGACTGTGGTCCA
>JAIETE010000263.1 GCA_019745505.1 Candidatus Obscuribacterales bacterium | reverse complement strand
GTTGGGATTGCCTTTGTACTCGAAATCGAGGGTGCTCACCGTCGTCGGACTGTGTGCTGTCTCGTTTTCTATAAGCAATCCGTTGTATTTGTTGGCGGCAGGTTGTGCACTCATACCCCTTAAGAGGTAGGGATTGCGCTTGCCCGTCGACACGACAGCCGAAACAAAGTCCGGCGTTTCCGCTCGATCGGCCGCGACAAATGCTTTGGATACCAGCGCCGGCGAAGCTTGAGGTGTGGCGTTTACCATCTGCCACAAGCTCAATGACCAGACGGACAGAGCTGTTCCAAAGACGATTCCTTTCACAATTTTGCGCATGAGACACCACCTTTTGCAACGAGAGGAGTGCCTGGCGGGGCTTCCAGGCGCAAACAGTCGATAATATAAAAGCACGTACCTCTATAATGCCATACCGCGGTGTCCGGTAGAACATACTGAAGGGGAAATTTTTACGATCCGAGAAATTTGACGATTCTTCCGCAACGGAGATTTCCCACGGGTGGTATCGCATATAGTGTCATAGAATTAGTCGAAATGGCTTGCTGTGGCGACTGATATGTAAATTTCGCTTCGCGACCGCATGGGCAAAAGCGACAAAATCTAGACGTTCATCTAGGAATTGCTAATCCTTCGATGATTTTCGCGTTGGGTAGCTTGCGATATTCTTCGGGATGCAGCAAGATCTTGGTTGAACGATTGCCACCACCGGCAATGACCTGAGGCTGTTCCATCACTGCTGAGTCAATCAGCAGTGGGATAGATTGCAAGCCAAAGGGAGTGACGCCTCCGATCAGCATGCCGGTAAGTTCTTGCGTTTGTTCCGGAGTTGCAAATGAGACCTTGCGACCATCCATGATTTGCCTGACCTTCTTATTTGCGTCAAGCTTGGTTGTCGCCAGTACCATACAGCATGCAAATTGTATTGGATCCGACTTTGCAGCAACGACGATGGCATTGGATGCGTGTGCTAATTCATAACCGTAGTGTTCGCAAAATTTTGCCGTGTCGGCCAGCTCGGGGTCGCAATACAAGACCTTATGCACGATGCCGTACTTCTGTAGGCATTCTGCAACGCTGGGAGCCAGTTCGGCAATTTGTTGTGACATGGATAACATGATAGCTTCAATTGCACCTATGAAATGTCGCGAGAGTAAAACTTCGTATCTACTGAAACAATCGGAAAGCTTGGCGGCAAGTCTTCGCTGGATCTTTCGGTAAAGCCATTCTTTTCATAAAATCGATGCGCCGCCAACATTAGAGCTGTGGTGCCCAAATAGATTTGCTTGATCGCTTTTGCTTGGCACCACTCGACGGCTGTGTTCATCAATGCTTGCGCAATGCCCTTCTCCTTGCCTCTATGCGAATTCGATACAAAGAGCTTCTTCAAGGCGACCTGCTGATTGCCTATGTCAACGACTCCTATCGTGCCGACAACGTTGTCGCCGTCCATCGCCACCCAGAAATTGCCGTTGCCGCACTGAAATGTACCGGTGATGTCCATCAAATCAGGCTGTTCTTCGAGTGTAATTTTGACGCCGAATTCAATTTGCTGAATCGGCAAGACCAGTCTTTCGACGGCGTTTTGAAGATCGGGGTTGAACGGTTTGATGGCCACGCAGTTAATTGTAATCACGATAGGGCTCCTCTGAGCGGTCGACCCTATTGTCGCTCCTATGTTTAATGCCGTCCAATAGTTAAAATGGGTATAATTGATAACAAAAAGGTATCAAAATTGGAATTTCGACAACTTCGCTATTTCTTCCATATCGCAGAGCTGGAGCACTTCGGTAAAGCGGCAGAACGTCTGCATATTGCTCAGCCGGCGCTGACACGCCAGGTAAAACAGCTCGAGGAAGAGATCGGCGTCGAGCTGTTCGAAAGACTTCCACGAGGAGTCAAGCTTACCGCTGCTGGTCATGTTTTCTTTGCTCAAACGCGCGACTTGCTCGCTCAATGCGACAAAATGGTCAAACTCACTCAACAGGTGAGTCGCGGTCAGTCCGGGTTGCTAAGAATCGGATTTGCTGATGGTGTTACTTTCAACAAGACTTTCTGCGAAATACTGCGCAGTTTTCGTCAGTCATATCCGGACGTCGTACTGGATCTGATCCCTGCTACGTCGCTGGAGCAGGCCGATTTGATTTCGCACCGAGATCTCGACCTTGCTTTTGTCTACTGGCTGCCGAAAGGGCATTCACTCAAATCAATTCAGTTCGAAGAAGAAGAGTTGATGCTGGCGGTTTCGAAGTCCAGCGCACTGGCTAAGAGAAAGACGCTCACTATAAAAGATGTTGGTGACTATCCAATCGTATGGTTTCCACGCGCGAATAGCCCCGGCTATTATGATTTGATCGTTTCTCGTTTCGAGCGTAATGGTTGTAGCCTGAATGTGGTTCAAGAAGGAAACAATGAAAGTACTATGCTCAGCCTGGTGTCGGCGGACATCGGAGCAACGTTCATAACCGAATCCGCTCTGCGCAGGAAGCCTGACGATGTAGTCTTCATTCCAGTTACTGACCTCCACGCCAAATTGAGTGTCAAGGCGATGTGGAACGGGGATGACAAAAATCCTGCACTGAAAGAATTTGTTGCTGCAATCAAGCGTGCTGTTTGAACTACTCTAGTCTTTCAAGTCTTTCTGATAAAACTTTGTTGCAACCGGAGCTATCGGGAAATTCGCAGGCAAATCCAGCTTATTGATGACAAAAAATTCGTTCTTCGTATAGAAATCTTGAGCTGCCAGCATTTTGTCGTTGGTCGCCAGAAATATCGAATTGATGCGCTTTTCTATGCACCAGTCGGTGGCAATGTCCATTAGTTTCTGCGCTACGCCTTGCATTCTATACTCTTCTGCAACAAACATCTTTTTCAGTGCGATCTGTCTATTGCTTAAGTCTATTAGTCCGATGGTGCCAATCACTCGATCTTCATCGACGGCGACCCAGAAGTTTCCATTGCCGGTTTGAAACACGCCAGCAATGTCGATTAGGTCCGGCTGCTCCTGCCTTGAAATTTCGAATCCGAATTCTACTTGCTGAATTGGCAGTATCAGGTCCTCAATCGAGTTTTGAAATTCGGGTGAATATGGTTTGATCGAGTAACTCATTTGCTATTAGGGTTTGATTGTGCTGCCGAGCAATTCCAGGAATTGGCGTATCCAGGCGGGATGTCCCGGCCATGCCGCGGCTGTAACCAAATTTCCCTGCGTGTGAGCGTTTGAGAAAGTTTGATTCTGCTCAATGTAGGTTCCGCCGCAGACCGTGACTTCCGGAGCAACAGCAGGATACGCCATGCTCGATCTTCCTTTCAATACACCAGCCGCCGCCAGCACTTGCGCTGCATGGCACACCGCAGCAACAGGTTTGTTCTTTTCGAAGAAGTGTTTTGTGCATTCAAGTACGCGCGGGTTTAAACGCAAATACTCGGGCGCTCTGCCCCCCGAAATTACCAGTGCATCATATGTGGTGTAATCGATTTTATCGAATTCGGCATCAATGCCAAAGTTGTGTCCCGGCTTTTCCGTGTAGGTTTGATCGCCTTCGAAATCGTGTATAGCTGTTTTTACCTTATCGCCCTTTTTCTTTCCGGGGCAAACTGCATGTACTTCATGCCCGACCATCAGCAGCATTTGATAAGGAACCATCGCTTCATAGTCTTCGACGAAATCACCAACCAATTGAAGTATTCTTGCCATTGTCAATCCCTCACTGCTGAGCTTTCTTTTGGGGGTTTTATGGTTTTACCATGATGAAAGCTGAATAGCTATGCATTTAATTAGTGATTTCCTGCTGCTCATCAAGCGTAAAGAAGATTGCTAAGATCCACTCGGGTCACGACCGACGGAGGTGCACTTGTTTGCCATACGACCTTTAGGCTCCGATCGTGGAAGAAATCGAACGCTCATCGCTGCCGGCTTAATCTTTGCCTTGAATTTATTGATTTCTCACTCGTCTTCTGCCGAGCCGGCGCAAAGTGCGGAGTTGAAGGAACTTCTCAGGCGGATTGATGTCCTCTGCGATCGAAATGATTTCGAGCGAGCGGCGCCCATAGCTGATGTCGCGGTTAAGAAATTTCCGGATTCATACGATGCGCATTTACGCAGGGGCTACGTGTATGTAGGTCTCGATGAGGAAGAAAAAGGTATTGAAGATTATTTCTGGGCGCTCAAGCGGCGTCCCAAGGATGCCAAACTTGCCCACAATCTTTCCAATGCATATTTCAAGTTGGATAAGCTTGATCTAGCTTTGAAATACATCGATGAGGCGCTGGCTAACGACGTTTCGCAGGCCAATCGGGCCTCGTATTTTATGTTGAAGCGTGACATTCTCAAGAGTGCACATCGTTACAAGGAAGCACAGGTCGCCAACACCGAAGCCGTCAAGCGAATCTCTGTCCCGCACTGGTATCTGGAGCGTCTGAAATTGGCTGGGATCAATGGTGATTGGAAGACAGTGCTGTCCGACAGTGAGCGCCTGCTACCGATTATGCCGAAATTTCGCTCCAGTATCATTCGACTCAGGGCGCAAGCGCTGATCGGCTCGAAGCGATTTGCCGAAGCAGAGAAGATTTTGACTGAGACAATTAAGATAACACCGGATAATCGAGATTTGCTGATGGAGCGCTCGAAGCTCTATGCTGCTCTCGGCAAGAAAGACCTGGCCGAAAAGGATTTGCAATCAGTCAAACGCTTAGATGAGAGTCTTTAGAAAGACGTCGAATGTGGAGCTGCCACATCCGACGCTTTGGTCTTTCTCTCTTCATGAAAGGTCTTAAGCTGTCTTTTCTTCTTTTTTCTCGATGAATTGCTGCAGTCCGTGCGGATTGATATCGGGCTCGACAAGCTGGTAAATACCCGATTGCGTAAAGCTGCTTTGAGCCTTGCGCGCACGCATGATTTGAGAGTCGCTCAGTGAGGCAGACGGCAGATACACAACGTTGATTGCGAGTTTTTGCTCTTCGATTTTATCGATCAGCTGAAGCTCCGGTACTTTTTCTTCTTGCCAATTCTCAGAGTCAATTGTCTTGAAAGTGCCTGACTGGCAGGCCTCTAGATTGTCGTATGTTTTGCGCGGATCGAGCTTTAATGCAACCGGCTTGTTGTGCATTTTCTGAGAGAAACAAGCGATGTAATTTTCATTGAGAGATTTTTTGAATTTCGCATTCAAATCTTCAACTACGAATTCGTCTTGACGAGCATTGGGACGATAGAAAAGTTTTTGAAGCAGCTCAATAGGACTCATGACTATTTCGGCAACTAATTTTATTGCCGGACGAGCGATGATCGCATATCGCCGTGCCCACTGTTGCCTGTGCTGGCTATTTTCGTTGTTAATACTGTTCCAGGCGGCGCACATTTTCCATTCCTCCGCAGGCGATTACATTGCCCAACGACCGTTAACTGCGTCTAAGGTTCCTGGTTTTTCCCGCGGGAAATCGCATTAAATCGGCGTCTCAATGCGTTTTGCAGCAAACATTTTCGACACGTTTTTCAATAACTTGTTGTGGATGAAGGCTCAAAATCACCAGAGGGGGCTGAAATCGAAATTTGGGACAAAAAGGTCTGAGTATCTTAAATCAGACCGGAGAAGAACATTAATTCCAAATCCGTGCGAAAAGTCTGATATGTTACCGAATGACGTTCCGTCAAGAACTTGACAGCCGCTCCTCTGGTGCGGCGAAGGCTGGCCTCTGCGGAATAGTGACGACAATCGGGAGATAGTTATGGGCACGACTCTTGCGCAATCAAAAAATTCAACATTGACTGAGAAAGAAGCTTACGAGTTAAGCAAAGAAGCTTATATCTACCTATATTCATTGTTGAGTATGGAAATTACTCGTCTTCAATGCACCAATCTGAAAGCGGGTGAAAAACCCGGTCACGCACCAGCAAACGTATTTGCTCATGTGCGAGCCTATCCCGATGCGGATTTCAAAACTGTAGTTCGTCCGAATTTTGACACTCTCTACTCTGTTGCTTGGCTAGACCTTACGAACGAGCCGATGATCATCTCAATTCCTGATGCCGGCGGTCGCTACTATTTGCTTCCGCTGTTGGATATGTGGTCTGATGTTTTTGCTTCACCAGGTTGGCGCACTTCTGGAACGCATGAGCAGCACTACGCAATTGTGCCCAAAGGTTGGAGCGGCAGTTTGCCTGATGGGGTAGAGAAAATCGAAGCCCCGACTCCTGCTGTCTGGACAATTGGCAGAACCAAGACCGACGGTCCCAGCGACTATGCCGCTGTACACAAGTTTCAGGATGGCATGAAAATTACACCTCTGTCTCAGTGGGGCAAGACGGTGAAATTGCCGGAATTCAAAGCGAATCCAGATGTCGATATGAAGACCCCGCCGCTGGAGCAGGTCAATTCGATGTCGGCCGAGAAATATTTTTCTCTGGGTGCCGAACTGATGGGACGCTACTCCCCTCACCTTACTGATTGGTCCACGATAGAACGTCTGAAGAGAATTGGAATTGAAGTCGGCAAGAAATTCGATTTTTCCAGTTTTGACAAGAAAATCCAGGATGCTCTATCTCTGGGGGCTAAAGATGCGCTGAAACAGATGGTAGAGAAAATCAAATTCTTGGGACGTCCTGTCAATGGATGGAATATGAATACCGACAGCATGGGTGTGTACGGTTCATACTATTTGAAACGTGCAATTGTTGCGATGGTCGGATTGGGTGCCAATCAGCCTGAAGATGCGGTTTATCCTCTCAACATAGCTGATTCGAACGTTGAGCCGTTGCATGGTGACAACAATTACGTTCTCCATTTCGAAGCTGATGAGATTCCTCCAGTCGATGCTTTTTGGTCATTGACCATGTACGACAAAGATGGATTTCAGGCGGGCAATTCTATCAACCGATTTGCAATCAGCTCGTGGATGCCTTTGAAGAAAAACTCCGATGGCTCGCTGGATATATACATTCAGCACGAAAATCCTGGTACGGATAAGGAGTCAAACTGGTTGCCTGCGCCGAAGACGCAATTGGGTGTCACAATGAGACTCTATGCGCCACAACCATCGGTTTTGACAGGCGACTGGAATCCGCCCGCTATTGGAAAAGTAAAATAGCAATGTGCTCTGCCAGTTTATGTGCTGCGCTTCTCTAGCCAATCTTCT
>JAIETE010000114.1 GCA_019745505.1 Candidatus Obscuribacterales bacterium | reverse complement strand
TCTGGTGGCCTGTATACCTGCAGCCGTTTGCATGGCTATACAGACTATGCGTAAAAACAAGACCGCAAGCGCTTCCAATTGACAGGGCTGCAATCGCAGCCGACCGGATGAACGCCGCCGGACAGCGCTGTTACTTCGATTTGCGCCGCAGCTTTTTCTGGCAGTTGCCGCAAAAGTGAGCGGAGCGGCCCGCCAGTTTGATGCGTTCTATCTCTGTTCCGCAAACGCGGCAAGGTTCATCTTCTCTGCCATACACCCAGGACTCGTTTTGATAATTGCCATTAACGCCCTCGCTGTTTGCGTAATCACGCAGCGTCGTGCCACCGTGACGAATGGCTTCTTTCAATGTTTTGGCGATGGCGACGACAAGTTTGTCCGCGTCGCTTTTCGTGATTGAGCCGGCTAGTGAAAGCGGGTGAATTCCAGTCTGGAAGAGGACCTCATCAGCATAGATATTGCCGAGACCGGCAATAATCGTTTGATCGAGAAGGGCAGTCTTGATTGCTTGTTTCTTGCCGCGAAATGCACCAAACAGATGCTCGGCAGTAAGACCTTCGAGCGGCTCAGGTCCTAGTTCTTGCAAAGCAGGAATCACTTTCAAGAACTCCTCACCGGGCGGCACGTACCACATGCGACCGAACACTCGCATATCTTCAAAACGCAGCTCTCGCCCGCTTTTGAGCTTAATCAGCACGCGCAGGAATTGCGCATCGCGATGCTTCTTGTCGGCAACAATGAGCCGACCTGACATGCGAAGATGCACACCTAATCCGGCGTTCGAGTCCAGCTCCAGGAGCAGGTACTTGCCGCGTCTCTTTGCGGCAACGACTTTGCGACCCGTCAGACCCTTCACGAATTCTTTTACGCCCGGATATCCGACCGAATCAGTTCTAAGTACCTGCACGCCCGCGAAGCTGTCTCCTACGAGGAATTTCTCCAATCCCAGGCGAACGGTTTCCACTTCAGGCAATTCAGGCATTTCAAAAACCAAATAATGCTATCTATATAAGTCGAAAGAGGTCCAAGTGTCGAGCTAGAGGTGAGCACTGCCCGGGCGATGCGTCAGCCGTCCATTGCTAAGCGAAATAGAAGGCCGAGCACAAAATCAAATAGACAGCCAATAATTGTACGCCTTCCAACCAGTTGCATTCACCGTCGGTAGCCACGTAGCCAAGAATAATTACAGAGACGACGACCGACAAAAGTTCGAACTCGGAGAAGAGCAAGCGCATCGGATGTCCAAGGAAGAAGCTCGCAAATACAATCACCGGCGCGACGAAAAGCGCAATTTGAGCGCCGGAACCGAGTGCAATATTCATCGAGAGATCCATCTTGTTCTTCATCGCCATCATGACGGCAGTACTGTGCTCGGCGGCATTGCCGACAATGGCAACCAGCACGGTACCGATGAAAAGTTGCGTCATGCCTAATGTGTGCGCAGCTTCTTCTACAGCGTGAGTGAGAAATTCAGAAAGAATCGCGACAACAACCGTCGAGACCGCCAGCACTAGAATGCTTCGCTTGACCGTCCATCCGGCGGTTCCGATGGCATCTTCTTTCTCGGTATCTACAACACAGACATAGAGCTGTTTGTGGGTTTTTAAACTGAAAATCAAACTGAGCAGGTAAACGCCGAACTGAACACCGGAGATCACCAGAGCCAGACGTAATTCATTGACGTGCGCGCCTTTGTGAGCGGCATGGTGAAACACGGCCGGCACGCAAAGACTGATTGCTGCAAGAGCCAGCAGCGTGGCCGAAGTGGTGGCGGCAGTGCGATTGAATGTTTGAGTCTGATGTTTGGCGCCACCCGCGATCATACTTAAGCCCAGCACCAGAAGAATGTTTCCGATAATCGATCCGGTGATGGAAGCGCGGACCATATCGACATAACCGGCGCGCAATGCGGACAAAGCGATAATCAATTCGCAAGCATTTCCGAAGGAAGCATTGAGCAGCCCGCCCCAGCCGGAGCCGACTCGATCGGCAAGATACTCGGTGGCTTTGCCCATGACTCCGGCTATAGGAATGATCGCCAAACACGAGCTGGCGAAAATGACTACCGGCGACCAGTGGAAATACTCCGCCAGAAACGGGACCGGCAGAAAGACGAAGAGCAAATTGAGTGCTGATTCCGCCGTTATCGATATTTTCATGAGGCGTCAAAAGATTCCATACTGGCGAGATCATACCCCGACCAGCCCAGTAAAAACCTACCAATATATGTATGTCGAAGATGACAACAATCAAAAAATTTCGCTCGCAAAAAAATTTCAAGAGCAAATTTCTCAGGCACCAGATACGGTGCCCTGCCGGCTGCGGCTCGAATCCGGGAAACATTGATATATTGACAGATTCACAGTTTCTTTAGTTTTGCAAGGGCTGGCGTCCGAGTGAAAAATAATTAGACAGAAGAGTTGCTAATCGCCGGAATATATGATGCATAGCAGCGGTAACATTATGCAACTTCAAATTTGTTACTTGTTCCGGAAGCGTTGGCCCGCAAGGCCGAAAATCAGTGGAGGTTATCTGCAATGGCAGTCTTGAAACCAGTCGAGCGCACAAAGATGGAGTGCGAAACAGAGCACTTCCTCATGGCTCAGCGTCAACTGGACGAAGTAGCGTTGGAAATGGGGTTGGACAGGGAGTTGCATGAGAGACTCCGCTTTCCCAAAAGAGCTTTGATGGTAACGGTGCCTGTTCGTATGGATGATGGCACCGTTCGCACATTTACGGGTTATCGCGTTCAACACGACGTCACGCTCGGACCAGCAAAAGGCGGCATCCGCTTCCACCCAGATGTCAACCTGGGCGAAGTTTCCGGATTGGCAATGCTTATGACCTGGAAGTGCGCGCTGATGGGTCTTCCCTATGGCGGCGCCAAGGGCGGCATCCGCGTTGAGCCTTGGAAATTGTCGATTGGCGAAACCGAGCGATTGACTCGCCGATACACCTCGGAAATCATCAACTTGATCGGTCCTGACAAGGACATTCCGGCTCCCGATATGTACACCAACGAGCAGACCATGGCATGGATCATGGACACCTACTCCATCAACGTCGGTCACACCGTACCTTCAGTCGTCACCGGCAAGCCAATCTCTATCGGCGGCTCGCTCGGTCGCAACGAAGCCACCGGTCGCGGTGTCGCATACTGCGTCCGCCGCGCTGTTGAGCACTACGAAATCAAAGCAAAATCACCAAGCGTTGTTGTACAAGGATTCGGCAATGTCGGCTCAGTGACTGCAAAATTGCTCCATGAAGCCGGCTACAAGATCATCGCAGTTTCCGATGTCTACGGCGGCATCCACAATCCAGACGGTATCGACATTCCACGCCTTCTGGCATATGTCTCTGAAATGGGCAGAGTGGAAGGTTTTGCAGGCTCGACCAGTGTCAGCAATCAAGAATTGCTGGAACTGGAATGCGACGTGCTCGTACCTGCTGCGCTTGGCGACCAGATCAACGAAAAGAACATGCGCAATATCAATTGCCAGATCATCGTTGAAGGCGCCAACGGACCGACCAGCACCGAAGCAGACAAATACCTCCACGAAAAAGGCGTCAAAATCGTGCCCGACATTCTCGCAAACGCAGGCGGCGTGACCGTCAGCTACTTCGAGTGGGTGCAAGGCATGATGCATCTTTTCTGGACAGAGGCGGAAGTAAACAACCGCCTGGAAGAAATCATGGGACGCGCTTGCGATCAAGTGTTCGAAATGAGCACTCGCAGCGGACTGAGACCAAGAATGGCAGCGCTTCGCATCGGCGTAGGCCGCATCGCCGAGGCGAAACGCTTGAGAGGACTCTACCCATAAGCGAAGAGCTGTGTAGGTGATGCTTGTCATCACCTGGTGACAGGGGGTGGACTGGGCCAAGCCCGATCCACCCCCCTGTTTTTGCCTGGAATTTCAATTGATATCAATTGAAATTCTGAAAAGACATTGCCGGCAAGAGGAACTTTACGCCCTCTTGGAAAGCCGGCAGATGGCGCCGCCGCAGGGAGGTGACGGGGGCGTGGTTTTCTGCGCGCCGCTCAGCCCGGGAATGCAAAGCCTACGCCTGTCGGGGGATTTCGGCTGATAATCTTAGTCTGCTTGACGCTAAAGCCTACGACGAGCGGGATTATCAAACAAAAACGGTAGATTCTTTGCGTCACGTGGAACAGAGTATTTGCGCGCCCATTTATAACCAGATACTAGTTACACGGTAACGATAGAAACCAATGTTTGGATCAGGAAAAGCAGCAGGCCCACGAAACGTTAGACTTCCTAAGCAATCGGCGATGCCGAGCTATGGAGACATCGAATTCCTCTCGCAGGAAGCAAAGAAAATCATTGGTCGCTGCGTTGAATTACCTTGGACCGGCAGCGACCGGAAGCACGACTTTATTCTTTCGGTTCGCTATGAGCACGAACAAGGAGACCCCAACTGGTCCATGTTCGAGACCGGTCTTTCCGGCAACGTGGAAGTCTGGAACTACGCAACGCGCGATATTACCTTGATTTGCAATTTGCTGGCGACGGCATCAGGATCGAGTTCTGTGGAAGATTTCGTTCCTTCGCAGGCTCTGCTCGGAAAAGCATCCGACGTAGGCACGGCGACAGTGACGGCCACGGTCACCAATCCGACAATCGGCGGCGGCATGGCTCCCGTGACATTCGAGCCGCCTCGTCCCGGCGCCAAGGCGACACTCGAAGGCGACTTGAAAAATTTGCAAGTGCCAAACTTGCTGCAATCCATAAATCTCGCGAAGATGGTCGGCAAACTCGACATTCGCACGCGCTCGGAGAAAGCCGAAGTTTACTTTGTCGACGGCAATCCAGTGCACGCGACAATCAAAGAGGTGAAGGGCGATCATGCGTTGATCGAGCTGATTACCTGGCAAGTGGGAGAATTTCGTTTTTGGCCGGATGAACAGACCACGGAGAAATCTGTTGCCAGAAGGCTTGACGCCATGCTCATGGAAGGCGTTACACTGCTCGACCAATCGAAATACCTTGATTCCGCCGGACTGAAGATGGAGTCTGTGCTGGTCAAGAAAAATGCCATGATCTCGGAAGAAGAGTTTCAAGCCAGATTATCCAAAGGTGCGCCCCTGGATCTCACCCAGCAGCTGGACTTCTACGAGCTTATCGACAACAAGAATTCGCTTTTCGATCTTCTCAGAAAGCGCCCGATGAACAAAGTCGGCTGGGTGCCGATATTGTTCAACCTGGTCAGCTGCGGTCTTGTGCAGGTTACAGACCAAGCGCCTCAGCAAAGCCGTCTGGCCAACCTGAAAGCACTGGGCATCGACGAAACTGCCATTCAGCAAGTGACGAAGAACTTGCTCAGACCGGAAACAGGCATACTCACCTATCACGCATTTATCTATTTCCTCGACCAGGAATACCTGCGCTACGAGTATTTCAACTTACCGTTTTCACTGCTGATTTTTTCTATGGGTCTGCGCAAAACCAACGCAGCAGGCGGAACTTCGGTCGAAGCTCTGCAGATGCTGGGGGTAAGGCGCGCAATGCAGCGGATCGGGCTCGTCAAACGACAGGTCGATCAGGTCGGTCACTATGAAACTTTCGACTATGCGATCCTATTGCCGAATACCAACTCGATGGCAGCAGGAGCACTGGCCAACCGCATCGTGAGCGTCCTTCTGGAAGCACCGCTTTCATCCGATATGGATTCACGCAGTCTGGCTCTGGCTTTCGGCGTGGCAACCGTACCGGAGGACTGCCAAGAACTTGATAAACTCATTGTTCTGGCCAAACGCGCCCGCGACAGAGCCAAACAGGGACAAAACCGAGTAGTGCTGGCCAGAGACGTTCAGCCTCCGCAGGGGCAACCGGCTCCGCCCCAGCCACCGCAGCCCCCGCCATCATATTAATTGCTTCTAGAACTTAAAATTACGCTGCCCTCGGCCGGTCGAAAGCGAGGGCAGATCTTAATTGCAAGCCCTTTTTGCCATCTTTATACGATCTTGACAAGGAGGTTGCCCGAGCGCAATATATAGGGTTGCATCTAGGCAATCTTCCAGCTCTGGATGTTTTAGTAAGAAACCAGTTCCACGTTCATTCGACCAATCCTTAGGGTGAGGCAAAGATGACCCAATCATTTGGGAAATCAATGTCGACGTCCGGATCGAATTTCTTGCAGCCGAAAGCTAACGCTACACCGTCCAGCCTGGGCGGAAATCCGCCCGCAACGGCAGCGCAGGAGAATCTAGAATCCCGCCGTCTTTTCCAGCATATCGGCTTACCGCCGATGGCTAAGACCTTGCCGCCGGAAGCCTCGGAAGATATCTTCACCCCGCCGCAAGATGGAAAAGTCGAAGAGGTGAGCAGCTCGAGCCCTTTCAAACAGCCGCCCGCCGAAACAGCCGCTCCAGTGGAAGAAAAACGATACGACATCCCCTTCCAGCAATATGAAAAAGACATCCTCGTCCACCTGAACGACTTTACTAGATCCCCCGCCTTCAAACCCTTTCAAAATCCGCGCTCGCGGCGCTCACTGACGACGAATAGTGAAGGCGTCACCGTGGTGGAAGAACTGGCGCAAGATTTCTCTATTCGCATTCTGACCACACGCAAGGACGGCTCTACCGAACAAGTTCGAGACAGGCTCGGACGCCTCGTCTACGAAAAATTTCAGCAAGCAGAGCAGTGGACGGCGCGATTCCTCTACTACCACGACCAAAACGGCAAGAAAAGTCCGTTCGTGCACTCGCTTAAGTCGTTATCTTCGGATGGGCGTTTCAGAGAAGTACAATATTCCAAACTCGGCCAGGTCGAAAGCGAGAAAGAAACGCTCTACGATCTAAAGATGGCGATCGAGTAAGACAGGCTTTTCGCCATGAAGAGTTGTTTGTACTTGCCCACCAAAGGCGGAATATCATGGCGAGCCCATCTGAAAAGTCGGAATCTTTAGACATTTACAAATCCGTTGGCGGAAAAATCCTTCGTCTTTTGAGGGGGGACATCACTCGCGAAGAAGTCGACGCCATCGTCAATGCGGCAAATTCGACCTTGATGGGCGGAGGCGGCGTTGACGGCGCCATCCATCGAGCCGGCGGACCGCAAATATTGGAGGAATGCAAACAGATTCGCGCCATGTCGGGACAATTGCCGCCCGGACAGGCTGTCATCACCGGTGGTGGCAATTTGAAAGCACAATATGTCATTCACACAGTCGGACCAATCTGGCGAGACG
>JAIETE010000035.1 GCA_019745505.1 Candidatus Obscuribacterales bacterium | reverse complement strand
AATTCTCTCGATGGTCGCAGCGGCGGTGCTGCACCCAGGTTGAGGAATTCGAAGGATGCTTTCAGCTTGTCGCCCTGTTTGAGTTTCTCGTCAAAAGAAATCTTTTGCGAGACTAACTGATAACCCAATTTGGAGCGCAACTCTTCCAGCGATTTCGAAAGCGCTTCGTCCTTAGCCGCTGCTTCCAGTGTGGAAAGGGGAATCTCTACATAGCTGATGCCGTCGACGGGAGCGTTCTTGGCGATCTTTTCCAGACCTTCCGTATCCACTTTCTCGGTCAATTGATAGCCGGTGAATGTGTCGGGGTGGAATTTGATGATCACGCGATACTGATCGAATCCGTGCTTTCCGTCATTGATATTTTGGCGGGTGATATAAACGCGCTGCCCATATCGATATATGAGGTAGTCGGAGATTTCATCGAGGGTATCCTGTCCAGGACGGTTCGGTGTCGGCGGGTCGACATCGAAATTCAATCTGGCCGTCGGAAAGGCTTTCGGGAAAATGTCTGCGACATATTTCCAGTGTGTCACCAATTGTCTCTGGCTCATGCCGTGGTCTTTAGTGAGAGCTTTTTCCAGCTTGTCGTAATTGCCCTTTTCTCCGGTTACATCCGGTACGACCTGAGTGCTGCCGCCGACGCCACCACCGGTGATGCCGATCGAATGGATGCCGGGGTGTTTGTCGTACTTCTCACCCATTTCAGTTATGAAGTTCGACCACTTCGCCAGATAGTTTGTGTCCCAGAAGATCGGCATCAGATGCTGCTTGCCGTCCTTGCCGGTATATTCCATTGTCTTGACGTCGCCGGTGAAAACCCAGCCGGGCGTATCGGATTCGAGGGCGACTTTCTTGTCGCCTTCCTCGGCTTTCGGCGCTACATATCCTTCAGGAACAGCATCGACCCCGCAGGTAGAGACCCGAACGATCAGAGTTTTTCCCGACGGCTTCAATAGCTCAAGAAGATTGTCCAGTGGTTGCCAGTTGAATTCGTCCTCTTTCGGCTCCAGAACTCTCCACGGTATCGTCACTGATAATCCGCTGATATTCGGTCTGCTGAGGACTTCTTTGATAGCAGCGGTGTTGGCGAGCTTTTCGGTTGGAATTAGAGCAAAAAGTCCAATTTCTTTATTGAAAACCGGTTGAGCGCCCTCGATTGAGACTGCTTTGAATTTCTTTGTTTTGATGAGGCGATCTTGCCCCTCGTTCAAGTAGTGCTTTTTCTCCGGAATTGGATTGAAGTACTTGACAAACTCGCCTGGTGTATTTTTTGCGTCGGCTTTCTGAAGAGGCAGCCCTATTCCCGAATATGCAGAGACGCCAAAGGTTACCGCCAGCGAAAGTGATATTGATCTAAACGCGAAATCCTTCATAGCGCTATGCTCTCTCCCTCCATCAGACAATTCTCAAGTAAGCCGGACTGTAGACAGTTTTAATGCCGGCATCAAAACTGTGAATTGTACAAGCAAACAGCCATTTTTTCCCTTCTGAATCGCATGGTTGCTTGCATAAAGCTGTCCGCTCAAATGTGATAACCTTTCACGACGATTCAGAAAGACGAAGCGGAGGCGTTTCTTGAGTCTCTCCTATCTGGGGCACAGCGCAGTTAGGTTCACTGTTTCAGGGGTCAACGTCTACGTCGACCCTTATCTCAAGGATCCGGTTGATTGGACGAAATTGCCTAAGGGGGATCTCGTCCTTTTCAGTCACGGTCACTTTGATCATGGCGTGCTCATGGCGCTCAAACTTTACGAAGCCTGGCACTGCAAATTTGCCGGGCCGCGTGTCTTGATGCGCTGGATGGCGCGCAAGTACAGAAAACGTATTCCGAACGAAGCACTGATCAGTATCGACCACCATGAGACCATCTCTTTCAATTCGATAAATGTGCGGGCCATTCCCGCTCACCATCCTGTCAACCGGCTCGGAAAGACGATTTTGCACCTGCATGCCCGCACTCGTGCGCCGGGAAAACCGGTGAACGGCTATTATTTCGAGGGTTTTTATCACGCCGGCGATACCATTTATACGCAGGCTATTCGTGACAGCCTCAAAGGATTTCCTGTACATACCGCTTGTCTGCCTATCGGCGGCAAGTATGGCGTTGCATCTCCGGATGAAGCCCTCAAAATTGCCGAGGAGATAGGCGCCAAGCGAATCGTTCCGCTGCACTTCCAGGCTCTTGTCGAGAGGGTTCCATTCCGCTATCAGTCATCGGACCTGGTCAAGCACGCGAAGGCGACAGGCACGAGTATCGAAATTTGTCCGCTGGCGATCGGAGAGCTTCTGGAACTCACGGCAAAAGCATCAGGCTAGTTGACATGAGTCGGTTGTCCAACAAATTCGGGCCGGAAGCCAATCGGATAAAACTAGAAGTCTGGGTACAAACAGTTTTAGGTATGACTTTACGGTCTTATAAAGTTGGCTGAAGAAAATTCGAACCAAGACGCCAAGACCATTCGCTTGATGAAGCATCCCAGGCCGCCTGCGGAAGCTCAAATCGAGGAATTGCTTGCAACGGCGCGCAAGAATGTCCGCATAACCGTTGAGCTGCCGTTCAACGAATCGTCCGAGCCGTATATGCTCAGCAGCTTTGTCGAATCGCCCAAGGCTGAGTGTTTTTGGATGTTTTATCGCGGCGTAGGGCCGGATTCCTCGCTGCTATGGAACATGATGACCGATGATCCCGGCTTGATTCACCATTTGATGACTTCGCAGTTTCCCGCTCTGGAAACGGGTTTTACATCAATTCCCAAGTCTAAAGCCGTGGCGCGTGCAGTGGCGAACTACAAGGACGTTAAGGATGCTCAGCTTCCGGCGGACTCTGAATTCGAAATATCGCCAAGCCCGGCAGCCCAGAATTTCCCCAGGAGCGCCAAGCCAGAGCATGATTTACTGACTTTACCCGATTCGCCTGCCCCGGCACGCCCATCGGAAGCTCCAAAGGCAGCACCCGTACCGGGCTCGCCCCTTCAGCCTCTGCCTGGTTTGCCTTCCATGCCGATGCCTTTTCCGCAAGCCTCCGGAGTTGCTTCTGCTCAAGAAGTCGCGGCGGCAGCAGCACAAGCCGCTGCTCAAGCTGCTATTCAGGCGGCAGTGCAAGCGGCCGCTCAAGCCGCCGCACAAGCCGCAACGCAGGCGATGGGTGGGCAAGCGCCTCTGGCCCAGCCTCAAGAGCCGCCTTCGCAAGTTCCACCGGTTGCCAGTACTCCCAGTCACCAGAGCCTTGAGCCGCCTCCCGGATACACGCCTTTGAGTTTGCCGCATGGCGTGCATCTTGCTCACACTCCTCAGATACCGCTGGCGTCAATGGTGCCGCTTACGCCTCAAGCTCCGCTGCCGGCGGCGCCACCGGCCGAACAGGCTGAAATTCCATCCTTTCTTACCTCGGGTTTCAATTCCGCCCAGACAGATGCGGCGGTTCCGGCCAATTCCGCTTCGGTTCAGCCTGCGCTGCCCTTCGACGCTCCCGGCATGAAGCCGCCTCACACCCCTTCGCGCAGTAACGCTGATAAGACACTGCAATTGGAAGCTAATGCTCACACCGCGCCAGGGCGTGGTTGGCTCAAGGATGACAAAGGCATGAGCATGGTGGTGGAGCCTGTCGCCGATTCGACCTCTGAGTCGGACTCGCCATTTGTTCAGCCCAAGAAGTCGCCCCGGCAAACCAGCCAGAAGCTGAAGGCTCGCCCTATGCTGGAAGGCGACCTGAGCAACCTGCAGATGCCGACACTCCTGCAGTCGATCAATATGGGCAAAATGACCGGACGGCTGGACTTGCAGTCCGGCGGAGAGCTTGCTGTGCTCTACTTCAAGGAAGGTTTGCCTATTCACTGCCAGCTGCGAAATTCAGAAGGCGAGAACGCGATCATCGAGGCTATAGGCTGGGATGAGGGTGAATTCAAATTCTATATGGAGTCGCCTTATCATAGAGAAACGATCAAGAAACGGCTTGACCTCTTGCTCATGGAAGGCGCTGCCTTGATTGATCAGAGCAAATTCTTGAAAGAGATCGGTGTCAATCTCGATTCGTATCTCGTCCGCAATCATGCCGACATTACCGAACAACTCTTCGAGGAGATGGTTTCGCGGGGCGCGGCTGCAGAGATGAACCTGCAGAAGATGCTCTATCAGTTGATTGACAACGAGAGTACGCTGGAAGACTTGCTGCGTTTGCGACCCATGCCGAAGCCGCGCTGGGTGCCGGTTATTTTCAATCTCGTCACTTGCAGCCTTGTCTCTTTCTCGGACCGGCCGCTTCATCAAGATGGTCAGGAGGCTGTTGCGGAGGAAATCGACTGGCCGGCAATTCAGGCGTTTGAAGACTCGATCAAGATTGCCGAAACCGGTTTTCTCACTTATCCGGCCTTTGTCTACCACCTGGAGCGCGAATACGAGCGCTTTGAACGTTTTCAGCATCCATTCACATTGATGATTCTGGAAGTGTCCATCAAGGAAGAGTTATCGGAAACCAAAGATCCCAAGGTACTTCAGGACCGCGCCGTGCTCGGTCAGCTCTCGACCAGAATCGAAAAACTGAAAAGAAAGACCGATATCGCCGGGCATTTTGGTGAAAATCAGTTTGCTCTGCTCTTGCTGGAAACAGAAGGTGAGGCTGGACGCAATTTTGCCAGTCGCCTGGCCGAAGCGATTGCCATGAATCCGTTCACAACCGACCGCGTGGAGGTTGTGCGGCTGACTGTCAGCCTCGGTGTCGCGTCCGTGCCTGAGACCTGTCGAGATTTGGGTCGATTGATTTCTCTGGCTCGTCCGCAAATTTCTCAAAAATAGTCATTCTGTTTTGCGGAATCAGTTGAATATTCCGAATAGGTGGTAAATAAGAGCTAACGGTCAGCGCGTTTGAAATTTTTTTCAACGTCTGGTTTATGCGTTAGCGCATGACAAGCCGGGCTTGACAGGAGGGCGTTTGCAGCTTTTATAAAGCTTTGTATAAGTTTGTTAATCTGCTTACTAATATGCGGCCATCATTAGAGCAAGGCCCATAAGCATTTTTGGAGTTCGTAACGCGCGATGGTAGAAACGGCGGCAGTTATCTGCCCGTTTCGCGAGGCGCGGCAAAGTATAATTCCGGGGGGACTCCATCTTAAGGAGTATAGGGAGTTTAAAAGATGGGAAAAGCAGTAGGCATCGACTTGGGAACGACCAACTCTTGTGTTGCCGTTATGGAAGGTGGTCAACCGGCGGTGGTTTCCAACTCAGAGGGCGGTAGAACGACGCCTTCGGTAGTCGCCTTTACCAAGTCGGGAGAGCGGCTTGTCGGCCAGTTAGCCAGACGCCAAGCGGTTCTTAACCCTGAGAATACCGTTTATTCGATCAAGCGATTTGTCGGACGACGCTTCTCTGAAGTGCAGTCTGAGCAGAAGATCGTGTCTTATAAAGTCAAAGAAGGCGCCGACGGCGGTTGCAAAGTCGCCATCCAAGGAAAGGATTATTCGCCGGAAGAAATTTCCGCCATGATTCTGCGTAAGTTGAAAGAAGACGCCGAGAAGTATTTGGGTGAAAAAGTCACGTCGGCAGTAATCACGGTTCCTGCATATTTCAACGACTCGCAACGTCAGTCCACAAAGAATGCGGGCACAATTGCCGGTTTGGACGTACTGCGTATCATCAACGAGCCGACTGCAGCAGCGCTTGCATACGGTCTCGATAAGAAAGACAACGAAATCATCCTTGTATTCGACCTGGGCGGTGGTACATTCGACGTTTCCATTCTCGAAGTGGGCGACGGTGTATTCGAAGTTAAGTCCACCTCGGGCGATACGCACCTTGGCGGCGATGACTTCGACCATCAAGTAGTGACCTGGGTAGCCGATGAATTCATGAACCTTGAAGGCATCGACTTGCGCAAGGACAGGCAAGCTCTGCAAAGACTGACTGAAGCAGCGGAAAAAGCGAAGATCGAACTTTCCTCCGTTACCGAAACCAACATCTCGCTGCCGTTCATCACTGCCGATGCTACCGGTCCGAAACACTTAGAAATCAAACTGACCCGCGCTCGTTTCAACGAACTGACTCGCAGTTTGGTTGAGCGTTGCCGCAATCCTATGGAGCAAGCATTGAAAGATGCCAAGCTCGGCTACGAACAATTGGACGAAGTCGTACTCGTAGGTGGTTCAACCAGAATTCCTGCAGTACAGGAGCTTGTCAAACAAGTTACCGGCGGCAAAGAGCCCAACCAATCCGTAAATCCGGACGAAGTTGTGGCTGTCGGAGCTGCAATTCAAGCCGGTGTACTGGGTGGAGAAGTCAAAGGGGTCGTACTCCTCGACGTCACTCCGCTGTCTCTCGGTATCGAGACTATGGGCGGTGTGTTCACCAAATTGGTTGACCGCAACACCACAATTCCGACAAGAAAAGCGGAAGTATTCTCGACCGCCGACGACAACCAGACCGCCGTCGATATCTATGTATTCCAGGGTGAACGTCCGATGGCTCGTGATAACAAGCTGTTGGGCAACTTCCGTCTCGACGGCATTCCGCCGGCATCCAGAGGCACGCCGAAAGTTGAAGTTACCTTCGACATCGACGCCAACGGCATCATGAACGTCACAGCACGTGACCAAATGACCGGCAAAGAACAGAAAATCACGATTACCGCTTCTACAAACATGTCCAAAGAGGACATCGAAAAAGCGATGCGCGATGCCGAAAATTATTCGGCAGACGACCGCAAGCGCAAAGAAGAAGCGGACGTGCGCAACGAAGCAGACAGCATCTGCTACGCAGTCGAAAGACAAGTGCGCGATCTCGGCGACAGAGTATCGTCCGGGGAAAAGGCGAGAGCAGAGATGCTGGTTGCCGACCTCAGGCAAAAACTCAAGGACGATGCAGACCTCGAGTCGGTCAAACAGATCATGAACGAACTCAGAGGCGCCCTCGTTCTCTTGCAACAAGCAGCTTCGCGCGGCGGAGATGAAGGCGGCGGTGCAGGCATGGAAGACTACACCACTGGAGGTGCCGATGGTGGCGCCGGCGGTGGCTATGACTACGGCAATGGCGGAGACGGCGGTGCCGGCTACAACCAGGCTGGAGAAGATGTGGTCGATGCCGAATTCAGAGCATCTGACGACTAAGTCACAGCGACATTAGATTTGTAAGGGCGGCGCCATGCGTCGCCCTTGCTTTTGAGTGCCGGGCATGTTCAGTAACCTGGAGGTGAAAGTCCTCTACACAGCTTGATGGAAGCGAAGTGTTAGTG
>JAIETE010000227.1 GCA_019745505.1 Candidatus Obscuribacterales bacterium | reverse complement strand
GAGCGGAATCTCGAAAAGACAACACCATGAGGATACCAAAATGATCTCTACGATACCTAAGGAAAACCCTAATCAGAGCGCGATTCCGCCTGTCGAATCGATTGCGATTCCTGACACTTCGCCGAAATTCGCTCGCAAAGATTTCAGTGCGAAAGTCTTTGCGCTGATTGTTACAACGCAGGTCGGTGCCCTGCTCGCTTTCGGCGTTCCGTACGCGCAGACACTTGCTTTTGGCAAGACTGTGCTGCTGAAGTGTCACACATACGATCCAAGAGACCCTTTCAAGGGTGACTTCGTTCAAGTTAGCTACGACGTGAGCAGTAAAGTCGATTTCGAAAAATTCAAAACCGGCGATTCTGTTTTCCTCAAATTGAAAAAGGCCGCTACTTGCTGGGAGCCGGTTTCGGCAAGCAAGGAAATTCCCAAGAACCTGAGAAATGATGAGGCTGTTATGAAGGTCGTATACAACGGAGCTAACTCGTCCGATCAGCCGATCAGCACAGGAATAGAGAAATTCTATGTCGCCGAAGGTTCCGCGCAGTCCGTCAGCTCGGATGGATTGGTAGCCGAGGTTGCGCTGTCTAGCGATGGCATGCCCGTATTGCGCCGCATGCTTTCGGGTGGAAGAGAAGTCGGGAAAAACTGATTCCCGGTCATAAGCTCATTCAATTCATCTCAGCAAGGAAGGTTGGATGCCTTCCTTGTTTGCTTTGAAACCCATATGAGCGGGGGCGGAAGCATATACTCATGCTCGGAGCTTTACCGATCTATCATGTGCCGCTCGATACTTATCCACTAATATTGACTTGCCGACTGAAGTGCTTGAGGAGAAGCTCGTGATGCAAAGACAAAACCTTTCTGCTGCAGTGATTGCCGTCTTATTGATTGGAGCCCAGCAGCTGTCAGGCACTGCCTCTTTTGCACAGAAGTATGTGCAGGGCGGCATCGAGCACAAAGAGAAGGTTGCCCCCGTCAACAGTAAGTTTTTGCCCGGGTCTGTTTGGAAAGAAGGCGAGGCGGACGGCTCCAAAAGTACCTGGATTAGAATCCCAGAATGGCTTGCAGGCACATGGTTTGCCGATGTGGAGACGGCAACGTCCCGTCAGGATCTCGTCAATCATAAAGAATCGGCCCATACTCCTTTCACTTTCAAGGCCAAGAGTCGCTTTGCTTATGGCACGCAACGTGATGGGCGCGGTGGCATCTGGCATTTCTTGAAGTTGCCATACACGTCTTCCACTGATTTCCCCGAATTTGTCGAGTATCACCAGGTTTTGACTAAGGACTTTACGAACCAGAGCGAGCAAGCTGTTTCTTTTCGCAGTATGGTCGCGGCTGCTCGCGTGCAACGACAATCAAAAGAGATTGTCGAAGCATTTCAGCAGGAATCGGTGACTAATTACGAGCCGGTTGAGGACGGCGTGATTAAGATGATCGCTTCTACCCGGCGCTATGATGAGGCTGGAAAACCGCTTATGCAGGCTGACAACGAGGCACGCATCCATCGCGTCGAGAAATTCACTCCTATCGCCAAAGAAGGCAATCTGGATTTGAGGCAGTCTCTTTTCACTTTTCTGCGCAATCGAAAAATGGAATACTTGATTCCGGTCGAAGCTAAGGTAAATTAGTTTTATTGCGTCTGAAACTCAGTCTTTGAGAGATTTTTCGTCGGCAATCACACGAGCGAAAAGATCCGATAGCGCAGCCATGGTGGCATCATGTACGGTGCCGGCGGGGATAATATCGTTGCTTTCCAGAGTGGGCAAATCTCTAGTTGCGCACGCATTGGCGACCACTGTGGTGTGATAACCATAATTCAGTGCTGAGCGCACTGTGGCGCTTATACAGGCGTGTGTCATAAAACCGACGACGACAAGATCCTTCTTTCCGGAGGTCTTGATACGCTCATCCAGATCTGTTCCGGCGAACGAATCAGGCAAATTCTTTTTGATGACAGGCTCCGTGCCAATCGGTTTGACGGCATCAATTATTTCTACGAACTTGTCGTCGGGATTGAAGAGTGGAGCGCCTTTCGGTGAGAAATGTTGCACGTGTATTACATTCGTGCCCAGAGAGCGGGCGCGATAAAGGATGTGCGAAATTTGGTCCAGAGCTTGCTCGATGCCGCTTAGAGGCAGATTACCGTCCAGATATTCTCTTTGAGCGTCTACGACGACCAGAGAGCTGTCTGCCAGGCTCTGATTCTCATTGTTCAAATTGAGCAGCTTTCTGAATGTTGTCGCCATGTGCCGGATCTCCCCTGCTGGAAAAACGAAAGTTATGCAACCAAATATGGTGCATGTTGATTGAGCAGCCATTATTCTACAAGAGTTTAGCTGGTCATACTTTGAAAAGGCTATGCCTCAGGATTAGCCGGTCCTGTCTCCGGACTTCTCTTTTTCTTTCTTCTTCCTGGGCTTTTCAACCGGCTCTTCTTTTTCTTTGTGGGCGCTGTATTTGACGGCAAGAATAGTCACGTTGTCGGGTGCGCCGCCATCAAGTGTCGATTTGAGCAGGGCATCGCAAATTTCTTTGGGGGTATTCGAGCCCCTCATTTCCTCGAAAATCTGTTCTTCGTCAAGCACGGCTGAAAGCCCGTCCGTAGAGAGAATGATCAGGTCATCAGGGTTAAGTTCTACGGGGGTGCGGTCTATTTCGACCTTGCCGGAATGTCCTACGCAGCGCGTCAAATAATGCCTGAATGGGCTGTTTTTGAACTGATCGGGCGTCAGTTGTCCTTTTAGAACCATTTCCATGACCACTGAATGGTCTTGGGTGAGGACGATAGTTTTGCCGTCCCGAATCAAGTAAGCACGAGAATCGCCCACGTGTGCGATTTGCAGCGTGTTTGCCTCGGTTTGAACGCCGGCGACGATTGTGGTGCCCATATTTTGAACCGATTCGTCTTGTGAGGCTGCGGTGAAAACGCTCTGATTGGCGCTGGCGACTGCATCTACAAGCCACTGCTGCACTGCTTCGCGGTCGCTAAAGTCGGGTGGGTTTTCCTTCCACTGTGCTTCTACGGCATCGACAGCCAATTTGCTGGCTCTTGCCCCGCCTTTGAGACCGCCCATACCGTCGGCTACGACAAAAACCCTCATGTCCGGGCTTATGTAGAAATTGTCTTGGTTTTCCGAGCGATGCAGCCCGCGGTCGGTTACAGCCGCTACGCTCCATGCCAACTTAGTCATCAACCAGCTCCCGGCGAGTTTGTAGAAGGGCGTCCGCCAAAACGCCTTTTTACGTTTATTCCCAGAAAAGAAACAAAAACACTGAGGTTAAATTTGGCATTTCAGCGGCTCTCAGTTGCCGATAAATATACTGCCCTGCGGCGTTTTTCACCTTCGAAAAAGCGTGGATATGTGTCTATGTAGATCTTGGAATTGCTGAATTTACCTGAGGCGACGAGTTTCGAGGCAAGTTTCTCAAGGCTGTTTACCTCCGGGAAGCTCGGGATACCCAATTCCTCTATCCCCCACCTTTCGGCGACCAGGGTTGGTCCATCAGCACAGGAGATATCGATTGCCTGTCGAATCGCCGCAGGCAGCCGCTCCTCATCTTCTTTGGCGACGACGGCGCGCAAGACCGGTGTGTTGCCTGAGTAAAGCGCGGCCGATAAGTAATAGGGCCACATACCGTAGAAGTTCAGAACCGGCAAAAGGATAAAAATGACTGTCGCCAGAATCTTTTGCAGTGAATCCGGCAGGCAGAATTTGGAAAGGCTTTCAGGCTTTGAGCGGATGAAAAGCAAATAGACGAGCAGCATCATCGAAATATTCCAGGGCCAGACGACTGCGTTCCAGCCCTGTTGCGTGATCATCCAGAGCGTTACGGCGTGGAAAGAAATCGCAAGCCAAGCACCAAAACTGCGCGTGGCAGGCAGAATTAAAAAGACCGCCAGAGACGTTTCGACAATGGCGGCAGGGATGCCAATCGCCATGCAAAGGTCGGGGGGCGGGGCTGGCATGAATTTCGGAAACATAGAAGGAACAACGATTTGGCAAAAACTGACGTTTAGCTTTTGAATTCCTGCAAACAAATAAGTTCCGACAATGCATATCCTGAGAGCGTTTAGGACGCTCATCGAATTGCCGATATTGGCGCTCTTTGCTGATGCGATCAAAAAGAGCATTATCGATAGAAGGTACAACCATGGCTGTAGCCTGGTTTGATCGAGCGCAATAGTCGCTGCTGTTGCAAAACCGAAGATTGCCGCAAAAAATTTCTTGCGTCCGGAGAAGTTGTACGCCAGCAAAGCCAGGAGCATAGCGCTGTAGAAAATCGGCTCTAATGGGTCGGCTATGGAAAAGCTATCGAGTAAAGGTAGTCGTGGATATGTTCTTTGCGGGCAGACCCATCCTCTTTGCGCCACTATCAAAGAGGCAATCAGGCAGGCACTTATCAAACTCGAACAGAGCGCCAGAGTATCCAGGCAAGAGTCGTTCTGAAGGTCGGTTTCGGTGTTTAGAACTGTGTGTTCGACAGGCTCTTGCAAGTGTCCACCATTTCTAAAATGCGTTGTAAGTATCCGAATGCATGCCAGTAAGTCGGTGCGTATGAGGAAAGTTTAGCCGAGCGATTTTCTTGACTGTGTGTGGATCATTAGTCTTCGCTCGGGAACATAGTTGGGATTTCAACGACAATCAGTTAGTTGGGCAACTTAGGTTGAACCCAGCCTATATAATGACCGCTGGAATGACCAAAAACAAATGAGCAAAGCGCCTGCATTTGAAAGAGAGAAGAGCGTGGAATCCGGAAGCGGCGCTCCTACTGGTGTAGAGCATGGTCGGGCAACTAGAGGCGAAATCGCCGCATGGGCTGCCTACGATATCGCCAATGCGACCTATGGCACGGTTGTAGCTACGGCCGTCTATAACGCCTATTTCGTGGATGTCATTTGTGGTCAAAGTGCCGGTGGAAAAGAACTCGGCACCTTTTTGTTGTCGGTAATCATCATCCCTTTGTCCGCAATTGCGATTGTTCTGACCGCACCTGTTCTCGGAACTATTGTCGACGCCATGGCTGCAAAGAAACGCATGCTCTTCGTGACGACGACACTTTGCATTCTTTGCACCGCGACGCTCAGCGTCATCCCGCCGGGAGAGCCGTGGGCTGCCGTCATTGCTTTGACTCTGGCGAATTTCTTTTTTGGCACGGGCGAAGACTTGATTGCTTCTTTCCTGCCTGAATTGTCTACTCAAGAAAATATGGGAAGGATCTCTTCCATCGGCTGGGGGGCAGGCTATGTTGGAAGCCTGATTGCTCTTGGTTTGTGCTTCGCTTATTTCACATGGGCTAAGGCTCAAGGCATGCAGCAGACCGAGTACGTACCGTTTGCGATGCTGATATGCGCCATTTTGTTTTTCGTCTTTTCATTGCCCACTTTCATCTTTCTCAAAGAGAGAGCCACGCCGCAAACCGATGTCGTCGGCAAGAATTACTTCAAAGTCGGTTTTGATCGCCTGCGTCACACGCTCAGTCACGCCCGGCACTACAGAGATTTGTTCAACTTTCTGCTGACTCTCTGTGTCTACAGTTGCGGCAGCACGGCAGTGATTCACCTGGCTTCGGTTTATGCACAGCAGGTCTTGCACTTCACTGCATCAGATTCCGTAATAATGATCCTTGTCGTCAGTGTCACAGCCGCCGTCGGTGCCGGTATATTCGGCATGGTTCAAGACAGAATCGGCGCCATCAAGACGCTGGCGATAACCTTGAGTATTTGGACTATCGCTGTCTTCATAGCTTGCCTGGCAACGGAAAAAGCGCACCTCTGGATCGCCGCCAATTTCGTAGGCATTGCCATGGGTGCGACCGGTTCGGCCGGACGGGCGCTGGTCGGACAATTTTCACCGAGCGGTCGCTCCGGTGAGTTTCTCGGACTCTGGGGCATGGCTCATAAACTGGCCACTTGTATTGGTGCGGTGACCTTCGGCGCCGTCACTCATCTGAGCGGAAACAATTACCGGGTGGCATTATTGTCTTGTGGGGTCTTTTTCATTGCCGGTCTGCTTTTGCTCTGGCGGGTCGACGAAAAGCGCGGACGATTGGCGGCAAAAACCGACGCTGACTTGCCTTTGTGAGCGGCGCAGAGCTATTTCTCGGTGTACTTATCGTAGAGTTTCGCCAGTAAGTGAGAGCCTGCTACAACGCCATACTTTGTCAGCATGCTGCGATTGGTGAATAGTATCGCCGGCGATATCAAGTCAGCGCCCCAGACCACCATGGATGGTCCATGCTTTGTATTGACGATGTTATCCGTTACTACGTTTGTCATCCAAGCGCCTGCCATAGCTCCTACGCTCTTAAATACCATATTCGTGTTTGCTGCTCTCATGGCATCGTTGCGGGCAAGCGTCTTGCTCACTTCTCCGGTGAAGGCCGTGCCGGCCGCGTCGAATTTTGCGGCTTCAGTAACGAGACCTTCGGCTTTTACAATATTCATGCTTGCCACTTCGGTCGGCAATCTGCCTAATTGAGTGCTGGCCACAGGCGGCCAGTGTGCAACCAACTGCTCTCTCAGTGAGGAGAGCTTGAGATATTTTTCTGCGTGCGCCTGGTCTGCCAGAGCAAGTTGGTCTAAATCCCATGGGTGAGGCATCATGATCTTGCCCGTCCCGCCTATCTTGGGAATTGAGGCGCCCTGGAACAGCTCGATTGGATACTTCTTGTACAAGCCTTCCATTGCCAGTTCGGCGTTTTGAATTGGCACTTTCAGACCATTGAGCAGTCCGTCTCGCGCCATCTGGAAGCTCTGCTTTGTGCCGGGCGAAACCAGTTCTGTCGTTGCGATGTGCTTTTCTAATGCCGCCGTTCTTTGCGCATAATCTCTGTTGATGAAGTAGGCTGACGCGCCACCCCTCGCCAGGGCTTCAAAAAGCGTATTGCCTTGATCGCTCGTTTTGCTTATGTATGGCTCGTCCAGACTTGTTTTCTTCAGACCGGCACTCTCCAGCAGTGAGGGCTCGTTTTGGGTCGGTGGAGCGTATTGAAGCCTCGGTAAGTTGCTGACCGGTGTAGGCACTCTGTCGCGCACGGTTGGATAGCGCTGCTGAAAGTCGCCCGGCTGCTGCTGCACGCGTTCCGGATTAGCTACTTCTGCAGGCGGTAGTGGCTGACCCCCCTGCAGTCTGGACCGCAACGCGTCACGAAAACTGCTGCCTGTGCCTGTCTGGAACAAAGGTCCCGTCGCCTGGGCGACCGCTACGCCTTCCTTTGCAGGACCGGCGCTGCGCACCAGTGGAGATTGGTCGAAGAGCAGGGCTGCCCCGTCCAG
>JAIETE010000083.1 GCA_019745505.1 Candidatus Obscuribacterales bacterium | reverse complement strand
GCATTGCCGAATTGCGTAATCTGCTCGCCGTCAGCAGACCCCAGGACGTACAGGATGCGGTCTTCCAGCTGTGCGAATGGCTTTCCGATATGGCTGATGCCCACTGGAAATTGAGTCTGGCGCTCGGCAAGAATGACTCGATGAAGGCTGCTGCCGCGCAAGAGCGCCAGTCCGCCGTCAAATTCTCGTCTCTCAAACACGAGGCAGGGCTTCTCAAAGCAGAGATTTTTATCAAACAAAATCGCATGCCTGAAGCGCTCGGACCTCTGGTCGACATAGTGGTGGCTGAACCGAAATCGGTTATCGGTCAGGCCGCCTATGAAAAATTGAAAGAGATTGGATTTGCCGAAGAAGCCGGCAGCACTGCTTATCAGCCTGTTGAAAGAGCACCTGAAAAGTCCGTTGCCGCGCCTGCTGCACCCGAATTGAAGAGTGTAGGATACGTGCTTAAGTCCGTTGCACCGGCAATGAGAACAGCGCCTGCGGGGCTGAAACCGGTGGCGCCGCTGAAGAGTGTGGGAGCCGATTCTATAAAACGCACGGCGCAAGTTACAAAAACGCCATAAAAAGCTTTTGTGCTTCCGGGCGGAATAGTATAAAATCTGCTTTATAAATCGTATTTAAGGATTGCCGGGCAATTCAAGTACGCCAATCAGTATGGTTCTTCCGTGAGGAGGCAATAGATGTCGACCAGTGGTTTTTTTGGTAAGAGCCTTACCGCATCCCTGTGTTTAGGGGCGGTGGCTTTGGTCAATTTCGCCGCCTTGCCGCAGAGCGTAGCTGCCGAACCTTTCAAGCTCGGTGCCGAGCAGAAGCAGTACAACGGTGACGCCAGTTATCCGGCATATCCGCAATATCCGACGCCACAGGCGATGCCGGCTCCCCGTCCTATGAATGCCGGAGTTAGGGAAGACGTTCCGCGCCGCCCGATCAATGCTGGAGTTCAGCAAGATGCGCCCCCTCGTCGGCCACCTATTCAATTGCAAGCGCAAAGGGTGGTTTTGCCGGCCAGTTTTCTCGGTTCCTGGAATGTATCCGGACAGCGCACAAAAGTTGAGGCTCTGCCGGAATTTCAAGCGGGCGCCGAAGCCGTTTTTGCCCCCAATACCAATAATGTCTGGAATATCGGCGGCGATCCGAATTCTGGTTACAGCATGAGCAACGACCAGGGAGTATCCACTCAATTGGTTGTTGATAAGGTCGAAGGCAATACTGCATTCATTCGATATCAACATCCTATTAAGAACACCGTCGCCGGGGAGGCAATCGTAATGAGCCTTGTGCCTGGTGGTGCGCAATTTAATGGTTTAGAACGCGTCAGTATCACGAAACAGGGCCAGGTGCGCGCTAAAGTTACCTATCAATTGGTCGGACGAAGGGGCAGATGATATCCTTGCCCAGACCAAACAATTTGCAAGTCTGGGAAAGGTTGAAATCATGTGGAATCCCCGTCAAACAAGAGCGCTTGGGCTATGCCTGGCTACCGCGGTATGGGCTGCTTTGCCTGTCTTTGCGCAGGAAAATGTCGAGCTGAAGCCGCCTATCGAGAAGAATGCGGATAGTTCAGAGATTCCCCCACACGTGCAAAGCAATGACAAGCTGCAAGAGCCCTTTCCCGCACACACAGATACTGGTGGCGCTCACTCCACAGACGGTCGTCCTCTTTTGCGCGGTGTCGCCGAGGCTGCGTCTGTCAACGGTCATGCGCGCTTGCTCGCCACTACCCCTTTGACTCATCACCGAGACCGCTCGGTGCACTTTATCGAATTGAATATCAAAAACATCAGCGATCAAGTCGTCGTCATCGACGCCAATCAAGCTGAAGTGAGAGTGAATGGACAGGTCTACAAACCGTGCGACTCAAAGGAACTGGAGCACGACGCCCAGTCGACACTGTCGCTCGGCGGAAAGCTTGCTGTTGCTGGTGTCACAGCAATGTCTCTGGGCTTGGCCGGCGATATATTCTATGAGTTCATCACACCCGGGCAGAACAGAAAGCGCGATCTTGGCGTTGCTCTGGGGCGCGACGGCACTCGCCACGAAGTGGAAGTGGAGAATTTCGGCAAACGAGTTCTTATGCCTGGCGATGAAACCCAGGGCTGGTTGGGATTTGATGCTGATACGTTGCCGCAGGTCGATTCTATAAGAGTGCCCATTTCCTACATGCCGCCTACGCTGCCTGCTTCAGTTCTCACCGTCACCGTGGATAAGCCCAGCCGCAAAGCCTTGCCGCCCTCCGGCAACTAGTCGGCATATGCGAATTTTCGCAACCAATCACTAAGTGAAACTTGAGAAAAAGGCTTAATCCAGGCTAACTGCGCTAGAATCACTAGCGTTTTCACAGTAATTAGGAGTTGCCAAGCGAATGCTTACATTTAATGGCCGCGTAAACGGTTTGGGAAAAGTGGTACTGTCCGTGGTGGCAGCAATGCTTTGCCTTATGACCAGCATCTGTTTTACAAGCTCAGCAAACGCAATCGAACCTAAGTCTGCCGCTGGCAAGAAGGGAAAAATGACAGAACCAGTAGTTGTGATGGAAACCACAAAGGGAACCATCAAAATCCAATTGTTCACAAACGAAGTCCCAACCACCGCAAATAATTTCCAAAACCTGGTATCCAAAGGTTTCTACAACGGACTCACCTTCCACAGATACGAGCCTGGATTCGTAATTCAAGGCGGCGACCCCAAAGGTGATGGCACCGGCGGTTACATCGATCCAGCTACCAAGCAAGAACATCGCATTCCTCTGGAAGTGAAGCCGAGCTTGAAGCATGACCAAGCAGGCGTTGTGGCAATGGCAAGAGCCAACGACCCCAATTCCGCCAGCTGCCAGTTCTACATCACACTCGCTCCAGCTTCTTTCCTCGATATGAACTATGCAGTATTCGGCAAAGTCATCGATGGTTTGCAAGTCGTAAGCCAATTGCGCAAGGGCGACAAGATGACTAAAGTGACCCTTCTCGAAACCGCTAACAAGTAAGCTTTCGAAAGTCACAAACTAATTAGAGGGAGGCGAATTACGCCTCCCTCTTTTGTCGTCTATATTTTGATGATGTTCCCGCGTCTCAACAATTCGGAAAGTGTTGAGCAGAAAGAAAGTCGATTGTTGTTTTGCCTTAGGCTGTGAGCAAGTCATGGAGGACTTAATTAGCTATGCGCAAACAAACAGTATTAATGGCGATTCTGGCTCTGCAGGCTGTGCCTGCCTATGCAAAGGATGTTAAGAGCAGCTCTGCCGAGCAGATTGCTGAAAATCACATTCGACAAACCGCTCTTATTCCCATCAAGATCGCATCGTTCGCCTCAGGAGTGGTAATCGGCACCCCGATTGCAATCGCGCGCTGCGAAGCGAAACGAATGGATATGTATGCAAAGAGTTTCGACAAAGAATTTCAACGCAACGACAACTGGATTACCCCAACTATGGCTGCGTCCATTCCCGGTCAGACTTTGAGAGTAGCCGGAACGGTTGCAGAAGGCGCTCTGAACGGAGTCGGCAATGCTCTTCTGGGTAGTCTCGACGAGCCATTCTCGCAAAGTGTCTACAGCTTGAAAAAGCTGGAGACTCTGGACTAAAGACTTTAGACTCGCAGTGACACAACTGGTAAGGGCGATGCATTACTTGCATCGCCCTTGAGAGTATTGACTCAGTTGTTCGGCGCCGAATTTAGATCTTGATGTACTTGCCGGATGTCCAGGCCGAGCCGCCTGCCCCTACCAGAACGCCAAGACCAAGCATAACTCCGAACGTTTGCCACATGCCGTATTCGAGATTTTTCGGCAGGAAAGGAGCGAGGCTTACAAGCTGATCGGTAATGTAAGGATCCAGATATAAATGAACAGCCGCCAGAACCAAAATTGCAACTGCTGCGGAACCCGCTCCATATGCGGCACCCTGCAGAACAAAAGGCCCTTTTATGTAGAAGGGGCTGACTCCCATGAGACTGAGAATTTCAATTTCTCTTTGTCTTGATTCGATAAGCAGGTGAATCGTGTTGCCGATGACGGTAAGAGTGGCGGCGGAAAGAGCCGCTGTAATGGCGAAACCGGCAATTTCGATAAAGTGCCTGAACTCATTTATCTTGCGCGCTACTTTCAATGGATAGCGAATATTCTCGACTGCCGAGAGCAGTTTTACTTTCGCAGCAACTGCTTCCACTGCTTCGGGGTTGCTGGCGCGGATATGCAAAGTATTCGGCAGCGGATTGGCTAATGACGCCACTTTGAAGGTCGATTTCATCTCGTCCCAGGCGACATCCTTGGTGACTATTTCAACCAGCTGAACTTCCGGGATCTGGCTGATTTCTCGTGCTACCCGCTTTGGCTGATAGCCGTCTTTCAAATATGCTGAAACTTCGAGCTGCGAGCCCCAGGCTGTGACGACGTTTTTCATCGTCATCGTCACCTGGAGAATGCCACCGAATATGGTGAGGGCGATGGCGAGAATGCTGACGACCAACCAGTTGGACCAGCCCGATCTTTTGACACCGATGCCGGTCTCAATGATTACTCGGAAAAATATTCTCAACTGCCTCATACGTTCAGATTTGGCTCCAATTCGTAGACGCCGCTGTCGACGTCGGACACTATTTCACCGCCCTTTAGATAGATAACGCGTCTGCGCAGAGCATTAACGATATTCGTATCGTGGGTGGAGATAAACACGGTCGTGCCGCGCTCGGCGATTCTTTCGAGCAATTGCACGATTTCCAAAGAGGTCGCCGGGTCGAGGTTGCCCGTCGGTTCATCGGCAAGAAGAACGGGCGGTCCATTAACGATGGCACGGGCGATGCCGACACGCTGCTGCTCGCCGCCGGACAATTCATCCGGATACGCATCGGCTTTGTGTTCGAGACTGACGACTGAAAGCGCGCTCTGTACGCGTTTTGCTATTTCCTTCTCGTCCACTCCGAGAGCTCGCAAGATATAAGCGACGTTGTTGAAGACTGTTTGGCGCGGCAGCAGTTTGTAGTCCTGGAAGATGGTGCCCAGGCGGCGGCGCAGCAGAGGCACCTGGCGCTTGTGCAGGCGGTTCAGATTGACTCCGCCCACGAATACGCTTCCGGATGTGGGTGTCTCTTCACGATAAAGCAGACGCATCAGCGTAGATTTGCCGGCGCCTGACGGACCGACGAGGAAGGCAAACTCACCCAGCGCAATGTGCAAATTCACATTGACCAGCGCTGGTCTTCCGCCATAGTCCTTGGTGACGTTCTGTAGGCGAATCACTGTTTAGGGTCTCTCTTTTAGAGCGGTGCTACGGGCTCTAAGCGCCAAATCAACCAACTTTGAATCTTGTTTTCCAAATGAGAACATCGTTCGCATGCTTGTTTGATATCTGTTCGTTTTTTTTAGCCAAAAAAGCCGGATTCAAGTGCCGGGCAATGATAACACAGTAGTCAGAAGGAAACTTTTGAAGACTCCAATCTTGGACCTTATTCATGTAAGGGCTTATTTCATGCGCCCTTTTCGCTCTGGGCCGGACGAATCTGTGACTCGAAAAAACACATCGAGCATAAACCCTGTGAGCCGTACAGCATGGGCGTCGGCTGCTTGCACGCCCCGCATTGGGTAGAGACGTTGGCTTCCATCCATTTGCGCGCCCTTAGTTCCTTTTCATATAAAGCAACTATTCGATCATGCACTCTTTCGTGCTCGCCGTCGGCTGCGGTTAAGCGCGTCTTAAGCGCTTTGATATCAGCTTCTTCCTCTTCGCTAAGGGTCACGGATGCCAGTTCTTTCGGTCCAGGGGTGTTTTGCAGGCATTTCTGCCTGGTCGCTTCCACAGCCTCACGATTGGCTGCTATCTCCTCTTTCTTGTGAAAGTGTTTCAAGTCGAAGCGAATGCCGCGAATTTCAATGCCAAGTCCGTTACCTGCAATTCGCATTCTCTTGACTAGCTGCGTTCGCATCAGGCTCAATTCCTGCCCTACTGCAGCTTCGCTTACGGCAATGACTATATTGCCTTCATGATCGATGAAAAGAGGACGTGATTTGGAGGCGAACGGATCGCCGACAATCGTCGGCCACAGCCCGAGCAGAGTGTGCTCTTTCAAGCGCCTGTCCAGGTTGAGGGACGAGACCAGCTGACTGAGCACTTTATTGACGCTCGACATGGCGCGTTTTTTGCCGAAACCGCTGTCAGACACTGAAAAGACCTCCGACTGGATACTCATTATAAGTACGGTTTTGAAAGTAAGGCTTCTCAGCGACGATGAACAAAATCATAGAAACCGGCAAAACCGCCATAGATTTGCCTGTGCGATATAATCAGCCCGATGAGCGGCTTTTCGCCGAAATTTTGTCTGCGCAGGCGGACACGATTCGACATTCATAGGCATTCGACAAGAATTGCGCTTCATCAGGTCACAAATTACGAATTACAAATTTCAAAATAGGATTGGGTCAGTGTCAGGCATAAACACCATTCAAGAATTGCAAAAGCGCTTCAAACCGGAGGCTGCACGCAACGTAACCGCCACCTATCTATTCGCTGTGCGCGGCCAGGGCGGCTCGATGGTGCTGACCAAGATCGACGATGGGCAGGTGACATTCGAAGACGTAAGCGATGACAGCAATGCCAACGGCAAAGCCGATTGCGTGATTTCGGTAAATTCAGACGACCTCAAACAAATTCTCGAAGGCAATATGTCGGCGATGACGGCTGCTCTTTCCGGAGTGCTGGCTATCGAAGGCGAACTGGGACTGGCAATGCAATTGGTGCCCATCTTCTTCGACGGGCAAGCCTTGATGTAATTCTGCCTAACCGAGTGTTTTGGCCTGCAGCGCATTCAGCATCACATCCGGTGGCACATTCTTTTCCGTCCAGAATTCGAAAGCTAGGGCTGCCTGGCGCGCTAGCATCTCTTTGCCATCGATGCAGGCTAGTCCATATTTGGCAGCAGCGGCAATCATCGGCGTGGATTTTTCGTTTTTCGAGTAAACCATATCGAAGAAAAACGCCCGCTCTCCGGCGCGTTTGAACATAACGTCAACCCAGTCAGGAAGCTGGCTCGAGGCTTGACCTAGCGGTGTGCAATTGACGATTAATTGCGGTACGTCATGCTCTTCTTCTGCGAAATCTTCGCTTCGGTGCATGGTGATGGTTTCGCCGGCAATCAGTTTGTCGCCATAGAAAAAATCGGCAAGGGAGTGCTTCTCCAGGCTTCGCACCAGTAGTTTTATGTCCTGAAAGTCCAAGTCTACCAGTGCAGCTATTGCCGCTCTGGCCGCGCCTCCGGCTCCAAGGACGAGTGCTGCGCCTCGTTTTCTTTCGCCGAAATTTTCTTCCAGCGCTTTGCGAAAGGCGGGCAGGTCGGTATTGTGACCG
>JAIETE010000210.1 GCA_019745505.1 Candidatus Obscuribacterales bacterium | reverse complement strand
AACAGGCCAAGCTCAAACAGGAGCAAGCTCAGCGTGACCAGCAAGATCAGGCTCGGCGCAGGCAAGAACAGATGCAGCGCGAACAGCAATTGCAGGCCCGATTGAAGCAAGAACAGTTGCAGCGCGAGCAGCAGTTGCAGGCGCGCATGAAGCAAGAACAAGCGCAGCGCGAAAAAGCCCGGCAGGAGCAGATACAAAAAGAGCGCGCCCAGCAGGAGAGAATTCGCCAGGAACAGCATCAAAAAGAATTGCTTCTGGCGGCGCGCTTGAGAGAAGAGCGCGACCGTGTCAATCAGCTCAAACAAGAACGCGATCCGCAGAATAAAGCGGATAAAAATACTGCGGCCGCCGATAAGAAAGCTGCTAAGAGTGCGCCTAAGACTCCCGAACAGCTTGCAAAAGATGAGGAAGCAAGAGCTTTTTCGTCGCGCACCGAGATGTCGCTTGCCTCGATTGCCTTCTGCTCGCCTCTGATGCTTTTCGGTATGGGCGCGGCCATGTCTATTTTCGACAATTTTGCCGGCAACAAGAAAAATCCGGCTTTGCTGGAGGCGCGCAAGAAGAGTCAGCAACAGATGGAATTGAGCGAATATGCTCGTCAGCAGGCTGACAAAAAGTTCAATGAAATGGTTGAGCGCAACAAACTCTCCAGTCTGCCCAATGTTTCCGACGACAGCGCCAGGAAGCAGGCTGACTTGGAAAGCCAAGAGAATGCCGAAAAGGCTGCCGGAAAAGCCAGGCAGAAGGCTGAGAAAGTCCGTGTGAACCGCTTTATCGAGGCGGAAGCTGCGCAGGCGCAAGCCTCCTCGAGAAAGAATGACTCATTGGAAGTGAAGAAATTGTGGAAAGAGAGGCAGAGACTTCTCGATAATCTCGAGCGCGTGCGCGGTCAGGGCAGTTTGGCTCTGGTATCGAAGCTGGTATCGCAGCTGGAAACTCTCGATCGCTCGTTGAAGCGCTTGGGTTGCGACCCACAGGCATAAAGGAAGGAGGTTGATGAAGGAAAATGGGTGCCGCAGGCGGCGCCTGAATTTCAAACAGGAAAAATATCTTTTTTGAATTCATTGAATGAACGGTCGATTGGCTGTCATTCTTCGAATATTCGCTCAGCCCGCCAAAACGTGCTCAGCGATTATTCGTGTTGTTGCTTATTCGTGTACGCCTCCTTGCCTCTTTTGCTTAAACCGCATTAAACCTGGCTTCCCAGGCGGGTTTTTGCCGCCCTGCATTTTTTGTGTATGCAGGCACCAATCGGCGTCTTGTGTTTTGTGAGTTGCGCTTAACCAAGCGGCCTGCGGATTGTCGGAGAAAGTGGTCCTTGACAAGAGCCCGCTTTGTAACGAGTATGAACTGGTCAGCAGCAATTCCCGGATAAACGCATTCCAGTGTATATCGCATTCTCGTGCAGGAGCGCTCGATGAATTCCATGATCGCCATCGATATGAGTGAGAAAGTAAATTCCGATCTTTTCAGCCACGACCAGACCAATCTACTTAGATTTGACCGTGACACCACCTGCGGCAGTGGAATAGAAGTTGAATACGTAGGCTTCAGCGGCAAGCTGCTCTATCATCGCGATGCGGACCGGCTGTTTTCCAATTCCGACACATCCGCCGCGCTGGCAGCCCTCTCGGCAGCCTCTAGCAACCATTACAAAGGCACGGGCATCCATCCGATTTTCGTGCATGATGACAGCATTACGCTCGGTCGCGAACTAAAAATGCTGACGAAGAAAATCACCAGGCTTGCCAAACGACTTTTGCAAATGCGCTGAGACCGAATCGGTTGAGTCATTCTTCAGTCCATATTCTTAAACTTTCGCCGGGCTTTCCAGACCTCCGAATCCAGTGGGTATAACCTATCTGGGCATGAAACCGGTAGGATTGCGGCGTTGGCCAACAAGAAAGAGCCTTCAGAAGAAGACAGAGTCCATGGCCGTTCACGTGAAGTCAAACACGTCGTGAACCAGATGTCGGACGTTGATTTTTTTGATTATCGGCTGGTCGTTCGCTCCAGCGGTATTCAGGAACTGATGATGGGTCACACCGGTTTGAGACAGGGACTGGTCTATGTCGAAAGTCTGGTGGAAGAGACTCGGGCCGGAAACTATTCTGTGGCTTATGCTCAGCTTTTGCGCTCTTTGCAAATTTTTGAAGATAGTTACAATCAGATCCGGCGGGCGCTGGTCGATCTCGGTGAATATTACGACGACCATCCCATCGAAGTGCGTGAGATCAATCATGGTCTGACGGAAATGTGTGATGGCTGCGACAGTCTGGTCAAATCAGTCGTGGCTTTGAAACAGACGAAAACCGGCGAGTCGCTGGAAATGAGCAAGCGCGCACTGACGCATCTGCGGGAAGCGGCGCACCGCATCGGCAGCCATTTGCGTGATATCAAAGACTGTTGCCCATCGAACATAGAATTCGAAGTTCTCGATATTCGAGAAAATGAAGCTCGCATAGCCAGAGAATTGGAAGGTGCAAAACCTGTCGAGATGCAGTCTTGTCATTCCAGTCATGGACCAGGCGAACCTTGCGATCATGAGCCGAATGCAGGAAAGTTCGAAACAGGAAAAACTGACGCGAAACCAGTGAAAATCGAAGGCAGAAGAGCGCCTGCCGAAAATCCTGTTTCGCTCAGCAACCATGATGAAGAGACAGCGCAGCTCGCGCAGCAACTAAAGGGACATCAGGTCTCGCTGGAAAAGATAACCGAGTCGCTGGAGGCGGATCCTGATTCGTCGATCGCTAAGACGGTGGCTCGTTTTACGCGGGGTGTCGATGACGAGTCTGCGATGGAAGATTTGATGCGCAAGGTTTCTGAAAACCGCGCTCGCACTATCGATAAGTTAGTGGCAGATGCGCGAGCCGCTAAGGCAGAGGCGATAGCGAATGTCAATTATGTGCCCCTGCCCGGTGAAGAAGTGCCGGGTATGCAAGCGATGGATTTGAAAGGTGGATTATTGGGTTCGTCCGTCGAGGAGGGCTCCGGAAGCCAGAACGATAAGAAGGCTTTGAAAGCGCAAGATAGATCAGGAAAGGATCGCGATAAATCCGAGCAAGCCGATAAGTCCGGGAAAACCGGCAAGTCTTCCGACAAAGCGAGCATTCAAGATTTGGAAAAAGCTCTGGAGAAGGCTAAAGAGAAGAAGGAAAAACGCCCTCCGAAAAAAGTCGGTAGTAAGAGCGAAGCGAGCTTGCCTTCTGCGGCACCGGCAGAAAAAAAGAAAAAGAGAGAGGAGCTGGTTGACGAATTGACTTTCGACGACACCGGAATGGACTTCAACAAAGCTGGTAAATAGCCGGTTTTGCGAATAACCAGTCTGTCATGGCATTTCTTTGGCAGGGAGCGTGAAAAGAACGTGAACACCTCGCACGCTTGCGAAAGTCCGCAACATCCGGGACCGGGTCTTAGAAAGTATGCCTTTTCGCAGTTGTGTGGCGGTATCGAATATGCCACCAGGATGCGTCACAAATTTTACTTTTCCGGCTGAAGATGAGGCTCTTCATTGGCTCCTGATTCTCCGGCAAGTCCAAATTTTGATCGTGGCGATGAACAATGCAAGCTGCGCTATGCGTCGATGCGCTTTCCATGGGGCGTTACAATCGTTAGTAAAAGTGCGTTCGGGGATTCTAGCGGCCGGAGAGCGCTGTTTTTGGGGGCTTGTCGATCTTTGCAATGCGGCATATATAGCGTCTTTTCGCCGTTAATGTTGGCACGTTGCCAGAGAGCTTTTTGTTTATACTCCGCAACATATGTTTTTTGGCTCGTTTGCTTTGATCTTTGGCGAGGAGTACGTTTTATTCATTCTTCCTTAATCTTTCAGTGCGCATAACTCCCCAGTAAACGCAAATCCCCAGTACTTTTCGAGCGCTTACGCTTTCCCTACCCGGGAAGCGGCCAGACATGCTTCAAAAGAAGAGCTTTCGGCTGTCTTTTAAAGCATGAACGATCTGGTGCTCGACAGGTTCCGGTTCGCGCGAGCTTGTGAGTTCAGACGGTGATTCGTCATCGCCTGCACGATGTGCATGACTGCCTCTAACTACCTCAACTGAGGCTCGGATCACGCTTAATGCTTGGCCCGGGTCGCGTTCTCATGGAGAAAGCCATGGAATTCATGAATCCGAACTACCTGTGGTTGATAGCGGCGCTGCCGGTGTTCTTCGCGGTCTGGTACCGCTGGGGACGGCGCGTTCACACGCTGAAGAACACCCAGGTCTCTCGCATCAGAGTCGGCACCAAACTCGGTACCGTACTCACGGTTCTCATCTGGACGAGCAAGGGAGCGCTCTGGGTGTCGCTTTGCATGGCGATTGCCGGAAGCTTCTTGCCGCTCAACAAGACGGCGATTGACGCTGCCGGCGTCATCTACATGACGATCGACACGTCGTCTTCGACGGTAATGAGCGGGCCAGTAAACGAGCAAGAAGTGAATCTGGCCTCGCACTTCGACAACAGGCTGAGCCCGTCGTATATCCCTGCCGAAGGCGAAGAAAAGCTCGAGCCGAAGGTCATCGATGCCGAACTCGGCGCTGCTCGTGCCTTCATCGAACACAGTCACGGTCTTAGAATCGGCGTGACCGTCTTCGACGACAAACTGTACTACGTCTACCCGGCTACCAAGAACCAGCAAGTGGCGATTGGTGTGCTGCCGCAGATTCAGGACTACGTGCGTCGCGTGTGGGCTGGACCTGGCGTTGCCGGGACCAACTTCGATGGACCGACCTCGTCCAAGCCGGACGGTGCGTTGGTTGGTGCGGTGCGTGTGTTCGGCAAAGAGCCGGGCAACCCGACTCGCATCTACATCATGATCACCGACGGTATCTCCGATATCGGCGATGATCGCGCGCGCGAGCTTAAGGCTGCCTACGATGAGCTTGGAATCAAGTTCTTCGTCTTCGGCGTCGGCAAAGAATGGACTGACGTGAATGCCCCCAAGGTGCAGACCTTGGTCAAGTTCACCCGGTCCGTCAATGGCACCATCGTCTCGGTGCAAGACAAGGCGCAGTTCGACGCTGCTATGGCTCAAATCGAAGAGTTGGCTCGCGCAAGCGTGCGAACTGTTTACGTGAACGAGCGGCAGGATTCGCTTCTCTTTCTGCTGGCGGTTGCGGCTGTCAGTTTCGCCTTGTGGATCGGTCTGAGCGCCATCCGGCGTTCGAGCCCATAATTGCAGGAGCATGAACATGAAAAAGTTCGCAATGCGGACCCTGCCCTTCGTGGTGGCATGGGCTCTCGCACTCTACATGGTGCCCTGGGCGCTGAACCTGGCACAGTACCGCGACAAGCAGACCTATCTCTACGATCAGGCAATCTCCATGGCCAGCTCGGAAGATCCGGCTGCCGTCGCTCAGGCGCCGCAGGCTTTCATCGAAGCCTACAAGTACTTCATGGCGCAGCGCGACAAGGGCATCACCTGGTCGGAGCGTTATCTCCTGCCTTCGGTGGACCAGGAGCAGGCGGCTCTGGCCCTCTTCCACATCGGCAACATGCTGATGGCGCAGAAGAAGGCCGAAGACGCTATGGGTGCGTATGTCGAATCGCTTCGCCTCAATTCCGGTCAGCGCATGCTGCTCGGAACGGCCGCGCGTGACGACTCTTCGCATCAGTATGGCCGCGACTTCTGCACGGCGCTGAGCGACAAGGTCGCGCAGTTCCGTCCGGTAAACGGCGACGACTGCCAGTTGGCGCGCCTGGAGAAGCAGGCTGACGATACGCGCAACAACCTGCTGGCTCTGCTCTCGCAGAATCCCGAACTGGCCAAGAAATTGGCGGATCCAGGAAAGCTCGGAGCGCCGGCGCAGGTTCCTGGTCGGCCGGGCAACGGCGAGCAGAAAGGGCAGCTGCCTGGTCCGGATGCCGGACAGGAAAACCCCGACGCCATCTGAGGAGGCAACCATGGATATACTGCAGTTTTTGCAGAGCATCCACTTCGAGAATCCCCACTTCATCTGGTGGCGGAATCCCGTAAGTCTCGGATGCCTCCTGCTGCTCGCGGCAATCGCAGTCACCAGCGGTGTCTGGTGGCTGTGGTACCGGGGGCGCGTGCAGGCGGTCAAGGACTATGGCTCCATCGACCTGGTCACGCGCTGGACGGCGCTGCCCACGTTGGGACCGTCGCTCCTGCTGCTTGCCGGTCTGGTGTCGATGCTGGTGCTCGGCATGACCGCCGCCACCATGCCGTACCAGACCCTCGGCGAAGTGAGCGTGCCGTCCGGCACACTTCGGGTGGTCGCGCTGTTCGACGTCTCCCGCAGTATGGGAGCGGAGAACCGCGATGAGCCCAGCCTCTACGGCGGCAGAAGTTGCACGCTTGTGGAAGGACCTTGCGGCAGGCGTCTCGAGACCGCCAGGCTGATCCTGCAGAATCAGGTGATGCCGGTGATCAAGGGCAACCAGCTCGGTCTTGTGGTTTACTCGGGAAGGGCGGTGACCAAGTCGGTCCTGACCGACGATTTCGCTCCCATCGATCACATGCTCAACACAGGCTGGGTCGATGTTGGCGGAGCCATGAGCGAAGGCACCTTTCTGCATCACGGCTTGTACGCCGCGGCGCAGGTGTTCAAAGATAGCCCTGCTCAGGCGGGAGCGACGAACGTGATTCTGCTTTTCACTGACGGCGAAAACCACAGCTCGCCGGAAGACTTGGCAAAAGCGATCGAGGCAGTGAAGAAGGCGAATGCTACCTTGTTCATCGTCGGTCTCGGCTCGACTAAGCCTTCGTACATCCCTGTGTACGGCGGCGACGACAAGCCGAAATTCGAAGCGGACGGCACTCGTTCGTTCCACAAGTTCAATGATGGCACCATTGCTCAGACTGCGCGCAACGACTCGTTCTTGCAGCAGCTGGCAACGGACACCGGCGGGCGCTACGTCGTGTCCGAATCGGGTCAGCGTCTGAACATCAGCTGGCCATCGTCTCTGGCAGGCACGAAAGTGGAAATCGCCAAGCGCTACTGGTACGGACCTTTTATCGGTGCCGCGATGGTGATTCTCGCAATCATCTGGCTTGTCGGACCGGTCGTCACCGGCGTTGCTGCTTCGGCAGCGGCGCGCAACACAAAGCAAAGTCGGGGCTGACTCCGGCTTTTCGTAGAACTAGAAATGAACCGGTGGCGAATCCATCGCTGAGGTTGGTGGTCCTGATTTCAATCAGGAGGACCATCCCTGGCGAGCCGCTGCCACACATCCTCAACTTGAAACTCATAGGAACATCACCATGAAGTTCGACAACAAGGGTCGCCTGGTCTTCGATATCGCCGACATCAAGCACCCCGTGCACAAGGCGATGCTGGCCGAAGAAGGCAAGGTCATCGTGGGTTACGAGCGCGAGCTCGTGCTCATCAACATTCTGTTCATGGCTGCGGGTCACGCCGTTCTGATGGCGAACTCGGGTCTGGGCAAGACCAAGATCGCACAGGTCATGCCGCTCATCATCGGGGGCTGCCGTCCGGCTCGTGCATCACGGGGATGAGGGTGCGGTCCTCAGAGCCCTCGCGCTTTTCGATGCGGATGACCTCGGCGCCCATGTCGGCGAGCAGCGCCGCGCAATAGGGGC
>JAIETE010000336.1 GCA_019745505.1 Candidatus Obscuribacterales bacterium | reverse complement strand
AGGCTCATTCGCGTATTTCGTGCGAATGAGCCTGAAGAAATTGCCGTCGATCTTTTGAGGAGGGAGCTTATTCAACTCATCGCGATTGACATGCATCTCAGCGTCCTACGGTGCCGAGAAGATTGGCGACTATGAAGATACCACCAGGCTTTTTCACGAAGTCCCTAGGACGCTCGCCATTCAAAGCTGGGTTTTCGCGATCAACCCAAACCTTAATCACGTCAGGTTCAAACAAATCGCCGAGCGCTTCCGCAATGGTCATGAGCGCCTGTACAGCTTGTTTGTTTTGGGCATGAGGTTCGACATCCTCACTCTCCCAACGCCGAATCGTCTTTTCATTTACGCCCAGACTTCTTGCGAGCTCTTCCTGCGTAAAGCCAAACAACATCCGCAACGCGGCCACTTTTTCCGGAAACTCAGCCTCTGCCAATCGCTTCAAATCTACTGTCTTGCCCATTTTTCCTCCATTCAGCCTATGGTATCACAAAACCGGACATATGTCCAGCGAGGTGGACATATGTCCGGTTGGATACAGGGTGGCAAAATCGCTATTAGATCTGGGTATTTGCATGAATACAACTTTCAAACTGAATCGCAAGGCCCCTCGGTGGGGGCCCTATCCCATATTTCTCTGTGTTTCGCACTGTGTTGGCCTTAGTTGGGAACTCAATTCTTGTGCGGCAGAAGAACAAACAAGTAATGGAAAAAGTTCGAAGGTAATAAACGCAAGGTCATTGAAGCAGCTTGCATTCACATCGGCTGGGCACTCAATTAGAACTGATTGGGTTTACACTGCAAATAGCGCCTTGCACAGAAGCGCTGACTGAACTGTGCCGCTGAGCCGAGAGCGACACTAGCATAGGTACGTATGAGCTACTCGCGCATTGCTATACAATTGTTTCCTACGCGCCACTTCTTTAATTTTCGAACGCATCCACAATCAAGCCTAGTTACTGACTAGTTGCAAATATTTCCCAATCATGAAGCCACATATCATCGCTGTCCCCAGGCATTCCGCCAACCCAGCCTCCGACAATTAAGAGCTGCCCCTCGCGCAGAGAGAAAACCATAGGACGACATCTTCTTTCTCTGAGATTGCCAGCGAGCTTCCAGCGCCGTGTATTCAAATCCAACTCTTCCACTGAAGCCAACTGAATTCCTGGATGCGCACCATAGTCGCTCTCACTGCCACCAGCCACGAAGACCCTGCCGCTCCCGTCCTGGACCACTGAATGGTCCCACCTTGAGACAGCAAGGTTTCCGCAATCTGTGATTTTGTCTAGCTCTGGGTCGTAAATCTTGGACATATTCACGGGCTCTTTGTCCGGTCCAAGTCCACCAGTAAAAAGAATTCTTCCATCTCTTAGCCGAGTAGCATCGAAATAACTGACAGGACCTATTACCGCACCACGACTTGCATTGCGAGTCTTGGGATCGAAGAACCATACTCCGCTAGCAAGAGCTGGTTCATGTTGAGTTGCCACTATCAAAATCTTTTGTGACCTTAATTTGAATCCTTCACAGCCTACAATTCTCTCTTCCTTACCATTAACATTTATAGATGCCCAAGGACTGGTCAGAAATGGCTTCAACAGTTCTTCCGAATCAGCTTTGCGCTGCGCAGCTGTAAAAAACTCATGCCCATCAAAGACGACCTTTCGACAGCCTGCAAGGTCATATCTGCTGGACCACCATTGATTCAATTCCTTTCCATTCTCATCGAAAAACGTGATGTGGGGGTCCTTTGGCGGGTTGCATGCTGACAAAAGCAATACAAACAATATCACTGCGAGTAGCCGAATTGCATCTACCATTGACGAGGATACGAGTCCATACTCAGCGTAGTTTGCTCAACTTGTTTCTAATTCAGTTTACCCCAAAAGCTAAGGTAGCCCCCGCCGATCTGGCAGGCGACCAGCTTGCCGCCGAACTCACGGCGCGAAGCCCAAGTCTGTCGGATGCCTCCGGTAGGTATACATGAAAACCACTTACGGCAAGCCCCTACGCTATACCGGTCAAAATTTGAAAACAGAAAACAACGCAACAAAAAAATGATGGCTAACGCCGATAAACTCATTTCAGTAATGTGGAAATTTCACATCTTAGACTTTTGCTCATTGGTTGAATGGAAGCCTGATTGTCTTTGGTTCCTTGGATGAATCACGTCGTTGAAAAACAACTCGGGCATTCTGAAAAATCGGGAATTCGCTTGGAAGCTTCTCCACTATTGAGTACATTCGATCAGCGCTATCACCAGCAAAATAAACAAGAACCTCTGACGTCCAGGCACGAGGTCCATAAACCTTTCCATCTTTGCCACTCCTCAACGCTCTTTGGAGACCAGCCATAAACGTGGCAGTATCCATATTCTCGTATATTTCTAATGGTAAACTCGCGTTATCGAGAAAGACATTCAGGAGCTCCGTATCACCAAATGGGATCTCTCTATTCTTATCCGATGGATCAAGACAGTCAATATATGAACCCACCGGTGCACCGCGATTGGTGAGCTCATCAATTACCAGTTTCAATGCACTATCCAGGTTTGCTAGAACCAAGTGAAGTTCCGCATACTCAATATCCTTTTCGCCAGGCTCCTCTCGAGCACACAAAGTTGTGCCTGCACCAACCACATCGCCCAGTTTTGTTCTTCTGAGAACCTTTCCTAGTGGCTCTCCATATCGAGTATCGCGATCAATTGGAACCACTTGCTCCTTTAGGTAAACGTCTGCACTACATGCAAACTCTTGCTTCTTCTCAAATTTACGAAACTCATTGTTCAACTCAATTCCAGCCCTGAATCAATGCGGTGACACTATGGTTTTTCGCGCTCGGTCTATGGCCCCGAGTTATTTTTCGATTGATCAACTTGGATGCGAAACGGCCATCTAGGGTCCATAATTGCTGATCATCCGCCCCAAATGAAAAACGGCTCTAACTTCGCGTCACCGCTCCGAAAGAACCGTTTTAATATACCTGCCCGGAGAGATTCGAACTCCCGACCTCATGGTTCGTAGAAACAGAACACACCATTTTTTCCAAAATTTATCAAAATTGTTTTGCATTGATTTTCGTTGAAGAAGCTGATGTTTGCTAGCATTTTCAGCGATCATCGTTGTTTGCCATATTTGAGGAATAGGGGTAAGATTTGATTCCAAGGGGGCCATATAGGGGCCATAGGACTTCATGGTTCCACCCCATAGAACGGGACATTCATCTTTTTTGCTCCATCCAAAGGGGCCATAAATCAGTACACCATAAATGCCAGCATCCAACTACATCAACTTCACGAAAAAGGAGATCGAGCGGCTTCCACTGCCCGCTCCCGGTTCTCAACAGACTCGCTATTTTGATGAAATAGTGCGTGGCTTGTACATCATGATCTCGCCCGGGGGCACAAAGACCTTTTACTGCCGGCGAAAACTTCAGGGGAAATCCGAGCGGCTTTGCATTGGCCGATTTCCCGACTTGTCAACAGAGCAGGCGCGAATGAAAGCGCAGGAATTTCAGTCGCAATTGTCGGTTGGGCAAAACTTTGCCGAGGTTCGGCGACAATCTCATAAAGAGATGACGCTGGGCGAACTGTTTGACCAGTATGTCGAACGACATCTGGTAAAGAAGGGCAGGCGCATCGCCGAAATTACAGCTTCCTTCGACAAAGCCTTTTACCACTGGAAAACACGCAGGCTCTCAGTAATTGGCCCGACTGAAGTGATGGACATTCATCAAAAGATTGCCGACGACCGAGGACCACTAGCGGCGAACCGTGCAATTGAAATTCTGCGCGCGATGTTCAACAAAGCTATCAAATGGAGATTCTTCGAGGGCAGCAATCCGGCGACAATAGTCACGATGTTTCCTGAGAATGCACGCTCACGAGTACTTGATGAAGACGAGTACGAACGTCTTCAAGCTGCACTGGACAGAGAGCAAAACCCAGTGATGAGAGACTTCTTCTTGCTCGCTCTGCTAACAGGTGTACGTAAATCAAACTTGCTCGCCATGCGCTGGAAGGACATCAATTTCACAACTGGCACGTGGACAATTCCTGGCGAAACAACCAAGACAGGTGATCAATATATAGTCGCATTGACTGATATTGATCTGGCTATCTTGAAGAAACGGATGGTAAGCGCACCAGGAGAATATGTTTTCCCAGGCGCAAATGGCCAGGGCCACTTAGCAGATCCAAAACGCGCATGGGCAAGAGTCCTTAAGCGCGCCAAGATAACAGATCTGAGACTTCACGATCTGCGGCGCAGCATGGCATCGTGGATGGCAAATAGCGGAGCAAACGCGTCAGTCATCCAGGGAGCACTTAACCACAAAGACATTAAAACCACTATGCTGGTCTATGCGCACACGGCAAAGAACGTCGAGCGTGATGCTAAGGCAAGGGCTCAACAAACGCTTCTAAAGGGCAGCAAACGACGTCTCAATGTGGTTCCGTTCACACGGAAGGAGAATAGTTAGTCAGTAAACTGAATAATCGAAATGCAATGCAAAATAGCCCACATCGTTAACAAGGTTGCGACACTCAATTCACACATTCGCTCATCAGCACTCAAAATTCTTCTCGCTGCACTTGAGCCCACATGTCTGCAATTACCCGAAGGAGAAGAAAGTGACTTTAGAGTTTCAGATCAGACAAATCAGGCTACTCTTTGAAGCCACAGCCAAATTACATATAGGGAATGACTATAGCTGGGACATCTCAAATCCAGAATTAGACATCGAATTTTTACGCACCGCAATCCAGTCAGTTCAAAAGGATGCAAATGGAATTTGGCAGGCGGAATCACCATGGATTGCAGCCCTGTTTCTAACGGAGAGGCAAGCGAAAGAAGGATTTGCAACAGACCTGCCAAGACTTTCGAAGGGCGAAACAAAGCCAGTCCCAATATTCAAGAAAATTTTTCGTGGACAGAAGGCACACTATGACAACATACGTCCATCAGCTTGGCGAGACGATTCATGGACACGCCATGGAATCGAACCCGAAAAAGGAGAGAACTGGCTTGCCTGCTTCTGTCTTCTTATGAAGTTTTTGACAGAATCAAAACAACCGTTGCTTAGTCTACCCGCCTGGCTATACCATGGAGCAGCTCAGCACTATCAAATTCCCACCGATTTACTTGATTGGACAATTGATCCGTATGTAAGTATCTGGTTTGCGCACCAGGGCGACTACGCGCTGGGAACGAAAGGGCGAGTCTATATGGTTAACCTCGAGCATGAGGCAAAAGTAAAGATAGTCCTTCCACCACCTTTTGTAAACCGACTCTACAGGCAGCGCGGCTTTTTTCACTATACAACCGATCGGGCGGCGAATGAAGCATTACTGGCTGACTGTGAGATTGTAGAATTTCCGTTGTTTCAGTCATATGGACTTCCCAACTCATATCCGTATCCACATTCAAATCAACTACTGCTCCCTAGTCCACTCTTAATGGATGTTCGGCAGGCAAGCCTGAGTCTCGCAAAGTCACTTGACCATGATCATTTTGAATTTCTGAAGTCGCAGGATGAAAACCTCATTCGCGTTGAGATAGACAAATGCAAGGAAGGTTGCCTGCGTGACACTTTATCAAATCTTGCAAAGCGCCACTCATTCACAGATGATCGGTGGGAAATCAATTTCCGATATTGGGTAATTGAAATGAATAACTATGTCAATTGGCTCTGCTCATTTAATTCCGCAACATTACAAACGTTGACCTCGTTTGAAACACTAGATCGAATGATTTCAGACAACAGGGATAGCATGTTTTTGTATACGTTATGGATCCTCAACGAAGCCTCCCCAATGATTCGCAAAGAGGGGGGTGACTTTGCAAGACATGTAGCAGCAAAGATAAGGGAGATGCATCCGGAGATGGAAGATCGCCTTAAGCGTTTGAGAACTTAGAATACATCGTCAGAGTGAAAGCACTTTTGAGTATGTGAGGCAACTATGAACTCAGACAATGAAAGACTCAAACCCTCACTAAGCTTGCGTCAGAGGCTTCCTCACTTTGACGACACTTCATCATTCATGGCTAAATCAAGCGCTAGAGAGTTAGTCGCGTATGGCGCATTTCCGCCAGAGCTCGCGTTGTCGCTCTGCGCATTTGTCGACATTCTTGGTTTCTCGAATATTGTTAAGGATGCGCATAGTCGTAACTGTTCTAAAAGAATAATGCATCTACTAACTTCTGCACTTAGCCTTAGTACGGCAGCAATTGACAAATCCAAGAACGAAAACAATCTTTGGTGTCATAAATTCTTCACTGACAATTTGTTGATTGGTCTTAAGATTCAAAGCAACCTTGAGTATTGTGCTGCGAACATGATCCACATCGTGGCAACTCATCAACTGGCAATGGCCTTGAGTGGCTTTGCTGTCAGAGGTGCAATAACAGCAGGGATGCTTCATTTGAGCAATGATCTGGTTTTTGGAGAGGCTCTTGTTCGTGCACATGATCTTGAAGCAAACCCAAGCCTTCCACGACAGCCGCGTGTGATTTTAGATGAGGAAACTAAAGAAATTGTCCTAGGCGACACATCATTTTCCGGGATGTGCTTCAAAGACACTGATGGTCAGCTGTTTGTCAATTATCTAGATTGGTATTGGTTTGACGCTTATGTGCCAGAACTAGGTGCACAAGTTCTGGCAAGACATAAAAAGTTCATTGAGAAGAACCTGAATGCATTCTCGACTAACAGGAAACTCTACAGGAAGTATCTTTGGCTTGCACAATACCACAATTTTTTCTGTCTAAACACGCCTGACCACTTTAACGCTGGCTATCTGAGTGATTTGGACAAGCTTCTGATTGCGGACGTTGAGGAGGGTTTGTTCGAATATGTGTAAAGACCGGTACTCGATTTCATCAACTCAAGTAGGCTCGGGGTAATTCAGGACGCACCGACTTCATTCTGTCTTTAGACGGATCAAAAATTGGACTTGCCCAACTCGTATCATGGAGTCCGTTAAACGCCAAAGTTGCTGATACAAAGTCGATAAGTGCAGGCGGAGTTCTCCCATTTGCAATCTCGGCAAGAGCCTTAGGTGCCCAGTGTTGTTTGTTTGCTTCCAGTTTGATCCAGCTTTCTAATGATCCGACTGGAACCAAAAACAAACCAATACTTGCAAGAAGAGCAAGAAGGCGTTCAGCTTCGAGTGCCTGTTGACCCGAGAATACTCCTATTCCCTGACGCTTCAAATCAGCCCAATTGTTATTCTCTTTAAGCACGCGCTTTAAAGCTGCTCGAATCCGCAATACACCAGCAACAGTGTCATTGGAAACATCTGAGGCCAATCTTTCAATATCGGTCTTCAGATTAGCTTCGATTAGGTGTTCAGGCATCGCTTCAACAAATTCCGATAAAGCGCCCCGCAGCTTCTTTATCTCGGCTAAATCAACATCCTTGCTCATTGCCTGCACTAGCTCGACCAACTCAGTTTCATGGTGAATCATATCGAGATCTGCGATGACAGAATATGGCACACTTGCCTGTTGAAGCAAAGCAGCTACTGGCTTCAAGGTTTGCTTATCGTGCGCAAAAACAAATTGATGCTCATGATCATTGACGCAGCGATCAGCGACAGCTTGATAGACAATTCTGTCTGAGTCAGCTTCGCAAACAACGACGCCACGG
>JAIETE010000259.1 GCA_019745505.1 Candidatus Obscuribacterales bacterium | reverse complement strand
TGCTTGACTCCCTGACGGATGAATACACGTTCTTTAGAGATATTCACTCGACTGTCGAGCGCAAGACGGAAGCGATTGCGCATAATGTCGTTGCCACCAAGACATTCAAAAACTCGATCGGATACATCAAAATACGCACGTTCAGCGCACGTGCCTGCGTCGACGAAACACGCAACGCGCTCAAACAGTTCGCCTCCCAACGAGCCATCATAATCGACTTGCGAGACAACTGGGGAGGCAGTATTGATGACGCTTTCTCAATTTTCCAAATGCTTGTCGATGAGGGCAGCTTCGTAAAGATGGTGGGGCGCGAGGACGCAATCGGTTATACCGAAACACTGTCAGTAGAACCGCAGCAAGCAGTCAAATCACGAGACGGCGACCTGGTTGTCTTGAGCAGAGAATCATGCATCGCGGCACATACGCCGATACTCGTGCTCGTCAACGGCGAATCCAAATCGGCAGCAGAGATGCTTGCCGGTGCACTCAAGGACAATGGCCGTGCTGCTCTTATCGGTGAGAAAACATTCGGCAAAGGCGTGGTTCAACAGGTGTGGGAATTCGACAACGGCACCTCGGTCAAGATCACATCGGCACGATTCTTCCGTCCGTCCGGTCTGCCCATTCAAGGAGTGGGTCTGGCGCCGGATGTAAGAGTCAATGTCAGCCGCGCCTGCGATACTCAACTGCAACGCGCCATTCAGTTGGCCTTCAACAATGCCCACAAGCACATAGCCTCGCGTAGCGCTCCTTTGCAAGAGAAGCGTCCTCAACACGAGACGCTCCGCCGCTCCTCAGCAAATTCTCCAATCGGGCAATCCGCATCAGGCAGTCGCTGAAGACCGCATTAAGCGTCGGTTCAAATTTCGTACATTGCGTTACAAGCAGCTTTCTTAGCCCGTTTTCACCACACCTAGCGCAAGGGCATGAAGCGCAGGACACTCAATTTCACGCGCTGCCAACCACTACCTTGACATTTATTTAGCTGATTCTGGCTGCACGACTATTGGTAGTACCAATTAGTTTTGCTTGGCTGGAAATACATCTACTCTACCCATCTCATAAGAACAAAGCTCCGAGCGTCCTCACTAGATATCAGCACCGAATCAGAATCAGCGACTTCCCCGTCGCCAGAGGACAATCGCACCGGCAAGAAAATTCAAAAACCCCGGCGAACGCAATCAGCGAATGCCGGATATGATGCACCACTCATCTAGAAGGAAGACTTCCGATGATTATTCCGCAGATTCTCAAATGGCTTGCCATCACTCTCGGCGGCGCCATCGCCGTTGTGCCGATTTTGCTGGCAATCGCAGTCTGGGCTCTCCTGATTCTGGCTGAGAGCTGGCGCTACAAACTGTCGCGTTATCGAACCTACAAGGCAATGGAATCGCTGCGCGCGCTGAAGACGACGTTTGCTTCGGCAATCGCCAAACCGTCTCTGAGCAATCCGCTCATGCGCGGGTTCAGCCTGCCGCTCAACCGTTTCGAAAAGGCGCTCGCCATCCTGGAAGAACGTGTCGCCGCTCTGGAACATGCCAACGATGTGCGCCAAGGCCCTCACGCTCGCAGCGAGTGGAAACATTTGCGCCGAGACGTGAAACGCGTTGTGCAACGCGGCAAACAGCTCGAGTACTACCTGGAAGCTCCCGATGCTCGTGACGGCGTTTGGCCTTTCGTGGAAGACCACTCGGCTGTCTTTGCTCCGGCGAACTACGCCGGCAGACAGACTGCGCGTGGTGGACTCTTCGAGGCTGAGGCGCCGACTCGCCAGCCGCATCGCGCCCGGCGCAATTTCGGCATCGCCCGCGGTGCGCTCGACGAAGATGTGATGCCCTCGCTGGAAGAGCGACGTCAGGCTCGAGCGGCGGCACTGGCCGATCAGCCTGCAGTCGCGGTGCTCAAGACGGCGAGCAGCCCGCCTGTTGCCGTCGGAGTCTACGACAAAACCGGCAAAGTCATTCCTTTCCGGCGTCCGCACAAGGTCGACGTGAAAGCATAAGCGCTCGGCGATCCGGGGAGGAGGGCCCATAGGTCCGCACTGGACGGAATTACCTCTGGGTCTTCTTCTCCGGATCTGTCAGATGCTCGCAGCCTATTGTCTGCGGGCTTGAATAGGAAATGCGCTCTGCGCTCGAGTCTCACGGGTTCAGCAAAAGCCTGGCTTCACCGGGTTTTTGACAAAAGCCATTTCGCCCTGTTCAGCAAGTCCGGAGAGTTCTTACCGAACCAAAAGACAGGGAAATTGCCAAACATGAGACAGGTTAAATTCATCGCTGCGGCAGTCGTCGTGGCACTTTCGGCTATTGCAGCTTCTTGCGCTTCGGCGGCGAACCAAAATGAAATGGACGCCACGGTTGCGACGGGTAAACCGCTCAAATACCTGAAGCCCATTACTTTCGACAAGCCGAACCAGTTCGGCGTCACCGAAGTGAAAAAGGACCTCAAGCCGACCAAGGTCGTCGCCCAGCCGCAAACCCCGGCGAAAAAGACGATCGTCAACTCCAGCTATTCCACCCAACCAGGCGACTTCATCATCGCCGAGAAAGGTGCCTACGTGTGGGCCGAAAAAGGCGCGCATGTCGAAGCAATGGCAGGTTCAACAGTAATCGCCCAGAATGGTGCGACAGTCACAGCCCATGCCGGTTCGCGGGTTGACGCCTACGACGGCTGCAAGGTGATCGCCAAAACAGGTTCCACGGTCGTCGCGGAGAATGCTTCTCTGGTGACCGCGGAGCCGGGCGCCACCGTGATTGTCGAAATCGAATAAGGGCACGGCAACAACATTTACCCGGCGCGAGATCGCAGATCCCGCCGGCTTGAAAAAGGAGAAAATCCATGCGTCTGGAAGTCACACCGAAGGAACCCTGGCACATCCGCATCAAGAACAACGGCAAGGTCGTTCTGGACAAGGTGCTCGAAGCCAATGTCGCGCACGTCGTCGAAACCGAACGCCCGCCATGCGGCAAGTCGGAAGCATTCCTCGTCGAAGGCGATGAGGAGATGCTCCTCGGCAGCGCCGAATACGGTGCCTGCCCGGACGAAGGCGAGAAGGCTTCGGCCTGACGCCTTGAGATGACGCCGTTCTGAACGTCGTCACCTCGCTCAAGGGGCGGGGGATGTGGTCTAACAGCCATGTCCCCCGCTTTCATCGAAGCACATAAGTGTGCATCTCCTTCCACGCGACTTATTCACTGCTCCAACGCTGACACAAAAAAATTGGGGCATTGAGGAATTCGCACAACATCACCGGAATTCTGCAGAGATGCAAGCGTTCCCAAGCAAGGATAAAACTATGTCCTTCAAGTGCGGTTGGCAGGCAGGCGGCTTCTTCGCCGTCTACATCGGCGTTATCGCCATCGTGATTCGCCTCATCTTCGGCGACCACTCGTTGGCACAGGCAGGAACCGAAGCCGTGACAGTCGGGCTCTACAGCGCGACGATCTACACGCTCGGGTACTACCTCGGCAGCATGATTCGCGACCTGTGGTTTGTGCTGTACATAGTCGCCGGCGCAGTCGGCATGTGGCTTCTCGGAGACCACATCAATGCCGTCTACGCGGCAAGCTTCACATCCACGTTCTTCCTGGTGCTCTACACCGGGCTGGCGGGGCTGATGGCTTTCCTGGGCGTCGACGACGAACACGGCGAGGCCTACATGAACTGGCTGGCTGTAAACGACATGCTCTAAGCATGTAAGAGGCGACCAGCTCAGGGAAACGGCTGGAATGGAGAAGCTCATCACAAGCCACTCTCCACTTCACCGTTTCTTTTTCCGGAAATTCTACGATTGCAATTAGTATCTCAAGTTCAAAGAGAAAAACTTGGCGGGAGGCGCAAGCATTTTGTTTGTGCCTCCCGCCGCGCTGAAATTTACGTGTTCAGCGCCGTCATCACCCGTTCTTGCAGAACACGCAGCGCGTCGCAGAGCACGGTGAACTGCATGTAGCGCATCGACTCGCCGTCGTCGCGCTCCCAGATCATCTCCTTCTGCAGCACCTCACGCGCAAGGGCAAGAGCGGCCACCGACTGCCCGATGCGCGCCAGCGCGTGCGGATCTTCTTGCATGAAGGCATCGCAGCTGTCGCGCAGCGAATGCAGCTCGATGCGGAAGCCTTCATCGGTCAAGCCATTGACCGCCTTGACTCCCTGAGCCTCGCCGAAGTGCAGTGCGGCGTAGTGGAGTTGCAGGAGCACGAAATCCAGCGCATTGCGGACGCCGCGAACGTTCTTTCTTGCTTGCTTTTGATCCATGATGGAACTTTCGAGAAGATGGTTGTTTACGGGGGAACGGTTACGCCGCACCCATGCAGAAGCCGAGCAAAGCGGTCAGCGAACTGACGACAAAGATGGCCGAGGCGGACGCCATCTTCGCGTGCTTGGCGCGTTCGCTCAGGACGCAGCCGACGGCACCGACGAAGACGAGCACCAGCAGCGCGCAAAGAGCAATGAGCCAGTTTGCGCCCGTTGCCAATTCGCCTTTGAGGAAAAATCCGCCGACGAGACAGGCGATGGGCCCGAGCCAGAAAATCAGGTTGGTTTTCATAACTTTCCTTGTTGAATGACAAAACTGAAGTCTCTTCGGATCACAGAAATGCCGATGAGACCGAAAGAGCAATCAATGCGCGCCGGTTATGGCGCGAATTTCTCCAGAATCACCCGAATCAGACGATTCAAGCAAAAGATTGCCGCGACCAGACAGCCGCCCACGCCGGTCAGCAAAAGGAGAAACGCACCTTCAGACAAGGGGTCAGACAGCAGCTGGCAAATCCACAGCGTGGCGAGGCTGAGGGCGGCAAAAAGTGGCAGCCAGTCATCATGCCAGAGGTTCAGGAAGAGGGCGAGAAGCCAGAAGCAGAACATTACGCCCAGAACCACCGGGAAAAACGACACAAACAATTCCATACCGACTCCTTCTCGAAACATTCGACTGTTTCAAAAAACGGTTGAGTTAGGCTAGAGACCTTGTTTTTTTTGATTTAGCTTATGAGTTTCGCGAGAAAGAAAAGAGATCTCGAGACTATACTTCTGCTTTCACACCCTCAAGTATCTTTCCAATTTAACAACAGATTTCAAGCAACATCGCCTAGCGAGACTGGCGCTACTACCGGGCTTTCAACGACCAACGCACAAAGAACCGCGACACCACCTACGGTGCCACGGCAAATTCATACTGATAGTCGATCACAAAGAAACGACCCTGAGGCTTTCGCCGCAGCGCGAGCTGATGTTCAGGTTTTGCCGATATGTTGAACTACACTTGCGGGCAAATCTTGGTCACGCAAATGAATTTGGCTCGGTTTATTTCTTTCGCTTGTAATTTGCGGACATAATTTGCGTCCACTTTCCATCCGCACCTTGCATACGGGAGCGCAGAATGCGATTGTCGTCATCAACAATCTCCATAATGTCTTGATAGTTCAGTTCTTTGCCTAGGTTCTCAAAATCAGGTCCAACGGTGTTCAAGGTCAAAACCCTTTTGGCGGCATCCAGTTCGCCCTGATAGACCCACATATTGGTCATCATTGAACCTACCCAGCTGCCCACAAAGCTCTTTTTCTGCGGATCGTATCCGAGAGTCATTCTGGTCAGTCCAGAACCTTCGGGCGATTTCATCTCGCCTTCAGCGATAGTCCAGAATTCACCTACCGCGCGAACGGTTTCATGACCAGTGCTCTTGCTTGCAGTTTGGTCCTCACCCATATTGCATTCGCCTTCGATGGTCCAGTCACCGACAAGTTTCAACAACCACTTATGCTGTTCTTCGGGCTGCGGCGGTGTCCATTTCTTTTCTTCATCAGCCATAACGGGTACCTCGTGATGTCATTCGCGAACCGCATACAATCGCAGTTTCAATGGGTTGTCTCTACAGTCCAAACCCTCATTCTATCCGCCGGAAATAGAGCGAAAGCGCTAAGCGCCGGCCAAGTTTACGAAGGTTTTCTTCACGAAGCCTTCACCCCGCTTGCTACAACCGATAGTACACCAGCTGCTTAAAGGAAACGAGCCTGGCAGCACAATCGCCTAAGCGATTGCAATAACCAGACCGTTTCCAAAACTCAGTTACTGATGTTTTCGGCGGCTATAGCGCGTTCGACATCTCAAAGAGATCGTCGCTGAGCTTCTCGATCTTGGTGCGGTCAGTGACTTTCGCCAGCCACTCTGCGGGAATTGCATCGACACCCAGATAGGCGCCGGCAATCTGACCGTAGATGGCAGCCGTCGTGTCAGCGTCGTCACCGAGATTGGCTGCCAGAAGGCAGCCGGTCTTGAAATCGTCCGACTTGTAGAATGCCCAAAGGGCAGCTTCCAAAGACTTGGCTGCGTAGCCGGTGCCCTTGATCACAGGCGGCTCGCTCGTCTTGAACGAACCAGCAGCAATCGAGGCAATCTCGGGACACAACGGGAACTTGTCCCAGTAGCCCGGCTCGGGTCCGTAATTGGCGCCCAGGAGAGTCTCCTTGCTCTCGCCGTTGAGCGCGCCGACGATGATCGCCGCCATGTATCGGCAAGCGTCCACCGACACAGTGGCACCATGAGTGGTGACCGAACTTTCTGCGGACTTCACGACGGCGTTGGCCGGATCATTGAAGTACACCAGCGGAACCGGCGCCAGACGCATGATCGAGCCGTTGCCTGCGGAGTACGGGTCGGTGGAACCGGCGATTGGGTTTCCGTCCTTCTCGAACCGGCGCAGAGCCGCGACTACGGTATTGCCGATGTCGAAGCAGCGGCCGTTGCTGCTCATGTAGCCTTCGCGCCACCAGCGAACATAGCGTTGCATCTGGTCTTGGGCGTCGAAGCCGAAACACTCGACCAGGCTTGCCGCCAGGCAGAGCGCCATGGAAGTGTCGTCAGTCCATTGGCCGGCGACGAGATCGAACGGTCCGCCACCGACCATGTCGGTGATCTGCTCGAACGTGCCGGGCGGCTTGAACTCGAGCGTGGTTCCCACCGCATCACAAGCGGCAAGACCAAGCATTGCACCGCGGAATCGTTTCTTTAGACGCATCTTTCGTCCTTGAATTTGATTGCGTTTGGGGTGGAATTTTCCCTGAGCGTTTGCGCGAAGCACCGGACTATTCCAGAAATGCTTCAGGCGAACGAAAGGGGATTGCAGCAGGGAGCGGACATCTTCGCCGGCGGCAATTGCATCACTGCAATCACATACCCGCTTTCGATAGCCCGCTCCCGCGCAATTTGTCATCTTATGGCTTACCCGGCAGCGACCGGCCGAGCAGGCTGCGCCAAGCCCTGGAACGCCTTCTTATCCTCTTCGGTGAGGAGCTTGAAAGCCGGGTCCGACAGGAAGCGCACCGGCATGATCGGATCGAGCATGCCGGTCCCCAGACCGAGCAGACCGGTGCCGTAGCGATTCGTCTTCACTCCCAGGCGGGCGTAGAGTTCCAGGCAGGCGCCGATGCAGGTCCAGTGGCTGGCTGCGCGGCGACCGGTGAAAAGTCCGAACCAGTCGTAACCCGTGACCGTGAGCTTGCTCTTGATCCAGGTCTTGACGAAGCGCGGCAGGGGCAGGTAACCCAGCACCTTGTCGCGCGTGGCACGAGCCTCTTCGCGCCAGCGATCATTCTCCTTGAGCATGACGCGGCAGAGCTTCGGCATGAGCTCGAGCTCCTCAGCACTGAGCGGATTCACCAGTCGCATGACGACGTAGT
>JAIETE010000206.1 GCA_019745505.1 Candidatus Obscuribacterales bacterium | reverse complement strand
TATGCTCGACAATTCTTAGCGACATGGGCATGCAAGTGACGCGGGTAGAACCTCTGGAGCCGGGACTAGGAAAGCGCCTGCCGCCCGTTGTCGATGGTGAGAGCCTATATTATTGGAGCTTGCACCGGAACAAAAAGAGGCTGGCAATAGATCTGAAAAAGCCTGCAGGCGTGAAATTGATTCATCAAATCATCAAAGAAGTTGATGTGGTTGTTGAAAATTTCCGCCCGGAGGTTATGGATCGGCTTGGAATCGGCTATCAAGACCTATCCAGCATCAATCCTCGTTTGATATTCCTTTCCATTTCCGGTTATGGGCAAAATAGCAAATGGAGCCAAAGACCGGGACACGACCTTAATTTCGTGGCCGAATCAGGTGTTCTCAATCAACACAAAAATCCTGATGGTTCGCCAACTTTGCCTGGCATTCTTGTGAGCGACTATATGTCTGCGCTTTACGGTGCGCTGGCAGTGAGCACCCATTTGATGGAACGCGAATCAACCGGAAAAGGTAAACATATCGACATCAGTATGTTCGAATGCTCGCTGTCCACTCTGAATATTCTGACTACCGGTCTTCTCTACACAGGCATGGACCCGATTTCAGGTGGTTTCAACTATCCCGCCGAGATGCCTAATTATTGCTTGTACCGTTGCAAGGACGAAAGATATCTGGCGGTGGCTTCATTGGAGCGCCCCTTCTGGGAGAAATTCTGCACTTTAATCGGTCGCGAAGATCTAAAGCCCAGAACGGTCAAACCGGAAGATGATGAATTGAGAACGATTCTGTCAGAAGAGATCGAAAAGAAAACGCTTGCTGAATGGACTGAAATTTTTGACGGAAGCAACTGCTGCGTTTCACCTGTAAATACGCTTCAGGAAGCGCTTGCCACCTTACCGACGAAGGAGCGAAATCTCGTCATCAATGCAACGCACCCAGTCCTTGGTGAGGTTCCGCAAATGACTACGCCTGTATTCAACCGCAGTCAGGAAAACGTAGTTGCACGAGATGAGCAATCTCATGATGCTCGCAAAGTGCTTTGCGAATTTGGTCTTTCCACAGATGAAATCGACTTGCTTGAGAGCAGCGAAGTGATAAGAAAGGCCGCAGCCATTTCTAGTTGATGTGTTTGCTCTGTTTTTCCCAATAGGGATCTCTCAGACCTTTCTTGTATATTTTGCCGCTGCCCGTTTTTGGCAAAACGTCGATGAAATCAACACTGCGAGGCGCTTTGTAGGCGGCCAGCTTTGAGCGTACATACGCGATCACTGAAGCCTCATCAAGTTGCGAACCTTCACGCATGACAATCACGGCCTTTACTTTCTCACCCCAGTCTTTGTCAGGGATTCCGAAGACTGCACATTCGACGATATCGGGATGTTCATACAAGCAATACTCAACTTCCGTCGAGTAAACGTTTTCACCGCCCGTGATGATCATGTCTTTCTTGCGATCTACGACATTTACATATCCTTCCGAATCTATGACCGCAAGGTCACCGGTATGCAGCCATCCATTTTTTATGGTGGCACTGGTAGCATCGGGTTGCTTCCAGTATCCGGGCGTGATTGACGGTCCGCGCACGATAATTTCGCCGACTTCCGTATCATCACGCTCGACCTCGGCGCCGTCCTCATTCACAACTTTGAGCTCGACACCAATGACAGTCCTTCCCGTGCGGCTGGTCACGGCCAGCAGTCTTTCCGGGCTCCAGTCTTTCATGCTCGACTTCGGTTTGCTGATGGTCAAAAGAGGACTGCATTCAGTCATTCCATAGAATTGCCAGTACTGGCAGCCAAAAGTGTCGCATGTCCGTTTCACGATTTCCGGAGCCACGGGCGAACCTGCCGTCGTGATCACCTGCAGAGCAGGAAAGCTGCGCTCGCGGACGGAAGGCTCGTTCAAGAGAGCATTGAGCATTGTTGGCACCAGAGCGGTTTTAGTGACCTTTTCATTCTCGAAAAGGTCAAGCACTTCTTCGGCTCTGAAATAAGGGGCAAAGACGTGACGCGCCCCAACCCATGTTCCGGCAAAAACAGCCCATGCATCGACAAGGTGAAATAGAGGACCGATATGCGCCCACGTATCGGCATCGCTCAATTCAAATTCCGGAATCGATGCCAGGGCATGCGAAGTGACGTTCTCATGGGTAAGCATTACACCTTTTGCTCTGCCGGTCGTACCGCTTGTGTAATATAGCTGCGCCAGTTCAGAGCCTGATATCTCGAGATCCGGCAATTCGGCACCATCGTTTGCACTGATCACGGTTTCATACTGCTGCAAATTCAGAGTCGTATCGACATTTCCGTCACCGATACTGATGACATGCTGGAAGCCCGGTATTTCGCCGTAGGTCAGCGCATTCTTGAAGAGTTCGGCAAAATCCTGATGAACGATGATTGCCCGAGCGCTGCTATCAGCCAGAATTGTGAAAATCTCTTTGGCTGCAAGGCGGAAATTGAGAGGATTCAGGACCATTCCGGCAATGGCACAGGCGTAATATGCCTCCATGTAATGGTGTGTATTCGGGCAGACAATCGCCACCGTTTCGCCTCGTTTGACGCCCAGTTTGGAAAGCCCCTTGCTCAAAGCGGCAATCCTTTCTCCGAACTGGCGATAGGTGTATCTGACTCCATGGTCGCAAATCGCCTCATGGTGACCGTAAAGTGAAACTGCGCGTCTGAGCGATAGAGCAAGATCCACGGTATTTCTCCTGGCAACTATGACTTTCCGGTTCATAATATCGGTCCGGAAAAAAGACCGTTAACGGACTTTTTTCCAGCCGCCCTATGAGGAGGCTGAGACCGACTCACCGGGTAATCATGCAAATTTAGCCGGAAACCGCCGCCAGTGCCGGAAATTACGATGATTTCATCTTCTTGGCAATAGGATCAAAAACGGATCTTTTGCTTGCGGTTTCTGGCTTGCGACAGATCAGGTGTTATTCTCATGCGTTGAAATCGAATCGAGGACGAGCTTCTGCCGCCTTTGATTCGAGGTCATCTATTTTGAACAAGCGTGGAAATAAGGGTAAAACAATGGGACAAGTAATTGACAAGACTTACAACGGCCTCAAAGTTCCGCAAGGCGAAAAAATCACCTTCAAGGACGGGAAGCCGATAACCCCCAACCACCCCATCATTCCTTTTATCGAAGGAGACGGGACTGGTCGCGACATTTGGAAGGCATCGGTCAGAGTAATTGACGCTGCCGTCAAGAAAGCTTATGGAGAAGAAAAATCCATCAAGTGGTTTGAAGTTTATGCCGGTGAAAAGGCAAAAGACCAGACAGGCGAATGGCTTCCTGAAGATACCCTTGCAGCTCTCAAAGAGTTCGGTGTCGGCATCAAAGGACCTTTGACCACCCCAGTCGGCGGTGGCATTCGCAGCTTGAACGTTTCGCTTCGTCAAATTTTCGACCTCTACTGCTGCGTGCGTCCGGTTCGCTATTTCAAAGGCGTGCCTTCACCAGTAGTGGCACCGGAAAAATTGGACGTCGTTATTTTCCGTGAAAATACAGAAGACGTATACTCCGGTATCGAGTACGTTGCCGGCTCACCAGAAGCGAAGAAATTCATCGACCTTTGCGAAAGCCTCGGCAAGAAAGTCCGTCCGGATTCAGGTATCGGCATCAAGCCCATTTCCAAATTCGGCTCGCAACGCTTGATCAAGCGCGCCATGGAATACGCCATTGCACGCGGCAAGAAGAGCGTCACTATGGTTCACAAAGGCAATATCCAGAAGTTTACTGAAGGCGCTTTCAGAGACTGGGGTTATGAATTGGCTGCCGGCGAAGAGCCTTTCAAATCCAAAATCGTAAGCGAAGAAACCCTCTGGGATAAATTGGATGGCAAAATGCCAGCCGACAAGATTCTTCTCAATGACAGAATCGCCGACTCCATGTTCCAGCAAGTGCTGACCAGACCCGATGAATACTCGGTTCTGGCTACCACAAACTTGAACGGAGACTACCTCTCCGATGCTTGCGCCGCTCAAGTAGGCGGACTCGGCATCGCTCCCGGCGCCAACATCGGCGACGATTGCGCTATCTTCGAAGCTACTCACGGCACCGCTCCTAAGTACGCTGACAAAGACGTCATCAACCCGGGTTCGGTAATTCTCTCCGGCGCAATGATGCTCGAATATATGGGCTGGACCGAAGCTTGCAACTTGATCCACGAAGGACTGGCGAAGACCATCCAGCAGAAGAAGGTCACCTATGACCTCGAACGCTTGATGTCCGGTGCAACCAAGCTGAAGACCAGCGAATTCGGCGATGCAATCATCTCGAACATGTAATTGTAAGCACCAGCTTACGGTTTCACGAGCTATGACTAAGGGATGCCCTCTAGGGGCATCCCTTATTGCCTCTTTGACAGTATGTTTTTACCTCTTCACTTGCGAATCTACTCCTGCATCACCCCTGAATGAAACTGCCATTCAAGCTAAAAGTGAGAACAAAAACTCCGATTCTGATGCGCTTCGTCGAGCAGCCGAGGAGTATGCAGAAGCGTGCAATTTTGATCATGCAAGAGCAAAACTAGAAGAAGACATTGCCTTGAACCAGAGTACCGACAAGAATAGATTGCCGGAATCTTGGATCTTACTGGGAAATGTCTACAGACTGGAAGGCTTGTACCCGGAAGCGCGAACATGGCTTCTGCGCGGCTTTAACGTGCTCGAAAAGCAAAGACCAGCTGATGCGCAAAGACTTTCGGCGGCTTGCAACTATTTGGCTCTCTTCAATAACAGTGCCGGGGAATTCGCAGAGTCGGAAAAGAACGCCCGCAAAGCATTAACCTATTCGCTGGAGGCAGGACTAGGCAAAGAAAATCAAGCAATGCATAAAGTTGTCCTTGCCAATGCTCTCAGACAGCAGGGGAAATATAAAGAAGCGCTTGTTGAGCTGGAAGCGGCTTTGCCGATCTTGAAGACCGGGACAGAGAAAAGTTTGCTGGCCACAGCAACCAACAATTTGGGTGCGCTTCATTTTTGGATGGGCGACTATCAAAGAGCCTCAGGGATCTTGCAAGATGGGCTCAAACAGCGGCTTGAACTGTATGGAGAAAATCATCCGGATGTAGCCAACTCATATCTCGATTTGGGATGTGTTGAATTCAAACTTGGTGATTTGAAAACAGCTCTCGAACATTTGGAAGAGGCTCATGAAATACGCCTCAGTAAATTGGGCGCCAATCACCCGGAGACCCTCTCATCCGCAGCAAACCTGGCTGTTGTACTGATGTCGACAGGCGATAATCAGCGTGCACTGGAGCTCTTGAAGAATGCAGTTGAAGCTGGCAAATCGGTCCTGGGAACAAAAAACCCGGACCTAGCTCAATACAAAGATGATTATGCAAATGCGCTTTGCGCCGACAAACAATACGAACTCGCGCGCGACATTCAGATGGAAGCAAATTTAGTCAGGAAAGCGACTTTTGGTGCCAATAGTAGAGAGTATGCGGGTGGACTGCGCTCTCTTGCACAGATCGAATCGGCCTGCGGCAACAAGAAAGCGGCACGTCAAATCATTGAGCGAAGCATCGCAATCTACAAAGCTTCCCCGCAGCATCCTGATCCTGATTTGGCCGAATCATTAGACGAACTTGCGTATATGTATGTCGAGGGCAACGAACTTGAGAGTGCTCGGCAGACATTTGTTCTTGCCATTCGTGAGAAGTTGAAGACCGGAAATAAAATTTCATACGCGACCAGCCTCGCTAATTTGGCAGAACTACTGCATCGAATGAAGCAAGACGCTGAAAGTCACGTGATGCTGAAGAAAGCAGCAGACGCCATTCAAGCTTTGCCGGAGGCACAACGCGACAATCCGGATTGCAAGGCTATATTGGAACGATACACGAAGGCCCAAAATGGCTCACCTGCCGGCGATCGCTGAGCCCCTCAGATCAGCGTCTAACCGGCAGTGACACCACAGATCGAGGTCGTGCCCACCGAGAACCAGCACCCATGCGCCGACTCCGGTGCCCTCAATCTAGTCCTAACTATTCTTCAGAACCGAGCAATCTGCTGTGGTTTACATCAATAGTGCAGTTGTTGCGGTCCCAGCCACCGATAAGAGTGGTGGTTTGCGGCAGTAAATTGTTCCGTGTGGCAGAAATTCTGCAGTTATTGAAGTCCCAACCGCCCCCGCGAATCGAAGTTTGAGGAAGAAGTTTGCTCTTTGGGGCGGAGATTCGGCAGTTATTAAGATCCCAGCCACCGCCTCGAATTGAAGTTTGCTGAGCCATCAGTTTGGTTTGGGTGACAGAAATTCTAAGGTTATTGCCGTCCCAGCCACCACGAGGCAAGAAGCTATCTTCAGCCTGCGCTTGTGGAGCAAAAGAAACCAGTCCAGCAACCAGCAACATCATCGAGAAAACAGCTCTCATTCTCTTTACTCCTAGCAGGGGGCTCTCACATTTGGGTTAACCGAGGGGCGGCAAAAATTAGGGTGATATCCGAAAAAAGTTTTTCTACGCTCCAAAAGTCCAGCCCTGTGGGAAATATTTCAAAGACCTGCTGCACAATCGGTCCTTGTCATCACCGCCAAACGAAATCGCTCGTCAAAATAAGCGAAAAGACCGCCAAATCTCAAATTGCTGAATCAAAAACCGGCATGCTTTTCGAATCAGGCTCGAAGAGCGGGAACCTTTGCCGGTTTTGAACGCCTAAAGCCGTACCGATGAGAAGGTACGCCATGTTCGAAAGCAAAGCTCAATTCGATGATGTTATGGTCGAAACCAGCCTGGGTCGAATCCACGCTCTCATCTCGCGCTCCGGCGACCCGGAAGCTGAATGCTACGTGCTGCTTCACGGACTGCTTGTCTCTGCAAGCTATATGGAGCCGACTGCAAGAATGCTTGCCGGCAGAAATACTGTGTGCGTACCGGACATGCTTGGTCACGGAAAAAGCTCGACGCCGAATAATGCTCTCAACATAAAAGAACATGCTCAGGTTTTGAGCGAATTCTTGCAAGCACAGAATCTCGAGCGTCCCGTCTTGGTGGGAGGCTCTTATGGCTGCAATGTGGCGGCTGAATTGGCGGCGAAACACAGCGTCAAAGCCAAAGCACTGGTTTTGATAGGTCCCATGGATGTGCACGGAAAAACCGTGCAGGAACTGTCAGGAAGGCTGATCAAGGACGGCTTGTTCGAGCCGCCGATTATGTTTGCGACAGTAATAGGTGACGTCACTCGCATCGGTCTAGACAGATGCCTCGAACAACTGAGATACATGTCCGAGCACGATCTGGACGATGCTTTGCTGCGAAGCGCAATTCCCATTCTGCTCATCAAAGGGCAATACGACCAACTTTCCAACGAACAACTCGTACAAGATAAGTTCGAAATCTTCCCCAATTGCCAGGCAATCAACGTGATCGGCTCGGCACATTGTTTGTCGGTCAGCGATCCCGAGCTGATGGCCCAGATGATTCAAGATTTCGTTAAGCAGGGTACCGTCAACGAAGTCTATCGCGCCGCTTGATTTTGCTAAGACGCGGGGCTCAGCAAATCATCCGGTGGCTCATACGCCGGCGCAAGACCAATCCCGGCTTGCTGCCGGTATGCCTGCCATTCTGCAGCACAGGAACGCCATTGACAAGCACATGCAGCACGCCTTCGGACAATTGATGCCCATTCTCGAATGTCGCATTCTCGTGCACCCTGTCGGGGTCGAA
>JAIETE010000322.1 GCA_019745505.1 Candidatus Obscuribacterales bacterium | reverse complement strand
GTCTTGTTTTAGTTAGCGCCTTGTAGAAAAAAGGAAGATTGGGTACTTGGTGAACCTAAAGATCCTAGTGATATTTGCTCAATGGATATCAAGCGTTGTAAACGCTGACAGTTTGTTAACAGAGTGTGGTTCTAAAGTGATGAGCACGTGTTTAGGAGTATGGAAACGTTCATCAGCGTTGTGTCTTATTCGGCATTAAGAAACGAGGATCCCATGCCGGCAAGCGGAAAAACAGCGCAAACACGGCTGGAAATTTGATTTGCGGCATCGCTGAAGAGCCTCTCATAATCAGTTTCCGCGAGGTTAGCGCTAGCGAAGTTTTTTCTCAGCTTTGCCCTCGCGCAGGATCAAAAAACTGCGTATTTACAGGCTTAAGTGAAACTTACTGTCGCCAAATGGTTAGTCCACGCCCCTGATCAGTTTCTCTTGTGTTTTAAGCCAGAGCTCATATGAACCGTGGTGAGTGGTGTTTCACAGATGTCAGGCAAATTGGATCTTGAGTTTTCAACGCAGAAATTCCTAGGGTCACTCTGCTCTTTTCACTCACTAACTTTTTTGGAAACACCCCAGGTCCGAAACAACCAGTCTTTTCACGACAATTCAGACCTCAAAGTCTTCCCGAACAGGAAGTAGTGAAAATCCGCCACTTGCTTGACGGCTGGCAATTCTCGGGGCGCGCATGTGCACGCTTTCGGTTTGCCCTTGCAAGTGGTGTCTCATGTGGTGCCGCCTTCCGCCGCATCACTCAGCCAAACTACTTTGGAGTCAAACATGACCAACGGAACAGTCTCTCAGTCCAAGGGCGGTCTCTTCAGCAAGGTCTCCTTGCTGCTCACCGTGTCCATGGGCATCAGCGCGTTCGGTGCCTACCTCGGTGCCGGCATCACGTCGCTCGGCGCCATCATCGCTCTGGCGATCGCGTTCATCGCCGGCGCTTTCATCGTCCCCTTCGCCGCCAAGAGCAGCAAGGAAGCCGGTCTCGTCGCGCTGGCGGTCTGGACCTTCATCAGCGGTCTTTTCCTCGGACCGACGATGAATCACTACGTCGCCTCCCTCGGGTGGCAGACGGTTTTCCTCTCCTTCCTCGGTACCGGCGGCGTCATGGCTGCCTGCGGCGCGATCGGCGCTCTTTCGGGCAAGGACTTCTCGAACATGGGCAAGTACCTGATGTTCGGTCTGCTCGCCCTGATTGTCGTCGGCATCGTCAACATCTTCGTGGCGTTCTCCACCGGCGTGACAATCGTGTACTGCCTCATCGGCATGGCGATCTTCGCCGGCTTCTTCATCTTCGACTTCTTCCGGATTTCGAAGGCGGAGAATACCTGGTTCAACGCCATCACGGCGACGATGCAGATTTATCTCGACTTCATCAACTTCCTGCTCTACCTGCTCCGCTTCCTGGAAGCGGTGACCGGCAACAAGAAGTAATTCGGGGCCTCGTGGGGGCGCGTTGCACGCGTCCTCACTTGTTCAAAGCTTGTGGGGGCGCGTTGCACGCGCCCTTGAAAAATTTGAACCACGGGTCGATGCCATTCATCGCCTGGGTCCAAATCTGTAGGGACGACACCATGTGTCGTCCTTGCTGAGCGGCTATGCGCGGGGGAGGTGGAGGCAACTCCGCCTCTCTCGTTGCTGCCGCAAATCTGACTCTCTGAATCTTTCCTCTCTGGAAAGCGGCTACCTGAGCCGGACTACTGACGCAGTATCAACGCTGCAAATGAAATCGGCTCATTCGCCGTGGAGAAAATATCATGAAAGAAATGCTCGTCATTGACGTTGGCAATTCCAATGTCAAATACGCTCTGTTTCGTGACGGAAAGTTGACGGACACCTGGCGCCATCCTACAGCGCAGGTGAAAGAGTCGGCTTCCGCCATTCTCGACAAAACCACTTGCCCTGTCGCCATCTCTTCGGTGGTGCCGGTTGCCGACCAGCATCTCAAAGAGGTGCTCGCCGCATCCGGTCGCGAAGTGATTTCGGTCAGCGCCGCGTCGCAGAAATTGCTCACCGGCATGGCTGAAGAAATGGGCGCCGACCGCGTCGCCGATGCAGTTGCAGCCTGGCACCTGTACGGCAAAGGTCGAACTCCCGTCGCCGTCATCGGCATGGGCACCGCAACGACGATGCTCGTCATCTCGGGCTCCGGTCACGTCAAAGGTGGCTGGATTGCGCCCGGATTGAGTGTCACGTTGGAGACCCTCCATCACCGCACGGCGCTGCTGCCTCTGCTCAAGATGGAAGGTCAGACGCTCCAGCTGGGCTACGATACCGACACCCACATGCGCAACGGCGTCTTCGCCGGGCACATTGGTCTGGTTCGCGAGTGGTTGGCAATCGCCGACCGCAATCTTTTCGGACCGACGATCTTCGTGGGCACAGGCGGTGCGAGCAAGGCGGTGCAGGAACATGGTAGCATCGGCAATCGAACAATCTTCGATGTCTGCGATCCGACGCTCACGCTCAAGGGCATCTACCTTTTGGCTACCGCAGCGAAAAACGCTCCCCAACAGGGTTCTCTCCGCCAGACTGCCATCGCCAAAAAGCGCTGGGTCAAACTGATGGGCGAACTCGGTGTGCCGGAAGCGCGCTGGCAGCCACTCTGGGACAAGCTCGAGCGCCTGTACTCGGAGCGCGGTCGTTACTACCACAATCTCAAGCACATCGCCAAAACGCTCGCTCTGCTCGACCGCTTCTCCGGCGGCTCGGCAAGCGCGCTTCTGCGTCTGGCGGCGTTCTACCATGACGCCATCTATGACGTGCAGGCGAAGGACAACGAAGAGCGCAGCGCTGTCATGGCGAAGGAAGACCTGCTTGCCCTCGGGCTGCCGGAGCGCCTTGCCGACGACGTTGCCGACCTCATTCGTGCCACCAAGGGACATCGTCCCCTCTCCGGTCGTCTGGCAAAAGACTCGCGTCTTTTCCTGGATGCCGACCTGGCGATTCTTGCGTCGTCTGCGAGTGAGTACGGTCGCTACGCGGCCGACATCGCTCTGGAGTATGACTGGATGGACCCGGAAACTTATCGCAAGGGACGTGCTCACGTGCTCAAGAAGTTCATCGATCGCAAGCATCTCTTCTACACGCCTTCGGTTCGCGCCGAGCTGCAGAAGCGAGCGGTCGCCAACATGGAGCGCGAGTTCCGTCGCTTGAAGGCATAACGCTGGATTACTTACTTGCAGAAAAACTGGCTCGGCAAGCAAAACGCGCTTGCCGTTGCTTTATCAAACAGTGGCACAAGGAAGAATCCATGAAACCACGCAAACTCAGTCAGGCAGACATTGCCAAAAAGCTTCTTCGCGAAGCTCGGGTGGCGTCGCTTGGCACATTGATGCCGAACGGCACACCTTTCGTTTCCCTCGTCGGTGTCGCCACCGCTCACGACGGTTCGCCCCTGTTGCTCATCTCAGGGCTGGCGGTGCACACCAAGAACGCGCTGCGCGACAATCGCGTCTCGCTGATGGTCGACGAGCGCGGGCACGGCAATCCGCTGGCCAACGGTCGACTGTCGCTGACCGGCACGCTCGCCGTCACCACCGATGAAGAGGACATTCGTCGCTATCAGGCTCGCCAGCCCGATGCGCGCGTCTACGCCTCGATTCACGACTTCGCTTACTACAAGCTGACCGTGGATGGGGGTCACGTCGTCGGCGGCTTCGGTCGCATCTTCGATGTGACGCCGGCCGATGTCCTCACCAAGATCGACGACTCTCAGAAATTCGTCAAGGCGGAAGTGGACTTCGTCGCTCACCTCAACGATGACCACGCCGATACTTGCCGTCTGTACGCGACCAAGCTGCTTGGCGCCAAGGACGGTGAGTGGAAGTGCGTCGGCTGCGATCCCGACGGGCTCGATTTGCAGCTCGGGCGCACTGGGCTTCGGCTCGTGTTCCCGCGCAAAGTTCGCACTCCGGGCGCGCTGCGCAAAGTGCTGAAGGAACTGGCCGACCAAGCTCGGGCAGCCTAAGCACTGCACGGAATTGAAAGCCTGGGAAACCTGGCTTATTGAACTCGAGGGGAACAGGATAAATCGTCCTGTTCCCCTTCGAGTCTTCTTTTATCGCCAGAATACTAAAACAGATAGTACAAATTATGTAATTCGAGACAATGGCGCAAGCGAAATTTGCAAGCGCCAGAGAGCGCTGTTCTTGCATCAGAATACGGCTCTCTAAGTACCGGAAATTACACCGTAACGTTGAGTACGAAAACTTGAAAAGTTTCGGACGGTAAGGTCTGGAAAGTGCGCCACTGTAAGGGTTTTGGGGTTTTGTCTTTTGCTTGGTTGGAAAACCCCGAAAACCTTTGTTGGGGAAGAGTTTCCAGTGATCGCCGCTCGGAAAACCTTGCCTTTTTCGGACTGAAGGCCGAATCATAGTTCGAGATTATGCCTGACTGGTTATTCTTGAGTTGCTCGCGCTGGCGACACGAGGAATGCTTAGTGCAACATACGCCTGTCCACTTCGGGCGGTAAGGCACGATCCGCTTTCAACCGCGCCCAATTGTCTTTAGCTTAAACCTGCACTGTTGCACCCTTTTACTATTTCTACGGTAAAGAACATCAGCTAGGTTGAAGTCTCTCTTTCTCAATCAGCCCGCGAGACTTCTGCGCACCACGATATCTCTCTTTGCCCAACAACTGCTATGCATGTCTGCTTTTTCAGAGCGGACCGGAGTGTTTCATCGACGCGAGTCTCATTGCTTCGCGTCTTCTGCATAACAGGAGCCTATACCTACATGTTTTTCTTGAACATCCCTTTCGCCCTTGTGAAGACTATCATCGGAGGATTGCACAAGATCCTCTCCGGCAAGCTTGGCTCGGAGACCCAGCTCATCGGTTTTTCCGTGATCTTGATCACATTGCTGCAATCCGTCGGGCATGGCAATCGCAATGTGGGCACGATGGCGGTGCTCTTCTGTTCGCTGATGTTCTTAAACTCGATTACAGTCTTGGTGTCGCTCTTGTATGCCACGGATAAGTTGGGTGAGATGGACCCACAGAAAGCATACGACTCTCCTCAGTCTCTGCCGACCATGATATTTGTATCGCTCTTGGTTGGCAGTATTGTCGGTGGTGCGTTGCTCTATGTAATTACGCGGTTTGTCACTGTCGCACATTGGAGCGAATTGGCAGGGTTCACCTTCACTCTAACCGCTGGATACAGCTATATCACGTACTATCTCCTGGTCAAGGACGTCGACAAGGACGACATCTTTTAGAGCGCATTGGTGTGGAAAGCAAAAGGTGATGCTGCGGCATCATCTTTTGGAACAGGCAATACTATACCATGTAACAGATTGTGGATGTTTTGCTTTTCTGAAGTCACGGTATTGCATTAATTGGGCTGGCTGAATTGCAACGATTGTCTGTGGGTTCCAAAAACTAACTCTAAATCAACGTTGTCTGTGTGATGGTGGTGAAAATTTTGTCGGGTAAATCAACGAAGGTTGGTTTACCCGTTTTTGCTGGTGGTATCGTATATAGTGTCATGGCTAGCATCGCTAGCGCTGTTTTGCAAGGCTGCGAGACGCCCATATTGCCCCGGCTGGTGCGATTTAACCGAAAAACGAATTGTGTGTGTGCGCATTGGTGTGTGAGTGTGTTTTCATAGATTTCCATTTTTCATTTTGAACGCACCTTTCCGACCTCCGAATCTACAATTCCGCTCACGAGCTTCGGTGTCCAGCACTCAACTTCGGTTGAGCAGCGCTGGTGTGCAATCGAATAACTGGAAATCTACGGCTCACACTAACCGTGCACGTGATTGAGCGCTTGCACTGGAGATTTGAAAATGAACTACGTGTACATTTTGGTGGCACTTTCGCTCATCTATGTTTTCTTGCAGCCGCCGGGAATCATTGATCGCAGTTCCATCTATCGAGGAGAACCCAAGCCTCAGAATGTCGAACGTCTGAGGTATTTTTCTTATTCGCTTCTGTGCCTCTTTGCGTTTTTCTGCAGCGTCATCGACCTGAAGGAATTCCCAAGCAGCGAAGAAGTCTTGGCCGTCCTCGGCAGCCTTATTTTGGAATTCTGGCTTTCCACTAGAAACACTTCGCGGGTGCAGACAGCTGTTGCACCTGCCGGTGAGCATTCGAAGAAAGTCAGTCTTGCCAAGGAAGGCACCGAAATGCCGGTGCTGGTTCCTCGGAAGGAAGAAGTTGAATCGGCGGAGCGACAGCGTCTTCACGCTATTGCGGAAAGCGGCAGAATCGACGACGTGCTTGCGCTTTGCGTGCAAAATATGCGAGCCGGCGTCAAGTCACAGACGTTCGACATTCCGCGTTGGCTGACTCTCGATGAGTTTCTCGCGTTGCGGCAGAAAATGCTGGGCAAAGGCTGGGTGGTCAAATACACCTTCCTGTCGCGCTACAGGGATCGACCGCAGCTTCACATAATTCCTTTCAATAGATGGGACGAAGCCTGAAGCTGAAACTCAACAAACACGAAAGAGACAAACATGCAAAAGCTTAAAGGCATTCTGGCCTGTGGCCTCGTAACAATGCTTATCTACGCATCCATCAACTACACGGTGAACGGCTCCAATGCCGGACCATATATCATTACTCTTCCTGTCTATGCGGGCATTGGCATATTGCTCGGATTGACGATCGCCTTTGTGTTCAATTCGCTCAACAGCATCTTTGCCGGTGCTTTTGGATTGCTGACCTTGCACATCGGCGGTGCGCTCGTGGCAATTTTCGCCTTTGATGTGACCGCCAATGGTATGTTCACGGCTATCAACATTGTGGCTGTAATTGTCATCGGTGCCATTTGCGGTGCTGTCTATAGAATTGCGTCGCGATAGGTTTAACCCGGTGAGCTGCTACTGCAGCAGAGAAGAAAGAAGTTTTCCATGAACCCTGTCATTGTGGAAACGCGCGACTTCTATAGCGATCGATCACTGCTCAACTGCTGAGCTTTGAATTATGGTGAAACGGCTATGCCACGGGACCTGCGTGTCTCGTGGCTGGGAGAGCTAGAAAAAAACGCTTTGGCTGTCTGCCTGTTTTTTAGTTTGCCTTGGTGATACTAAGCCGTGTCGTAGGCGGTGCAAAAAGAATACGCTTGCGCAAACACCCTCCGGCAACGCGCTGCCGAAGGGTGTTTGCGGGCGTCTCAGCGGCGCCGGTAGACGTAGAGCGAATCCTTCACGAAGGGGGCAGGCCAGCGCGGGACGTTGATGCGCTGTTCCACGACCCAATCGCGTTTGATCAGCTCTTCGAATTCCTCGTCTGCGCAGCAGCCGCCGGGTTCTTCTCCGACGTAGAGAAGGCGTTCGCCCTTGTAGAGCTTTACGCAATCCGCTGCCATCGAAGAGAATGGAGGAGGCCAGCAGAGGAACAAAGTGCGTCCCAGAGCGGCATCCGTTGAAAGGACCTCCGGCCCGGCAGCGAGGATGTGCGTCCATGCTGTGGTGCCCTCATCGCGATGAGAGCCCGGTTCGCCGGAGGCAAGAGGGTCGCAGGCGAGAATGTCCACGCCCATCTTGCGCAGCAGCCACGCCCAGTAGCCGTTGCCGCATCCCAGCTCGATGATCGAGCCGTGACGAGCAATCTCCTGAAGCGCAGAGAGGTTCGGAATTGCCCAGGCGAAGCGCTGCACCGCTTTCGTGCGCTCCTGCTCCAGCCGCCAATGAGCAGTCGCGATCTCGCGCCACTCCCAGTCCTCGAACTCGCGGTCCTCGTGCAAGGACGGCAGCTGATCGAGGTAGAGGAGATGGGCCAGCGAGAGGAAGAAGCGCAGGTACGGGTTGTCGACTTCCTTCAACGGACCTCCTATGTTGGTGTTCCTTGTGAGAAACACCGATGCTC
>JAIETE010000016.1 GCA_019745505.1 Candidatus Obscuribacterales bacterium | reverse complement strand
CAAAATTTCAAGCTTCAAGGGTCGCTAAAAGCGCTGCCGGATTCTGACCTACTGCGGGCCAAGTCTTCCTTCGCCCGTCACGTTTCGAATGGAGTAGTCCCCCCGCTCTTGTGACGAAGTGAGCGCGTTGACTACTTCATTCTTGTCTAAGAGGCGCATCTCAATGTGTCTCGCGGTACATCAAAGGAGGTGTGCCATGCTTTCTCGCACTCTCAATCGTCTGTGGACCTGGGTGGCTAAACCGCAGGTTCGCCTGGAAGCGAACTTCCCGTGGACACTGGGCAAATCGCTCAAGACCTACGGGATTGCTTCACTGTTCTACCTGATCGGTACCATTGTGCCGATGATGGTACTGTCAGCGGTCTTTCGGCTCGTCCTCAGCACCTATCCGGGGCTTTTCGCCAATCTGAGCGAGCAAGGTTTCTTGCTCATCATCGTGTGCATGGCTCTGGTCTGCTTCATTACCGGCTTTGCCGCCGAAGTCTGGTACATCAGGCGCAAGCTCAAGCTTGAGAAGTTCAGCTTCAAGAAAACACTGGCCCTCAATCTCGAAAGCTTGAAAGGCAGCTGGTGGGCGGCAATATGGAGGGCGCTGGTGGCGTTCGTTTTCGTCGTCGCCATCACTCAGGTCGTGGAAATAGCGCTGCCTGTGAGTCACGTCAGTGACCCGGCGGCCGAATTCGCCAAATCGCTTTCCGGAATTCCGGCTCTGCTTTTCGTCTTTCTCGGCGTGATAGTGGCTCCGCTTGTCGAGGAAATCGTTTTTCGCGGTTTTCTCTTCAATGCTTTGCGCACTTCTTTCCGCAGCGAGAAAGGGCTGGGCTTCTTCCGGCATGCGGGTCTGGGCGACCTGGCAGCGTCGCTTACAAGCGGCGTAGTCTTCGGCTTGTTCCACATGAACTTCATGCAATTCCCAGCCCTGAACTGGGCAGCGCTGCCTATCTACACGGTCACCGGCATGGTGCTTGCTGAGTCGTATCGGCGCTCCGGTACGCTCTGGGTGCCGATTCTGGTGCACGCCTTCAATAACCTCACGGTTATGGCGATTACCTACCTCGTGCTCAAGTAATAGGAGTTAGGACCATTCGCCGGCATTCATTTGCATCTCAGAGTCCGCGCTGGAGGCGGGCTGTGAACTGCAAATGACTGACGCAAAGTCAGTCACGCCTTGAGAAACCGAGAGCCGACTTCAGCTGCGCAGCCTTCACAGATACAGGCCAGCGCGGTTGAGGTCGGCTCTTGAGCCGAGGCAATTGCAGATGAGGGTTATGAACGGTTGTAATCGTCCTGAAAACGCTCGATGTCTTCTTCGGGGAATGCTTCTCCGACCTGGACTTCAATGAGTTCTACAGGCTCCGATGCAGTATTGGCAATGCGGTGTTTTGTGCCGCGCTTGACGAAGACATGTTCGCCGTATCCGACGTCCTTTGTTTCATCGTCAAGAGTCACACGAGCCGTGCCGCGTACGATCACCCAGTGTTCGTCGCGCATCTTGTGACTTTGCAGGCTCAAGCGTTGTCCGGGATTGACGATCAATCGCTTGACTTTGGTGTAATTCAAGTCCGCAAGGACAATGAATTCGCCCCAGGGTCTAACGGTAGTTTGTCCTTCTTCGGTCATAACCTCGTCCATCCGTCGCTCCGACAAAGTGATTCCAGAGTCTGTGATTCTATCACAAGGCTCTGCTCCACTTTGCCGCCGGCTGTGGGCGTCTTTGCAACACATTTTCTTGCTGCTCAATCTCCGGGGCGCCACCGCAGGTGGTGCTCCACTAGAAGGGCGCGAGCTCCGAAGCTCGCACGGAGAATATATGAGCAATCGTCAACTACTGATGGGAGCGAGCTTGCTGCTCACTCTCTTCGTCTGGACGAGCATGCTTGGTACGGTCGCTTTGGCGGTCGGTTTCCTGGTCATGCTCTTCATTCACGAGATGGGTCACTACCTGGCGGCCAAGCAACTCGGCTTGCCGGTATCCCCTCCGATCTTCACGCCCGTGGGCGCCATGATTCTCATGCCCACTCTGCCAAAGTCCGCAAAGGAAGAGGCTTACATCGCAATCGCCGGACCGGCTCTCGGTACGCTGGGTGCGCTTGCTGGCTTCATCCTGGGCATCGTCATGGGAGTGCAGGATCTGATTCTGGTTTCGAAGCTGGCATTCATGTTGAACCTGTTCAACCTGATCCCGCTCGCGCCTATGGACGGCGGACGCATCTCGATGGTGATCAGTCGTCACCTCTGGGTGCTGGGAGCGCCGCTTCTGGCCTGGGTCGTGTACAGCTCGGGCTTTAGCTCGATGACTGTGTTGGTCGCCATACTGGTCGGCTTCCAAGCCTACCAGGACATCACCATGCGCAAGCAATTGGCGCAGGTCAATCCGCAGTACTTCCAGCCCGAGCTGCCTGCACGTCTGACGTACATCGCAGCTTACCTGGGTCTGGGAGCGTTCCTCGTTTGGGCTTACTTCTTCACTGCGAGCCTGACCGGATTTCTGGTCGGCTTGGGTCTGTAAGTAGCCCATCACCCGAGGCAGACTGACATTCAACCGTTCATGTCTGCCGGCTGCCTACGAGCATGCCGGCAGCATGAGCGGAATCCGCCGTCTGGCGGACAGTCTTCCACGGTATCCCAAAAAACAAGAAGCTCTTCTTAGGAGACACGAAAATGGACTGGCTCATGTATGTCGCGTTCATGCCCTTTTTGATGCCCCTCGTGATTGTGGGCGTCGGCATGACTGGAGTGGAACTCTACCGCTTCTTCCGCAAGAGTCAGCGGCTTGGCCGCAGCGAACCGACGAAGGCGCTCGGCACCACTTTCATGGTGATCGGGATCTCGCTGCTCGTTCTCTTCCTGCCGCGCTTCGTGCTGGCACTCTCGCTCTTCAAGATCATCTCAGCCGTGATTACCATCTGGTACTTCGGCTGCGCCGTCTACTTCATCTGGAAGTGGGGACGGCTGATCATGCTGCTCGAGGACGGGGATCCCACCAACGATCCTCAGTTTCCCGGTCAGAACAAGTGCGCGAATGCGGGTTGCACCTGCTCGTGTCACGGCAAGAAGTAACGGTAACTTCCGCTGGGCGGAAGCGATAGGCACAGCAAGGGCATCGGTGGTAGCGCCGATGCCGGGCTGGTCTGGATAGTACAACTCAGGTCGAATATGTCAGGCATCGGCCGTTGAGTGCAGAATCTGAGCCTGGCAGCGGAGTACAGTAAATGCAGGCAATCAGAGTATTGCTCATCGAGGACTGTTTGGAACTCGGTGATTTGCTGCAAGAAGCGCTACAGGCGGAGGTAAAGTCCGTGAGCTGGTTCGTGCGCGCGCGCACAACCGAAGAGGGAGTGCTCCTGATGAATGCGGATGGGAAGGAAAGCCTTCTCGACTGCACTCTCTATGACCTCGCTCTCGTCGATGGCAGGCTGAAAGGCTCGTCCATGGATGGCTGGGACTTGATACCGCATTTGGTAGCGGGCAAACTGCCAGTCGTCGCCATCTCTGGCGATGCATGGTTTAACAAGCGCATGGTCGAATTGGGCGCCGCCAAGTCGCTCGAGAAATTCGACATCTGGACGCTTGCGCGCAAGGGCGCTCTCATGCCTTAACCGGCATGCGAGCGCACCAGTGCTGGAGGATTAGCCTCCTTGAAGACGCGGAGAGGTGATCGCCAAAACGATTCATCTCTTCGTGCTCTTCAAAAATCGATGTATAACTATACAGTGTAGTGAAAAAATGTCCTTGTTTTATTGAACTTTTTGATTCCACGAACCGTCCATATATGAAGGCTGATCCCCAAATTCAAAGCCATCAAAAAAAAGATTTATCGCCGAAAAATCTTTTTTTTGAACACGTTCAGTTTGGAGGTCACTATGGACACAAAATATTTGATTGGGAAGTTTGTAGGGGGGTTGCAAACCCGACAAATTTTCATCACCCGTGAGTGTTTGACTTTTGGAACAAGGGCCGCGGTGGACACGGTTTTATGGAATATGGTTGCTCGGGCTGTGATTATTCGATTGGCCAATGGCGTATTTGTTCGCAACGACATAGGTATGAAGATGCCAGAATTGGCGGACATCATAAAGGCTAAGGCTAGGGCTCATGTCAGACGAGCGATCCCGCACGGTGTGGACTTGGCGATACAGCATAGATTAGAGCCCAAGCCACGGCGACCGGTCAAGAATCAAAAGGAGAAATCGACCCGAGATAAGTTTGAGGTAATAGCATGCTGTGCGGTTTTAGGTGATACGACGAGATTCAACACCATTTATGGAAGAGTTGAGTTCAGGCGGACACCGGCGAGAAAATTTTGTCTTGCCAAAGCAAGGTCGACACAGGTATTGGCTGCTTGGTGGGCTTCAACAGGTGGTCCGAAATTTGAGAGATTGATCAACGAACATATTAGTAGACTTGGAAAGATCGAAAAAAAGCGGTTCAAAGAAGTGGGCGCGTGGGCTCCGGCTTGGATTAGTGACTTGCTACTGGACGACCCGCCGAGATTTTCTACGCAGGCTCCAAAAACCATTCATCCGCGATGGCCGGACGAGCCGTATGGAGAGCCTGATTTTGACCCGAGAGTGAATGAGCCTGTTGCAATCTATCGAACCGGCGTTGTTGCCTGAAAGCTACCTTGCGAGTATTGTGCAAATTGTGCGAGACCTTTCAAGAGTCTTTATGCATGCTGGTTCTGTGCGGGCACTGTAGGTGGTGCCCATACAAAATCTTTCAACAGTATTGCAGTTGCTGTAAGCTAGCACAACCTTTCTTTTGCGTTTTAAGGGCGAGAGGTTTGCGACTTTGGGGTCTTTCTGGACTGCTGGCCTTTCTTCATGCTTACAAGGGCGCGTATTTTCGCCCTGCGATCTTTGCCCTGTGTGCCGGAAAGCCCCGCAAGCAGAGAGTTTTTGATTTCTGGGTCGGCCGCTGAAACGAAGTTGAAAGAAAAGCAACACTTGTAAACAGAAGCAAGACATTGGTGGGCGCGGTCTGGGAGGTTATTGGAATCTCCATCTGCATTTCGTTTCAGGAACCAAAAACAAGCCAGTCGCCTTTAAAGCACACCTAGCTCTCGCGTCCAAACCTGTTCTACCAAGGACATTGGTTTGACCGGACTTCGGGTTCTCGGCAATTCCTGAACGTCTTGCAAATTCGGTGAAAGTTTCAGTATGTGGGAAGTGCGCTCGTGTGCATTATCCCTTCCTTTCTGACCACGACCGGTCAACTCTGCTCACCGGTTCACGTCAGCCACTTCAACGAATCGTCGGACGCCTGCATTTCGATCGGGTGACGCGGTTCAAAGTCGAGCTAAGGAGCTAAAAGTATGCATTCACCACTGGCCTGGGGAGGATTCCTCCTCTTCGTCGTTGCGTGTCTGGCGATCGACCTGTTCGGGTTCAATCGCAAGGCTCACGCCATCTCCATGAAGGAAGCCGCCTGGACCTCGCTGTTCTGGGTGGCCATCGCTGTCGCGTTCGGCGGCTTCGTCTACTACGCGTACGGCGCCCAGTCGATGGCGGAGTACTACACGGGTTGGATGATCGAGAAAGCGCTCTCGGTAGACAACCTCTTCGTCTTCGCGTTCCTCTTCGGCACCTACTTCAATGTCCCACGAGAACTGCGGCATCGCGTTCTTTTCTGGGGCATTCTCTCCGCGATCATCATGCGCTTTATCTTCATCTTCCTGGGCGCGTCCCTGGTTGATATCGCGCATGCGCCGCTCGCGGTCGTCCTGGTGTCCGTTGCCGCGCTCGCCGGCATCTGGTTCACCGAGTTCCCGAAGAAGGGTCTGACCCGCTTCCTCACCTGGGGCGCTGCCGGCACCGCTGGTGTCTATGCTCTCTACAACGTGTCGGGCGGTGACTTTTCGAGCTGGGGCGTCCTCGGCCACAGCATGAACGCCGTTCTGACGTTCTTCGCGCTTATCCTCATCGCTTCCGCGTGGAAGCTCTACAAGGCTGGCGAAGAGGACGCCGTCGACCCCAAGAACAACGCCATCGTGAAGTGGTTCTCGGGTCTTCTGCCGGTGCACAACCAGTACGAAGGCACGCACTTCCTGGTCAAGAAGCCGAATGCCGCCGGCAAGATGGTGTGGATGTTCACGCCGCTCGCCATCGTCCTGTGCGCTGTCGAGGTCACCGACCTGATGTTCGCCACGGACAGCATCCCGGCTATCTTCGCGGTCTCGAAGGATCCGTTCATCCTGTTCACCTCGAACGTGATGGCGATTCTCGGTCTGCGGGCGCTCTACTTCCTCCTGGAGTCGGGCATCGAAGACGTTCCGTACCTGAAGAAGGGTCTGGTCATCGTGCTCGCCTTCGTCGGCTGCAAGATGCTCGTGGCTGACTTCTACCACGTTCCGGTTCTGGTGTCGCTCGGCATCATCGGCGGCATCATCGTGGTTTCGACGCTCATCTCCATCCCGGCGATGATGCGTCAGCGCAAGGAGAACGCCGAGAAGTCCGAGGACAAGGACTAATCGCGCGCGCTCCTTTCGGTTGATTGAAAGGACTTGGACACCCACGAGACACGAGCTGCACGCTTACGGGTGTGGCTCGTGTTGACTGGGAGGGAAGGGTGGCTCCTTGCAATCGGAGTTCACCCTTCTCTTTTTTTGACTGTAATATGATAAGGCGTAGTAGAAGGCGTGACAGGCTTGAGTCCTCGTTATGGGGTGGTTTTTGCCTTGTTTACGCAGCAGTGCGACTTACTGCTGCTTGTGTTTAATGACTGATGCCGAAACAGCCTTGCACGCGCCGAAAGAAGTATCGCTAGCCGTGTTTTTGTCGACTTAACAATTAAATTCGGACCGGCTGTTGCTTGAACTTGCGTGCACAATTCCGTTGAGCCGATTTCAGGCGTCTTTTGTATCAGGTCCCCGGTAAAGCGCGCTTGCAATGTCCCTTTTTCTTCGTCAGTCTGGGGGAAATCTTCCATTTTCATTTTTGCCGGTCAAACAAACTCCAATCCCAATCTAGATTCACATGTTGCCATTCCGGAGTGTCGCGCTGCTGCGATTGTTTCGGTTCGCCCTGCAGTTGGGGAGCACCCCTAAGCGAACTGGATGTGTGTATTGGTTGAGCGATTAGGCAAAAAGAAAAAGTGTCGGTGCCAGTCGACAGATTTTTAACCGGTGGTAAGTCCTGCTGCCGGCATTCTATTCACCTTTCCTGAGGAGAACTGCTATGTTCATGCTCCTTGGCGCAAGCACGTCCGCCTTGCTTGCAGTGGCTTGTATTGCTTTGCTTGCTGTTTGTGGGCTTGTCGCTGTCGTCGGCACCCGCATAGTTCGCAGCCGGCAGCGTCGGCTCTTCCGCCCCGACCTCCGCGGACAGCATCTGCGTCGCTGGCGTCCTGCGCGTAAGCCAGAGCCGCCGAAAGAGGGGGACTGATTGTTTTTCTCTGGGCACTCCATGGGGGCGGCGGCACGTTGCCTTTGCCTCTAGGAGTGCGTTTTTCCAGGAGCATTCCCCCTGAGCGCCGCTAGAGGTCCGGACTGTCCCGGCAGGAGGAAGAAGAGCCTGAAACTCATGGAAGAGAGGGCGTCTGCAGGATGAAAAGTAACGGCATGGATGCAAGTGCAAATGTTTTGCGCGCCGGTGAGGGCATCGTGCCTTCGCCGGTCAACCAATTTCGCTGTGTGGAAGGCGCTCGCCGAGGCGAGTGTCTTGTCTTGGCGGTGGGTGTCCGCAGGGGATGCCCAAAGCCGGAGAGGAGTTTCACATGTCATCGATTCACTCTGTGCTGCCCGTGCAGGTCTTGATTGACTCTGCCAGCGGCGGCACGCCCAAGCAAATGGTTTTTTCGCCGGTTTTGCCGAAAACGGC
>JAIETE010000061.1 GCA_019745505.1 Candidatus Obscuribacterales bacterium | reverse complement strand
CAAAACCTGAACAAACTAACACTTTTTTCCTTTCGCTGCTCACCTTCTGTGTAGCGCGAGTGCGGATCTTGCTTTGATACAATGTCGTGAATCGTATATGCCACGCGCTGCGGAGCGTTGGGATCTTCTTCGACTTCTTCTTCTTGAGCTCATCGGCAGTCTCATTCGGCAAAGTCAAATTGCCTTGAATCTTTTCTGCTGTTTTGCCCAGGAACTCGGTCATCTGCTCCGGTGTAGCCACCTCCTGCGCATCGGTTGTGGTACCGTCTGCAGTGGCATCAGTTTTTGCGGAAGCATTCTTGGCCAAAATGGCTTCATTGCCGCGCTTGGTGCGCTCTGAGCCCATCTGATCAACCAACCATACAGCTGATTTGTAATCATAACCAGACTTCTCATTCAAAGACTGTCCGATCATAAGGATGGACTTCTTAGAATCGACCGCTGGAACAGAGCCGACCAAACCAACGGTGGCTGATTCAGCATATCCGTAGCGCATCGCGTAATAGGTGAAGTATTGACCTTCTTCTCCGAACGGCTGCCTTATCGTTTCGATAGGCTTGGCCTCGCCGCCGCCAGGCGGGACGGTGAAATACGGTGGCTTCTGCAGGAAATTAGCGAGATTCTTCTCGCCGGCAGACAAATCATCGTAGATAAGGAATATGTTCTTCTGGTTGGCACGCTCAGAATACAAACCAAATGATTTTTGTTGGCCCGACAGAGAACTGGTGTCTTCATACCAGTAACCAGGCGGCGGCGTGGCTTTGAATCCAGCATAATCGACAGCATTCTGCATCGCTATATCGGAATTCTGGTGAACCGTGGGGGCTGCGGTATCCGTAGCGACATCCTTCACGGCCGGAGGCGTAGAGGGAGAACTGCACATCATCATCATTACCAAGGGCAACGCGACAACGGCGCCGGCTATGGCCAACTGCTTGTTGGTGACGTTGTATTTTTCCTTGAGCTTCTTGGCTTTATAAACGACCAATTCAACTTTATTCTCAGGCACTACCTCTTCAGGCGGAGCCTCGATTTCTGTTCCGCAGGTGATGCAAGGTCCGGGCTTTGAATTGAAAGACATGCAATTCGGACACTGCAAAGCTGCCTTTTCTGCAGCTGCTGCAGTCCCCTCGCTCTCCAGTTTGCTGCGCAATCCGGCGATGCCGTCTGTTTCTTCTTCCCCACCTTCCTGGGCGGTTCTCAGTTTGCGAGCGCTCATATCCAGCAAGGCGCCGATCCACATCATCTGGAAAAGACGCTGGTTTTCCTGTCCGGCCTTCGGAGCAATGGCTCCGCCGTGAACACCCACCAGTTTGTAGTTTTTCAGAATCAAAGCACCGGAAGCACCCGGCAAAATTGGAATGGTGTGCAGCAAGTTTTTCGGCTGCAGAACGCTCGAGACACCGAAGAAAGTACCCTGTTGCCAGGTCGCAGCCCCGGAAAGAGGATCGAGGTAGAAAGCAGTTACCGAATCTCCGGGATTGATGTCGAAGTCGGTGTGCGAAACCAGCGGGGTGCCCAGCTGTCCGTTGCATGGAAATGGCGAAGCGCGGTTGAGCAAAGATACATAGCCCTTATTGACCAGCTCGCGCAGAGCCTGAAGAATCGTATAAGTGTCTACTCCGAGCCTTTCGGGCAGCCTGTCGACAGTGATATAGCCATCAAGCGCTTGCCAGAGCAATTCAACGAACCAGCGAATATTCTCCGAACAATTCTCAGGATTCATTTCGCCGACGCTGCGCTGGAATCTTGCTTCCATTCCGGTCGAGCTCAGGTAATTGACGATCTGAGGCACTTCGTTGGCGCGGCGAACGGCTTCTTGAATCAACTGATCAGTGGGGACGGTGATATCGCGCACACCTCCCCAGTTGAAAGACGCCATTGGTTGGAAGGAATAGCCTTCGGCTGGTTTTCTGTAAACCAGTTCGGCGAAAGCCATTTCGCCGATCATCGCTCTGTAATGACATTTGAGAATCGTTCCCTGCCCTAGCTGCAAACGAGCCATGGGAATGTTTCGCTTGTCGTACAAAGTCAAGAGACCTTCACGGCGCGACTCCAAAACAGAATTGATTACAGAAAAAAGCTCCGTTCCGCGTACGTTTCCGGACGCTTCCACGCCCTGGTTAGAGAATGGAATCGATAGTGCCCGGTTGATTTCAGCGACCTTGTCGGCTTGCAATTCAGCCAACTGGCTGTCCATGACAATAGTAGCCAGATCATTGAGAAGCACCGGCGGCACATCGAGCGGCGAGCCGGTCTGCTGCAGATAATAGTTGCGAGCTTCACGACGATCGAAATCGTTGTGGATTGCAATCGACTTGATGCCGATTGTGACGTCGGGGTGAGGGAAATATACCTCCAGCGCCCAGGGAGCCTCTGAGTAGTTGTAGAGGTTATTGGCTGTGGTTACTGCACGGCTCTTGGATACGATGAAGCACTGACCCAGCATCTTGCGTGGGCTGATTGTTCGGTCGTAAATAAAACCAGTAGCGTGAGCGAAGTTTTGTTGGAGACTATCAAAGCTCATTTTTTAAGTCGCAATTCCGATGGAAGGTGCCTTCTCGAGTCGTTATACCACTATTTGAGCGTCAGCTTCTAATAATGGCTCATACCTAGAATAGCAAGATACACAGGCGTCGAGCATAGGACTTTTCCTATATATACATTGCGTTTCCAGGATTTCTCGTATTCAAGAGACTGGAGAATTAAGGGGGAGCAGCGTGCGAGTCGTGGTTATGGTTGTTAACGCCGCCGGCAGGCAAAAGCAAGCGTCCACGCACGACCTTCCAAACAGGCGGCAGACAGTAGCGGCAAGGAATATGACCGCAGGCCACAGCCTGACTGCGGAAAAAAAACTGTACACGCTTGCTGTGAGCCATTATGCGAGCATACGGACAAGAAGGTCTGTGAAATTTGAGGCTTTCCCGGTTGCCTATGTATTTGACCGGCAAATTAGCGCCTAAAGACACCGAAAGCGACGGCTGACCCGCCGAAGAAACAACCGGCTCGTCGCAGTATGCCGGCAAGCCGAAGGCCCACAACACAATCGCCAATCCAGTTAGAATTCGATGATTCGACATGAGGAAAACTCGAAGAACTCATATCGATAAATACGTCGGCGACGGAAAAAAGTTCAATCGCTCACACTCATCGTTACTGATTTATCGACGAGGGCGGGTAAGCGCAACAACCCTATTGTCGATCGATGGAGCTTTCATGCGATTTTCGATCGACTCGACCCAGCCTCTGAGCAAATCGAGGTGCGCAAGACCCTTCTCGCCCAGCCGGGCTTTGAAAGCCCTCAACTGACGGTAATACTTGAGCAAAGACGTAAATAGCCGAAAGACCGCTTCCGGTTCGCTGGAACCATAACAATGCAAACCCAGCTCAGGAACGCCGACTACGACGCGACCGCGCGATTTCCAAAGTCTAGCTGAGAGTGTGCCGTCGCTCCAGGGCAATGCCACTTCTCTATATTCATCAATTGTGGATCGACTCATCCCAGAGTGCCGCCTTGTATTTGCTATCTCTACAAACTCAATTGAATTGATCGAAAACTTCTAATTGAGCTTGATCTGGGCTGTAAAAACTTTTACCAGTATAACTCTAAATCTCTTGGCGTCTAGATCGAAGATGAAGAAAATGAGCATCGCATGCGGGAAAACTTTGAGTGATGATTCTCGATTGCAAAATCGAAGACGCGCAATTGCTCACGGCGCATCGCCTAAAACGACCAGCAGCAAAGGCTTTCAGCCCACCAACTCCAAAGAGTGACAGACAAATTTATTGGCGCTCGAAACTGCTTTTTTGCAAAATTATTGTGTTCAAATGTTTTGTGCAGCTAGGCTATCTCATTGATTTTGCGATCGATTAGTTCTTGCACTTTCGAAAAAATATTTTCTCGATTTTCGACATCGACCATAAACCAATTTGTGTTCTCGTTGGCGCGAAACCACATGATTTGACGTCTGGCCAGCTGGTAGTTGTGTTTTTGTGCATCCAGTCTGGCTTGTTCAAGAGAACAATTCCCATCTAAATATGCAATTACTTCCTTATACGGAACGGCATTGAGAAGCGCTCTTGTCGGCCCGAAGTCCGCCAGCAGGTCTTTCACTTCATCAATCAAACCGGCATCGATCTGCTCGTCCAATCTGGTCTCGATCAGATCCTTTATATATTGTCGATTCTGCACACCCAGCCCAATCCAGATTGTCGGGTAGGGAGCCGGTCTCAAGGTGGCTGCCTGCGAAAACGGTTTGCCCAGTGTGATCGATACTTCCAGCGCTCGCACGACACGATAGCGATCATTCACATTCAAGCGATTCGCACTTACAGGATCAAGCTCAATCAAACGTTGAATGAGCTGCTCATTTCCGTTTTTATCTGCAAATTCATTGAGCTCATCCCGCAGAGCTTGATTGGGCGGCACTTCCGGAATCGACAGTCCTTCCAATAGGGCTCGAGCATAAAATCCCGTTCCACCGCAGACTATAGGGATTTTGCCCCGGGCATGAATATCTTCGATCGCCCGCCCGGCATCTTCTTTGTAATTCGCAACCGTATAAGTCTGGTCCACGTCAGCCACATCGAGCAGGTGATGGCGGACTTTCGCCTGTTCTTGCGCCGATGGCTTGGCCGTGCCGATATCCATTCGCCTGTATATTGTCCGCGAATCGCAGGCAACGATCTCCACCGGCAAATTCTCGGCCAGCCTGAGACTGAGCGCGGTCTTTCCTGATGCGGTCGGTCCGACAATTGCTATGACAGGCTTTGCCGACTTAGCCAAATTGCTGTTGCCGCCCTCTGTCATAGTCTTCGCTGCCCTGAAAAATCTGCCCTTCTCAAAAGAGTATCCCAAGAAGGAAAAAGAGCCCGATAAGAAGAGTCATTTTGTAGACAACCGGCAGACCAATCGCCAGCGCGAACATTCGCTTGTGATTGAAATCGAGCATAGACGCAAAAGCCAGCCACTGAAGCATGAACATCCAGACCAGAAGACCAATGACGACGACTGTGCCGAAAAACGGAATCGATGACAGGCATTTGACCGGATTGATGAAGTAAACCGGTACAAAGGCCCAGCCCGTGACGATAAAAGCCGATCCGACATGATGCCTGGGCGAACGGCACAATCGCGACAGCAAGAAAAGCAAAAGGGAATAACCAACCCACCACAAAACCCCGAAAAGGGTGCAGATTACAATTCCGAATTGCGCCAGACCACTTCCGTCGCCTCCGGAGGCACCTAATGAAGCGATCCATGAGCTGGTCAGAACGGTTGCCAGTGAAAAAAGCACGGACGTGTCGCTCGCTCTATACTGCGAATTGTCGCAAAGAACACGCATGGTCTGAGCAGGAGCGACTAGAACGCCGTAAAAGACGTCAGCCCACTGTTGAATACCAACACTATCGCCAGGCGCTTTCTTCAATTCCAATTCGGTTGAGCTGTCTGTCATTTTTGACCCAGTGGAAACAGTTTCATTGCAACATCCACAGCGGCTGCTTGTAGAGCTTACTCATGAAGTAGTCGCTGACTATATCTTCGGCAACGAATCCGGAATTGATTCGATAGTGATTCTGGGTAAACAGTTTCTCTCCACTGGCAGATTCAAGAAGATTGCTCAAGAAACCGGCATCAGCTTTATCTTCAACAGGCAGCTTCTCTTTGAGATTGTATTTCTTGATACATACTTCCTGCAAAGCATCGAGCGCATCGTCATATCCGCCCAATTCGTCGACCAGTCCGTTCTTCTTCGCTTGTCGTCCCGTATAGATTCGTCCGTCGGCCAGCTTCTTAACGTCTTCGACTTTCATCCGGCGTCCTTTCGCCACAGAGGTGACAAATTGGTCATAGGAATCCGCGATCATCGCTTGAAGAATGCTTCGCTCCTCATCAGTCATTGCACGATACGGTGAGGCAATATCTTTGAAGGGTCCGGATTTGATGACGACATCCGCGATGCCTACCTTTTCGCCCAGAGACTTGAAATTCATCAAGTGCATAATCACACCGATCGATCCGGTAATCGAGCCGGGCAGAGCAAAGATTTTGTCGGCTGCAGCGGCGACATAATAGCCACCCGAGGCGGAGAGATCCGCCATAGAAACATAGACCGGCTTTCCGGCAGCCCTTACAGATTCTACTGCTTCGGTTATTTCTTGCGAGGTTGCCACAGTTCCGCCGGGCGTATTCATTCTGATCAAAACTGCTTTTATTTTTTCGTCTTTTGCGGCTTTTCTCAGAGCGCGCGTACAACTGGAAGCAGACCCGGTTTTAGGAGGAAAAATTGACGAATCCGTCTTGTCGATAATCATTCCCTCGAGCCGGATTACTTTGATGCGATTTTTCTTGATCATTTTGTTGACGAAGAAGTCTTGATCGTCGACATCGGCATCATGGGTTTCCGCCGGCTTTTTATGCTCGATCAAACCTGCAGGAATCGCCGCGACACAAAGAAGGAGGATGATCCATACAAACCATCTTTGATTGATACGCACTTTGACGTCCTTTACTTTGCAGTTTGCACTAGGTTTGCCAATCAAAATCAGCCGCGCGTCATGCGGAATCTGCGCTAATTACATATTCGAATTTTTCGCCTGCTCCGGCTGAACCATATTGTTCAACTTTATCAATGCATCTCTGGTCTTCTCTTTCGCTTTGGAAGGAGCGCTAACAACCTTTTCGGCAATTTGAGTTTTCTTCTCCAGTTCCTTTTCCGCCAGCATTTGATCTTGCAAGGCTTGATCCAGCTTATTCACTGCCTCAGCTCCAGCAAGGTCGATCAGACTCTGTCGATAGCGGCGAGCATCGTAAACCGCCTCCTCGATATCGCCCTTGGACTTGGCGAGTGTGTACTCCATCTCGATTTGCTTTGCGGCATCCTGACCGGCGCGCGCGTCCTGAATCATGTTTTGCAAATCAGCAGTGATAGCTTGCGAGCGATCGATGCGTCGAACGTACTTCTTATAGTCTCTGTAGGTTTCAGTGACTTTATCGGCAGTATCCCGCACCATCTTGTAGAGAGTGATGGCCTGCCCCTGATCGATTTGCGCCTTTCTGGCAGCTTTTGCATCTGCCATGCCCATAATGTTCATGATCATTTGCGAACCGGCTTGCGTGCTTGCATACGTCATCGGGCTCGGAGACATCATCGCGGCAGCGCTGACTCCGCTGACGAGAGTAGAAGAAATCATGCGCATCAATGCTGTTGTCGTATGGCTCTTATCGCTGGAAGGCATGAGCTTTTGCACGACAAATTGAATGTCTTGCGAACGAGTTAGAGTCGATTCCCAGAGGTCGGAAATTTGAGCGCGTTCGCAATCAAGATCGGTGATTGTTTTTTGATCCGCTTCCGCATCGGTATCCATCAATGCCATCGGCGAAAGATTGACCGAGCTGGCTTGATCGACAAGGCGACCCTTGCCGGGAGCGATTTCGGACTTCAGTGATTTGGAAGGCAGAGTAGTGGGAGCGCCCTGACCATCACCATCAAGCGGTCCTTTAGGAGCGACGCCCATGGTTTCGGCATGCAGCTTCATATACTGCTTGTCACTCTTGTCGCCGTCAGCCGCCTCAGCCTTGTCACCGGCTTCAGCACTCGCAGACGAGCTTGGCTCTGCAGCTTTGTCATCGCTGAGACTTACAGGCGCAAGACTGACCGGCTCGTCTTTTTTAGATGTTTCTTTTGCAGTCTGCTTGCCTGCTTCTTTTTTAGCGTCTTTGGAAGTTTCGCGTGACGATTTGGAAACGGTTTTTGGTTTTTCACTCTCGCCGCCGGCAGCAGCAACTTCAGATTCTGCACCAGATGCGGTATCAGCAGCAGGACCGGAATCATCATCCAATTTCGCTTCCATAGGCGTCTGCAATTGAG
>JAIETE010000109.1 GCA_019745505.1 Candidatus Obscuribacterales bacterium | reverse complement strand
AAAAATTCGCCATTCTCGGAAATCGTTTGCCCGCGCCTTGCTGGAATGTCGATATTCTCGAGGCGTTGCCTACTATCGGGCAAATATTCTGTCCTTGAAACTGCGTCAGGGGACCGTTGAGGGGCGCTGACCAGACCAAAAAATATGCCAGCGCGTCTGCCATTCGATTCAAATTGGCAGGAGACAGCAGTATGCTCTGGGCAATGTCATGGTTGCCTATGACCGGCACGCACAGGGTCGAGCGCATGATTGGCGCGCCTAGGGTTTCTTTTGACTCGTCGGCGTTGAAAATGGGAAAAAAGCGCGCCAGGTAATCGGAGAGCAATCCCATGTTGTAAACGAGGTCGCCGGGCATCACCCAGAGGTCCGGCGACTCTGAATATATTCTCTGTGCGATGCGGCGTTGCCCGTGGCTGCCCGCTCCCAGATCGCCGGCAACAATAAATTTAAACGGCTGGTCTTCTGCCACTTGTGCTTTGGCAGTGGACGAGAATGTCTCCAATCCATCTCTGTAAACTCTGTACTCGAAAGACTTGCCGACCGGCAATCCGGAGACGGTCGTGGAGAAAAGCGTGACTGCCTCGCTCTGGGTATCTTCGAGAATACTTTTGGTGAAAGCCTTGCCTTTCTGCCAACCCTTTGAGTTGACGGTTTTGTACTCCAGCTCCCACTCGTGCTTGTCATTGCGGGCTAGAAAGAGAATGTCGTGGCTGACCTTGCCTGCCTCGATCTTGCCTTGACCAAGCTGAACGTATGGTTTGGCTATGAAAATTTCCGGCGGCGTGAAATAAGCTCTGATCTCCTGGCTGACCGAGCAGGCCGCCGCCAGGGACATCAAGCAGGCAAAAGCCAGAATAGTGCTGCGCTTCCTCGTTTTGCCGAAATGTTGGGTGAATCGCCTCTTCATAACACCATGGACTCCAGGACACCTAATATAGCCAAACCCTATAGATTGTTCATTATCTGCGTTTTTCTAGCATTAATCTCCGGTTTCTAGCCGTTACGCATTCGTATAAACTAAACCTGGAAAGGTTAACAGTGGTTGAAACTCGCTACGAGGACGGCTTGGTATTTCTGTGCCCGATTTGTAAGGTGGAAAACAGGCAGAATGCGAAGTTTTGCCGGCGTTGCGGGCGCGCGCGCAGCGATCTCGAAAAAGCACAGGAAGCACCCAGCAGCACTCCGCCCTCCAATCCGACTATTAAAGAAGTAGTTGTTCCGACGGCGGCAGTCGTGGCTTCTTTCGAAGAGCCGGAGATTTTTCAGTCGGCGGACGAAATCGCGCCGCAATGTTCGGCCTGCTGGGCAAAGCTCAGGCTCACCGACAAGTATTGCTTCTGCTGCGGCGAGCCGCAGCCGGAAAGGAGCGTGTCCCATCTGAAAACCTGTATCCAGTGTGGTTCTCTCCTTCCAGGCGGCGCCAATTTCTGCTTTGCCTGCGGGCAGGAAGTTATTTCTTCGAATAGACGCCATGTCCGCTCGCCTGTTGAGCTTTTTACCGACGAAAATTCCGAATTTTTTCCTCGATTCGAAGCATAGTATTGCCTCCCTGCTCGTTCTTCGGAGCTGGTGGAAAACACTTACACGCTTTTGAGGAATCCATTTTGTCAATTTACAGGCCAGCTCGCCGGCAATAGGATGCTGATATAGATGTTTTGAGGTATCCGTCCTAGATGTTTTCCATCTTGCAATCGAAGATCGTTCTTGTTCAGGCTCTTATATCTACCGAACTGCTGTGTTGCATTTTTTATTTGATTCAGTGGCTTTGCGCTGATTACATGCTCTCTGCCAAGACGCGAGAGAGTATGAAGGAATTGGGCGATCTGATTCTTGCTTCAACACTTCTTCTCTTTATCGTCAGCTGTCAATTCTCGACTTGCGAGCCGATCGGGCGGATTGCTTCTTTTTGCAGCGGCAAGACTTTCTGCCGGATTCAATTCGGCACGGCTCAAGTCTGCAAAGTGATATCGACTCAAGTCGCCGGGCTGGGAAAACCATTGCACATGGCACTTTTAGGCAAGCAAAAAGCGCACTATAGAACGCGCCGCAATATGCACATTTGAAATGCCTTATGGCACCGTATGTGGTGCTCGGAGCGGGCTCGGTGAGCGAATATTTCCAATTGTTCTGCGCGCGTCTTTGCCGGCGGCAATCGACTGCGATACTTTCGGTTGTTTAGTAATTTGCCGAGAGCCGGGATTGAACCGGCGACACAAGGATTTTCAGTCCTCTGCTCTACCGACTGAGCTACCTCGGCGCATAGGTCGGTTTTGAACCTCCGCATAGAACATCAAAAAAGTCCCCGGCGGAGGAGACAGGAACTCAATATATCACATGAGCAATTCCAAGACGCTCGTCAATAGGAAATCAATAAGGACTGTTGGGCTGCATTACATACGATTGGTTGTAAAGTCCAGCAATGCGGCAGTTATCGCCCTCTTTGCGAACCAGCAAATCCATGACGATTTGATGCGTGACCGGTCGAACGGTTGATTGTTGCAGGACCAGTGTGCCGGTCATACGCACTACGATGCTGCCGTCCGGGTTGACCGCTTGAGCCTCTACTTTGATCGGCTGGAAAGCACCTCCGAGCTGACCGGAGGCAATGCCATTGGCGATATCGGGACTCCAAAAATTTGTTTCAAATACTTGCTGAGTTTCCGGCGTCATCCATTTTGCCGCTTCTTTGTGGCTCTGGACGGCGCTGGCGGCATTGTAGTCCATTGCCCCGCCCATCCAGAATTTGACGAAATCAGTTGCTAGTGTGGGATTCAAGGCATTGGGGTCGACCGGTGCAGCTGCCCCGTGGGCACCCTGGGCTGCAGGCACGGCCTGGGCGTTTTCCGGCTGGGCACTGGGCTGCCCGTGTCCTCCGCCACCCCAGCCGCCGGACTCTCCGAGCTGCGGCGGAGCATTGGCGGCGTTGCTGCCATGGCCCGGAGGAGGCTCATTGTTTCCCACGTTGGGAACCACAAAAACAGCTAAAACACCAAGAATGACAAGCCCCATCAGGATCTTGTCTTGCATAATCCGGGTAACTAGCGCGCGTACGATTTCCTGAATCATTGCAGGGGTTGGTCGCTCCTTGCTGAGCTCACGAAGGCGTTCTCTTGTGGGAAGTTGTAATGCCATACATTGATTGTGCTTGAATTCTCCGGAAAATCAACACCGGAGTGGGGTTATTCCCACTATTTGTCACCATTTCTGCCATTTGCGGGGGGCTGGTGGGTCCTTCCAACGCCTTAACGCTGCCTGCCGGTCGTATTTGGTAACCTGCCTGTAATACAATGTTGACGGTGCCAGTGAAATCTGTGGGGAATGATGCCTGACGACGAAAGTGACAAGAATTCCGAGTCGATGGAGCAACAGACCATTCCCTTTGATGCTCCCGCACAAAAATCATTGCCGGTTGTAACGAGCGGCGGGCGGAAATATGTTGCTTACACCGTAAAACTGCCCTCCGAGCAGTTGGCTGCATTGCAGTCGATCTGGCTCGAGTTGAAGCGCTTGTACGGTCCCCACTCTCCTGACAAAAGTGGAATGATCCAGCAGGCGATCACTGACTGGCTGAAGAAGTGGGACGGACCCGATCGTCAAAAACTCTTGCAAGATCTGCTGGAAATCCGCGAGGACACGCGAAAGAGGCAGTATAAGAAAGACTGACACCAAATGCGGTGCGGTTTTCATTTGTCGTGAAAGCAATTTGAAACTTTGCAGGAACATTTGCAAGGTTTCAGAATTGTCGTAGCAACGTTAGAAAACGCTGATTTAGACGTTTTTTGAGCGTGTTCTTAATTACAAGTCCGAATGTGGAACGTATATGCACTTATCATGAAACGATGCATTTCCCAGTCATTGTTCCTCCATTGCTCGCTGCGACCATGTGTTTGGTTTGCGCGATTGCGGGAGGAAGTCATCCGCAAGAATTCTTTCAAGAGTGGCAACCTGTGACTCTCTACAATGCGTTGCAGTTGTTTTTGTGTGCGTCTGTAGCGGGTGCGATTGCCAAAACAGTTGCTGCTCGTCGCGCTCCGGCACTGGCGGCCACTCTTCTCTGGTCCATTGTCTGCGCATTCTGTGCATACATCGGATTTGACGAACTCTTTCAGTTTCACGAGAATTCGGCGCCCCTTGCACAGGCATTGAGAGAATTTCTCGGACAACCCGGCGAACGTCCCGTCATTGCCGGTATTGCGGTTCCGTCATACAGTCTTTTGATAGAGAGTGTTTATGCGCTTTTTGCAATTGTGGTTGCATTCGTCTTTCGCCGAAATCTCATTCTTCAGCCGACTGCCATGTGTATGTTCTTTCTGGCTGCGCTTTTCCTCGGCGGGTCTCAATCTGTCGACATAACACTTTTGCAGGGTCCGCATTCAATATTTATCGGGGAATTGGTTCTGTCCGACGGTACACTGTCGGCCATTTCCCAGTCGCTAAAAGTGGCAGGATTCGCCACTGTCCTGGCGGCATTGCTTGAGACGCTGCTTGCCAAAAAGCAGATCCTATCGATCGAGCGAATGCTTTCTGATTTGCACGCCGATTGCCCTGTCACTTATGCAAGGTCGGCTGAAACCGTGGCTTAGACCAGGTTTCAGCGGTTCACTTCTGATTGGCGCAAAAGTGATCAGCAGTGAGAAAAAGGGAGCTCAGCGAGCCCCCTTTTCGTAAACTGTCCACGGTGAGCAGCGCTTATTCGTGCTTCAAGTGATGCTTCAGGTAAATGCCGAAAAGCACGAGCCCGACGACCACAATGGCGACGTCGAACTTATGCCACAAATCGACGAATACTTCCATATTCTTGCCGAATTCGATGCCTACCCAGGTGAGGAAATAGCACCAGATGAGCGAGCCGATGAATGTGGAGGCGACGAACATCCAGAAATGCGCTTTCAATACACCGGCGGGAAAGGAGATGAAAGTTCTTACTACGGGCAGCATTCTGCAAACGAAGAAAGTGATGTCGCCGTATTTGTTGACCCATTTGTCAGCCAGGTCAAGATCCTTTTCCTTGAGCAGGAGGTATTTGCCGTACTTTTGCAGAAAGGGGCGTCCGCCGTACAAGCCGAGGAAATATGACGGGATGGAGCCGAGCACGCAGCCGACAGCCCCCGCCAGAGCCGCCAGGTGGATATCCATTTTGCCCTCGTTAACGAGAATTCCGGCTGTCGGCATAATTGCTTCACTGGGCAGTGGAATGTTGGCTGATTCGATTGCCATCATGACGACGACGCCGAGGTAGCTCCAGTTGGCTACTTGATCTCTTATCATCTGCAAGATTGGGTCGATAATTTGGTGAAGCACAGGACATCCTCGATCGCTGATAACTACAATCATGCGATTTTACTCGGACGTCTCCAGCTAAACATTCCAGCTGCCTAATGCTGAGCCTTTCTGCACGCTTGCGGGGCATCCAAACGCTTGTCAGAGCATCTGAAGCCTGTCTCTTTGCTGTTTGATGTAATTTGATTTGCTATGCGACACACATAAATAGTTTAGAATTCTCTTACCGACGGTATTGAGTCCGTTCGCCCGCATTTCGTTATTTGTGTCTGATGTCAACGTCTGAGCTGAAGAATAAGACCAATACTCTCTATTTCACGGTTTCAACCGCGGGCCATGTAGACCACGGCAAAACAAGTCTCCTGCGCGGATTGACGGGCACTGATCCCGATCGCCTGAAAGAAGAGAAGGCTCGCCAGATGACGACCGACCTCGGTTTTGCGCACCTGAGGCTGGCTGCCGGGACGGTTCAGAAAAGCAGACCGAACGTAAACACCGATATAGTCGTGAGCTTTGTCGACGTACCCGGTCACGGCAAGTTTTTGAAGAATATGCTTGCCGGTGTCGGCGGCTTGGATATGGCACTGCTGGTAGTGGCGGCTGATGAAGGACCGATGCCGCAGACCGAACAGCATGCAAAAATTTTGAGCGTGCTGGGAATAAGCCGGGTTCTGCTCGTAATCACCAAATGCGATATGGCCAGTCCGGCTCAGAAAAGCGATGCGATTGCGCGTTCGAGAGAACTCCTGAAGAGAGTTGATCTTACACTCGTGGATGTCGCTGAAGTTTCCAACCTGACGAAGGAAGGCTTTCCTGCGCTTATAGATAAGCTTGTCGGTTCCCTTGTCGACGCCGGAGAACGCGAAAGTGCACGGCTGAATTCCCCGCCCTTCCTGCCGATTGACAGGGTTTTTTCAATCGTCGGTTATGGAGTCGTCGTCACCGGCACTCTGGTCAAAGGCTCGATAGCGCAAGGGGACAATTTATTGATCGAGCCGGGTAACATAAAAGCCCGAGTGCGTGGATTGGAGACTTTCAATACAGCCGTGTCCAGCGCTACGGCCGGACAGCGGTTGGCGATCAATTTCTCGCTGAAAGACGGCAAAGCGTTGTCTCGCGGACAAGTTGTTGTCGGTGAGCAGTGCTCTCCTACGAGCGTGTTGATTGTCGAATTGGGGCAGCCGGGTCTTCAGCTCGAGGAGAATTTCAAACAGCATATACTCGGGCAGCCGGCTCGAATCTACCATGGAACGGCGGAGTGCGCAGGCGCCGTCAGGTGGATGGAGGATGCGCCGGCGCAGCCGGGCGGCAAGAAGTCTTATATCGCGCAAATAACTCTTTTCGAGCCTCTGATTGCCGAGCCGGGCGACAAATTCGTATTGCGTTATGGAGATGAAGGTCTGGGCGGTGGAAGCATTTTGATTACGTCACGCCCGCGCTGGATCAGCCGAGAGCGACTGGTCTCGATAGCGAGACTTCTAGCCGGCGGTGAGCGAAAAGCAGCCGCACTGGAGTTTTTGAAAGCTAATCCGCAGGGGCTTCTGGCTGATTCTGCTTTCAGTTGCATCCTGCCTCCTCTGGCTTTGCCCGCGCTTATTGCAGAACTGATTGAGTCGAAGAGCCTGACTAGACTTGCGACTTTTTTGCTTTCGCCTGAGACTCGCAAAATTCTTTTTGATCGTCTGGTCGTCCAAGTGGAGAAAGCTGCAAAGTCCGATCCGTCCGAAGACGCAAAAAGTACGCAGGAAGCTTTGCGCAATAAGGTCCTTCCTGGGCTGGACCGAACCGCCTTTCAAGAACTCGTAAAAGAGGCGATCGAGAAAAAACTGGTCGTGCGCCAGTCTGAAAAGCTTCTTCCTGCAAAAGAAGAGCTATTGCAAGCGCCTGATGAAATCAGAGAGCTGGCGGAAAAAATTGTCGCGATTCTGGCCAATCACATATGTCTGGAGTTGGAAGAAATTGCCAAACAAACGGGCCGCGACAGAAAGAAAGTGCAATCGGCAATGCAGCATCTCTCGAAGAGCGGCGCTGCCAGCATCGTTGCCCATGACTTTGCTTCTACAACCGAAAGCCTTGATGCGGTGGGCACGTCACGCAAGTATGCGATGGCGATGCTGGCTTATTTCGATGATCGTGCCATCACCCGTCGAGTTCAGAATGGACGCGTACTACTAAAGTATCCCAAAGGCGAAGAAGCATAGCTGCAGGCGGTCGGCGCGCAAAAATGCCGTGTAAAGCCTGGCTTTACTTGATTACCGATTCGAGCACAGAGCGGTCGACCCAACCGCGAACGATCAAGATTTCGCCCAGGCGTTCGCCCGAATGCCGTTGCTCCAGGAGTGCCAGCCAGAGCTGTTCAATAGTGATATAGCCTAGTGCCATAAGTTTCTCGCCAAGTTTGCTGCGCAGGCTCGGCAGGCATTCTTTCAGCTGTTCATAGTTGAGCCAGCCTTTGAGCAAGCAAACCTCGCCAAGCAACAGCCCCGTTTCTCTCTGCAACTTCAGTGCTTCTTCGAGCTGTTCGACTTCGAGAAAACCACTTTCGATCAGTCTTTGACCAATCAAGCCGGCGTTCAATTTCGATTTGTCTTTTGCTGA
>JAIETE010000148.1 GCA_019745505.1 Candidatus Obscuribacterales bacterium | reverse complement strand
AAAATCGAGCCAAGAAAGAAAAATAGCAATGCCGTGTATGTCACCCAGAGACCTGGATCAGACTTGAATTTGATTCCGGATTGCGGCAGCTCCTTCTCGTAGAGAATACTTATTGGAAAATTCGAAATCTTTTGGCCCGGCGCAAGATTTGCCAGAAATCGAGGGTGAGTCGCACCCTGCTCTTTCAGGTAGACTCTTATATGCGGCCCGCCAGCATAAGCACAGATGAGAGCCAGATCGTCCGACAAACGTAGTACGCCCATTCTACCGTGCGGCATATCTGAAAGCGGAACCTTGACGTAACGACTATTCACACTAAAAGCGATAGCGGCGATCTTCCAATCAGACTGGCAGAAGTCGATACCGTCAAAAGTAAGTGGGCTGTTGACGGAAAGACTACCAGAGAATAATTGCTTGGCGGTGTTGGCAATGGCTAGAGTGCTGAACCACTGCTTAGGCTCCCCGCCTGCATACGACTCACTTTTTGTAGAGAGCAATTTCACAGAAAGCTCGGGTACGTGCGCCAGAGGGCCTTTTTGCTCTAAGGAGCCCGAGATGCATTCTATATCACCCTCTTTCAGATATAAAACTCCCGAGTATGAAAAAAGCATCGAGATCATCACGCCCAAAAGCAAGACCACAAGACCCAGATGTGTTAAAGGCGCCGCCAGCCAACCCGCCTTCCCTTTTCGAAAGACTGCGCTGTTTCCTCGAATCGATACTTTGTATCCACGAGCTTCCATATAACCGTGCAAGTACTCCAGGACGCCTGTCGTCCGGCATGGCAAGCCAAAAGACACGGACTGCCGCAATTTAGCCACCTGCGACGAAGCCAAATGGTCATCTTGATTCAAACGCCTGCGAATTCTCTCAGGCATCCGCGCAATGGTGCATGCAATCAGATTGACGAAAAGTCCCGCAATACAAAGAAGAAACGGCCAGGATCCAAAAACATCGGTGAATCCGAGAGCTTGCACGATCGACAGTGACTGATTGGAACTATAGTCAGAAAGCAAACGACTTTCGCCCTGGCTTATCTGAGGTACACAAGCTCCAACAATCGACAAGACTACTAGAATAGCTATCAAGACCAGAGTCAGTCGAACTGATGACAGGCAAGAGCCGATGTATCCGCTAACTGAACTCGACTTCGAAAGTTTCACGGCCCATACCCTGCAAAAAGCATTACAGTTACATCTTCATTCGCTCAACCATATCATCAAAACGGCCTTCGTCCAGAAGCCGATCATTTTCGACAGACTGCTTGAAGGCGACATAGAGAACCCAGCAGATGATAATCACCATCGCTGAAATTGGAATATTGTCTGGTGCCGTGAGTATATGAAGGAATTGCTCCATACTGGTCCCCCTCTCAATTCGCCGCTGCCGAAGGCAAAAGTAGCAAGTCTCTTTCGAGCGCTATGAACTCAACTGTGATATCGATGATCCAGAGATAGAAGTGCCACTTCGTGTGTGCGGCAATCGCCGTTTTGAGCAGCGGCACGAAGCTAAGATAGTCCTCAACGACAATCGTTTGAGCGGCAACGCAATCATCTACACGTTGCATAACTCCGGACTTCTGGGCGTGCAATTCTTTGGCGCAAAGAAGTGACATAAACTCACACAAGCTGCTCAGGTGGTCCGGCTCGCGAAGCGGGACAGTGTTGACTCCGAAGCTTCTGTAAAGTCCTCTCAATTGAGCGACAGCCATCGCCTGACGGCTCTCTCCTTTCAAGTACTGGCAGGCTGTGAGCGGGCAAGCGTCCACGTGTGAGAGCTGAAAGATCCGGTTGTACTCTATCTCGAAAGACTCAAGATCAGATTGCCTGCATTCATTCAAGACGTCCTGCCTGAATGCACCTGCGATCTGCTTGAGCCGTCCCCCCAGAGGCGTTACTACTTCATCGAACCCATCAAAATAATCATCAGTGCAAAGTGCATCCAGAAGTCTTTGTCTGGGATAGTCGATGCCAGAGGAAATTAATTTGTAAAGCAAGACGCGACTGGTGAGAAGGTTTATGTCTTTTGGATTCATGAATTTCTTTGCCTCGTTTGCCTAATGATTCGCTTGAGATCGTCTGACTATCGCACTTTCAGCGTCATCCAGTTGGACACAGACTTCATACCGTTGCGATCTTGCTTGCTGCCGTTCCAGATCGCCACTGCGGTGTTTAGCGAACTTCTCGGGACAAACTCGGGACAGGCCTCATCTTTTCGTTCAGCAAGCGGCTTATATATAACCACATGCCAGCGGTCATCCCGCCAAACTCCGCGCCCTTTCAAGGTCTGAAAGCGCTCCGGCTTGGTGCTCACCGACGATATACCTATGGCAACCAGGTCTTCGACAGGACTGTGGTGCGCAGACTGTGGGAAAAGATTATAGACTCCGCTGGCCGGTCCGCCGACGCCCTGCGCCGTGTTTGCCTCCCGGGGGCTGTCCACATGCAAGCGCCGGTAAACAGACGCAAAAGAGGCGATCGAAGGGCTGTCGATATCGCGATCGTAAGGTTTGTCGTTCATTACCGGGGCATCAGGCTCCCAGTCCGCCTTCCAATGCCAGATATTTACAGGGCCATGGGGAGACCCCATCGCCAATACGGTATCGCTTGCGGTGCCAAGCGGAAATTCAATCGCTACAGCATCACGGAATTTTGTCTGGTGAACAGTATCATTGTCCCTCGTCTCATCTTTCCACTCAAAGCGAAAAGCCACGCCACTGGACAGTTTTAGTCCTTTTACCAGAACAGTGCTAATACTACCGCCACCATATGGGGTGACGATGTTCTGGGGCTTAAGGGCTACGACAGCAGCTGAAGCCTGCGACCAGTAACGGCTCATGGGGTCGAGCAAGTCCTGGCTAGAGCATGACGCCGTCTTCATCTCGATTGTGCCGGCGCTATCCAGAGCTTTTCCTGCCGCCTCTTTCATCTGGCTCTTGCCAGCGCCTGCCGGAGCCGGCTGGGCCGAATCAGCGCCGGGCGGGGATTTAATCACGATGAACCAGACGCACAAAAACAACAAAAATGTTGGAATGGGCTCTTTTGCTTTTAGCATCCCTATAATCCTCAAACTCAATACTGATTGCGCCAGGGGACATTAGCGTCACGGCGAATGTCTAGCGACGCCAATTCCTTGTTATCGGTGATATTGAGCTGCTCGTCTCTGGTTAAGTGCACCTCAACTTTTGGATAGATAGGCACAACGAAAAGTTCCTGCCCCTTCAGGTCGAACGCTCGCACCTTAGCCTCCTTTGGATTACCACGATTGATGATTTCGTAGCTGCCGATTATCTGCTGCGTTGTACCAAACAATTGCAATACGCCAAGCAGCTCTACATCGTGCCGCGCATTCATGTAGGTCTTGACGGCGTGCTTAATTTTTGCCTCGTCATAATTTCCAAACATCATTGCCAGAAATTTAGTATTCACCCAGCGCGGCGGGATGTAATAAATTTGCGGCTCGGTACCGAACTGAGGGTACAAAGGTAACGCCACTTTCGCCTTGTGTACTAGATAGTGAATCGGACTTTTCTCGTCCTCAATATTTCCGAGCAAACGGATCTTGCCTATGCACGCAGCGATACAACGCGTGGTCTCACCTTGCTCAACGCGGGGGTAGCAGCCAATGCACTTCTGAGATGTCTTGGTGTAGGTATTGTAGAAGGTCTTCTTATAAGGGCAGGCCATGATGCATTTCTTGTAGCCCCGGCAGCGCTCCTGATCGATAAGCACGATGCCGTCTTCTTTGCGTTTGTAGATGGCCTTTCTCGGGCAGGCGGCCAGGCATGCCGGCTTCTTGCAGTGATTGCAGATGCGCTGCAGATAAAAGAACCACTGTTTGTCTTGCGTTTTGTGTTTTGAGACGTCAATCTCCTGATACTGCCCGGCGCCTATGTGCGGGCCGCAAGTCGAGTCCTCGAAAGCGTTGGGATAATCGTAATCGACATCGTCCGGAATATAGCCGAGCACCCTCTCGCCCTCAGGAGCCGCCTCGAATATAGTCTTGCCTTTCGGCAGCATCGAGAGCAGCTTAGCGTCAAAACCCCGGGGATGATCCCCGTAAGGTTTGGTGGAGACGTTGTTCCACCACATATGCTCCTGCCCTTTGCCAAATGTCCAGGTGCTCTTGCAGGCCATCGTGCAGGTCTGACAGGCTATGCAACGATTGATGTTGAAAATTGCCGACCACTGGAAGTCGTATTGATCGGGAAGATCATACGGATAGGTAGTCCAGCGTTTGAGTTGTTCGTTCCAAACTCGACTCATGTTCCAAAGCCTCTCTTAGGTGCCTTCCGGCTGGGGGATGCCGCTTGCGAATTTCTTCATCAAGTCGGACTTGGAAAAATCTTTGGCCTCCCACTTCGGGGCTTTCCAGTCGCGATTGCTGCTCACCCAGAGATCGGGCAGATCGTCCACGGAATTGACCGGTTTGGTTCGTCCAATATAGTTCTGAACCAGATCGCAAATGCCGTATTTCTTGCCCAGAGCGAGGGCCTCTTGCAAGGATGAGACCTTGACGACCGCCACGGCGCAATCGCGGTTGACGCCTGTCGGCGCCCAGTTCTGAGGGCTGTAGCCTTCTTCGAGAGCCTGCCCCGAGACTACCTTGTGCACCATGTCATCGGTCTCTTGAATCGGATTGATATACAGACCCGTAACGGATTGCCAGCTGCCCTTGACGAAAGACTTAGGCCACCAGCCGTGATAGATGGTCACCTGATTCTTTCTCATTCGCGAATTGACTTTGACTCTGACGATAAAACTGCCCCGATCGTTGAAAACAAGAGCATAGTCCCCGTGTTCGAGTTTTTGCTCGAGGGCGTCTTCCGGGTTCATCTCGATCTGCGGCTCGCCTGCAAGCGGTGACTTGAAATTCTTGCTCCGGTCGCCATTGTTGTCGCGGCAATATTCGTATTCCCGCATGTTGGTATTGCGTGCGGTGCCGAAATCACTGCTCCAGATAAGATTCCAGTCCGTCATGCGCCACGAAGAGTGTACTGAATGGCGACCGTGCGGAGTGTTGTAATAATAACGATAGCCTTTTTCCCAGAGCGGGTTCTTGAAATTCTTCGCCTCAGGCCACTGCATGCCCGGTCCGTAAGGTGTGTATTCGACCGACTCTTTATATACGCAAAGGTTCTCATCAAGGGCCAGGAACTTGTCCTCTTCCTTGTAGAACTCGAACCGGCCTGTCTTCGTATAAACAGGCTCATCAAGATGCACGCAGTCCCAGTATGGAATACGCGGGTATGTCTTGAAATGCAGGCGGGCAGGGCCTTCCTTCAGTCGCTCAACAGTGAGTCCTTTGGTCGAGGTGCCGGCATCCAGAACTTTCTGAATGTAACCCTCGCAGGTCTTTACGATTTTCTCGACCAGCTTTTCATCGCCTCGCGCGCGCGCTTCGTCGATGTCGCCCAGAAGAATGTGAGGGAAAGCTGTTGCCGCATAGGTTGTCTTGCGCCCGTGGTCTTCGAAATAGACCCTATCCATCCATCTGAGCACATTGGCAAAGTGATCGATGTCCTGCTTGCATTCGCATGTCTTCGGAATCACACCCTGCTGCAATTGAATGAAAGGCATAGGCGGCCCGACGCTTATGTCCGGATAATCGAGTTCAAACCAGCTCGGCACAGGCAGCACGATGTCGGAGTTATCGCAGGTAAAAGTCATCTCCATGTCGCTTGTCACGACAGTGTCGAGATAGTGAAAATCCGGATTCTTCGGATCTGCGGTGAGATCCCTGTCCCGCTCATAGTCCTGTTTGACAAGGCTCTTCAGAACATGCGGCTGTCCTTTTGTCTGGTTGAGGAAATTGCAATGCAGGGTCCACCAGAGTTTGGGCGGCGCGTAGCAATAGGACTTGCCGCGGTTTAGCAAATAGTTGTAGCCGCTTTTGACCTTGCCGCCTGGATCTAGACTCCTGTCGATGTCGGTGATTTTCTTAAGATCATAGAATGAGCCGTCGCGCCGGCGCACGCGATCGAAGCATCGCACTTTAATCGGATCTAGAGGAAAACGCCCGGCAAGCGACATTGGGTAGCCTGTCCACATTGGCTGGTGGTGCAGAATATAGCTCACCTCCTCCTTACCGGTCTCGTGATTGACATGCCGGTGTTCGGGGTTTATCTGCGGGTAATCCAGCCATTTTTTTGTGTACTCTGGATTGGGTGGATTGTTGCCGTCAAGCACCACCTTCCACCACTGCTTGAACACTCCATCGCAATTCGGGCCTTTATACTGGCCGGACCAGTTGCTCACTCCCCCGCCGCTCTTTCCGAGATTTCCGCACAGAGCCTGGACTAGATAGGCGGCGCGTTGCGTAAGGTTCTGGTAGAACCAGTGGTTGATACCTTCGCCCTGGTGAATGGCGGCAGGGGCTATTGTCGAAAAGAGCCGGGCAACTTTGCTTACCGCATCAGGGTGACACTGGCAAATTTCTGCTGTGTGCTCGGGGGTGAAATACGCGCAATAGTCCTTCTGTAATTGAAATCCAGGCTTGACATTTACTTTCTTTCCGTCAGCAAGAGTAACCTCAAATTCACCCACCAAAGCAGCCTTTTCGGCCTTCATTTTCTTGCCGAGTTCCTGGCGCGAGACTTTGACAAAATCGTGGCTTGCTTCATCATAAACAACAAAATCGCCCCACCACTGCTTTTCCACATACTTCTTCTTGCGCTCTTCGCGCTCTCTTATCGAGTGATCGTATTTCTCTGCATCAGCATGAAGATCCGACCAGCGCAAGTATTTCTTCGTATCTTGCCTGACAAGGAAAGGCATCGATGTGTAACGACGTACATAATCAGCATCGTACTTTCCAGACCGAATCAACTCAGAGGCCACTCCGAGAAGAAATGCGGCATCCGAACCGGGGCGCACCGTCACCCAGAGATCGGCTCTGGTGTTGGTCGGCTGGTAGTCCGGTGAGATTACGATAATTTTCGACCCGCGCTCCAGGCTCTCTGTTAGAAAGTGATTATCGGCAAGCTTGTTCTCGATGAGGTTCTTGCCCATCGACATGACTAATTTAGAATTGCGCCAATCAGGAGCCTCATGATCCGAAGTTTGATAGCCGGCCGTAATCGGGTGGCCGGGAGGAAGATCGGCGTACCAGTCGTACTCCGTGTACTCCATGCACTGGAGAGTGGAGGTAAAGCGAGAGGCCGAGGAGTGCCTGGTGACCATGCCGGCGGCGCGAATAGCCGGGTACACATGAACGCGCTTGATCGGATCGAACTTGCGACCCGTCTCGGGATCTGTAAAAGCATTGCGCTCGTCTTCAGCGATTTCGATGACTTTTCTGGCAATAAGCTCGTAGACTTGATCCCACTCAACTTTCACCCATTTGCCGTCGCCTCTCATGCCGGTGCGGCGCTCTATTGGCAGAGGCTTCATGCCGCTGCTGCCGTCCTTGCGCGTGTACTTTTCCGCATAACCGACTCTCACCATCGGATAGCGAATTCTGGTCGGCCCGTAAAAACGTCTTATCATGGTAAAGCCTTTCAGGCATCCGCGAGGGTTCCAGGAGACATCAACATCAGCCAGCTGGGTGTTGTAAGACTGCTCCGCTCTTATTGCTACACCGTCTCTTACAAAGATAGTCGTATCGCACGAGTGAGTGCAGTTGGGCGCGCAGATCGTGCGGGCTTTATAATCGTAGGCATACTGATCTCTGTATAGTTTCTCCCAGCCTCGCTTTGGATAATAATCAAGCGGGTTGTCCACAAAAGTGGCCTCAACCGGCTGTAGTGTCTCCAGCATGCCTGTGCCATCGGCCAGCGAATAGGCCGCTCCCAGCCCCAGCGCGCTGAACAAGCTGCCGGCCGTGAGAAAGCGCCGGCGGCTGATCTTAGCTTTAGTCTTGTCCGTCATGCCCCTGGCCCCCTTTAT
>JAIETE010000042.1 GCA_019745505.1 Candidatus Obscuribacterales bacterium | reverse complement strand
CTGATAGCTAATAGGCTATCAATGAGAAGACATCGCTGTCTGAAGGAAGCTTCTTGCGTCCGTCCAGGAATGCCAGCTCGGTGATGAATCCGATAGCACTAACTTCCGCGCCCAGTTTAGTCAGCAATTGATAGGCTGCAGCTGCAGTTCCACCGGTAGCGAGCAAGTCATCGACGAGAGCAACTTTGTGCCCTTTGGCGGCAGCATCGATGTGCACTTCGACCGAATCTTTGCCGTACTCGAGATCGTATTCGACTTTCTCAACTTTGTATGGCAGCTTGTTGGGCTTGCGAATGGGAATGAAGCCCTTGCCGAGATTATAGGCGACGACCGAGCCGAGAATGAAACCGCGCGCTTCGATGCCGACAACATAATCGACATTGTGTTTGCGCACGTGCTCAGTAATGACGTCGATGGCAAATCCGTATGCTTTCGGATCTTTCAACAGCGTTGTGATGTCTTTGAAGATAATGCCCGGCTTGGGGAAGTCAGGAATATCTCTAATCGTCGACTTGAGCCAGTCAGACTTTTCCGTTGACAGTGGCAGCGTAAGCTCAGAGGCTGGCGCCTTCGCGGCTGTCGGGTTGGTCATTTTCAATATCCTCATTAACGGTCAGAAGCGTGTCTTCCCCGGGTTCTTCCAGGGAGTCTGTTTCGCCAGGGCTCACCAACTCAATCTGGTTGGTAGCGACCGCTAATTGTATCTCTTTGAGCGAAGTTTCGGACATCCAGGACCTAAACTTCTTGACTTGCTTCAAACTATCCGACAGTTGCTTGAATTCCGGATGATTTTCGGGTGCGCTTTCCGGCTGGCCGATCAGGTCGAGAAATAGACAGCCCTCCTCGGCGAACCAGTCGACCATGTGAATCTTGCGGAGCAAGGTCAGGGCAAGAGCGATTGCCATTTTGCTGGTTCCCATGAGGGCAGCGAGCTTTTCGCCTTCGACCTGCCCTTCCTTGTTGTTGACAGCATACTTGATAAGCCCAAGCAGCCTCTTGAGAAAGACAGAGGCATCATCACTGACGTCGTCCGGCTGCCCGACAACGAATACAGCTTTGGGTTTGACTTTATCCAAAACTTCCTTCAAAACATTCGAGCTTGGCGGATACTGCCAAATAATCAAATTGCTGGCAGCTTTCAGTGCTGTGCGATCGCAAACCGAAAGATTGCCCGCCTCTGCAATCGTTTCGCTGAACAGAACGTAGTCGCTGCCCAAACGTTCGGCAGCTTTCTTCAAGACTTCGCTCTTGTTGTCGAATTCACGCAAATCTTTCCAGGTGACAATCTGCGAACGGATTTCGCGCTTTCCACCGGCCAAGGCAGGAATTCCTTCAGTGGATGGAGCGCTAGACGCAGAAGAGGGCGCCTTCTGTGGGACGAAAGAGCTGCGCTTGAGCGCCGCTTGCGTAATTTCAATCTCATCGTCACCCTGCCGCTCGATTCGCCAGTCGGACAAAACCAGCTGCAAGCGATCGCGCCCGTTGTAAGTGTTCACTTCCGGAGTAAAGGCAACATCAATGTGCTCTCCGTCTTGCGGAACGATGCCCTGGGTATTCCACATCACACATTCCAGAGGCTGATCGATTTCGTGATGCTCGAGCATTACTCGATGATGTTTGCCGTCCTTTCCAAGCACGCGGGTCGATTGGCAGACCATTCCTCGTAATATGAAAATCGGCTTGCGATTACCCATTCCGAAAGGAGCCAGCATTTGCAGATTACGAGCCAGGTCGAGATCAACAGTTGGTGCCAGCGCTTCGGCATCGATGTTCAGGGTGGCGACAAGAGGATCGCCGGCCAGCATCTTGTTGCAGGTGTCGGTCAGTGCGCGGCATAACACATCAGCCTTCGCACCTTCTACACCCCAACCGGCAGCCATTTTGTGACCGCCCCATCTGGTCAGCAAGTGCTCGTTGGCTTTGAGCACCTGATAGAGATCGATGGCGTCGACTCCGCGCGCCGAGCCTTTGACGACATTCTCCTCCGGCTCCAGTTCGCCAATGAAAACCGGACGATTGTATTTTTCGACGAGCTTGGAGGCGACGATGCCGACTACTCCGTGATGCCATCCTTCTTTGTAGATGGCGATACAGCGATCGACAGACAGGTCGATGCGGTCTTGAACCATCTTGTCCGCTTCCATAAAAATCTTGTCGCAAAGATCTTGGCGGCGGCTATTTTCCAACTGGAGCTGTTTGGCGATATTGTCCGCCACCGACGCATCACTGGTCGTCAGAAGCTCAACTGCCGTGTTAGCGTCTGAGAGCCTTCCGACGGCATTGATGCGAGGCGCAATGCCGAAGGCCACCATGTCGGTGTCGCCGGACTTTTGAACTTGCCCAAGCAGTGCTTGCATCCCGGGTCTCGGAGACTTGAGCAAAGCCTGCAACCCATTGCGCACGATATGTCTATTCTCGCCAACCAGAGGAACCAAGTCAGCGATCATTCCCAAAACAACGAAGTCGAGCAGGCTCTCGGTTTCTTCGGCATGACCATGTGCGGCTAAGAGCGCTTCGGAGACTTTGTAGGCGACGCCTACACCAGGCAGGTGGAAGAGGGGGTGATCTTCAGCAAGGCGCTTCGGATGCACAATCCCAACTGCAGGAGGAAGCATTTCCGGCATGGTGTGATGATCGAGAACCAGAGTATCGACGCCAAGCGAGCGGGCCAGATTGATCTCGGAGAAATTGGAGACTCCGCAGTCGCACGTGATGATCAACTTAGTCCGCTGTTTGCTGGCAAGAATGCTGACCGCTTTGACATTGAGCCCATACCCTTCGGTGGTGCGGTGTGGAATGTAATAGTTGACGGATGCACCAAGCCGTTTTAAGACCGTCATCAAGACGGAGGTTCCGGTGACGCCGTCAACGTCATAGTCACCAAATACGGTGATATGCTGCTTCTTCTCAATAGCTTCAGTGATGCGCGCGACAGCTTTGTCAACGTCCGGCAACTCCATCGGACTAGTGTATGTGTAATCGGTGCTGTCGAGAAAGGCGTGAATTTTTGCAGCCGTATCAAAACCACGGCGAACCAGCAAGCGGGCAATCAAATCCGATCCGCCGGCAGCGGCAACCAAATCGCTTTCGGCCGGGGTTATTTTAGGGACAAGCCAAACTTTTCCCCGCGCTGAAAGGTTCATCCCGGTGCCTGACTGTTCTTTGCCGTTGCCACTATTCATACCAATCGCCTTCTCTCTATCCAACGCACACCGATAACAAAATCCAGCGGATACAACCCGCAAATCCAAGAGATATTCTTTGATATCACAAGGCACCACTGGTAATGCGCGTGTCTGTGATTTAAGTATCAGTCTAGGCTAAGAAGCGCTTGACGGATCCGTAGTTCCACCACCAATTCGATAAAAATTCTGCAGAGCATCCGACTACATACACTTTTAGATACGAGTCGATATGCAAAAAAGTTCAATCGGGAATCCAAAGTTAATCGAATCGGCAAAAGAAAATTCCGACCGGGGCAAGCCCTACTGATTCAATTTCGGATCGCGAAATTCAAAGACCTTTTTCGGCTTGGGCATTTCCGGCCAGTTTCCAAGGTCATATTCAATGATTGTCGTAATCACCGGAGATTTAGGCCAGGGCAAGGCAAAGCCGATAAACCAGAGGATCGGAAAAAGTGCCACATGAATACTGACAGCAATGAGAAAAGCCTCCATGAGGGGCACCTGCTCCAGCAACCACTCTCTGATAGTGGTAGCGAGCGGCTGCGGCGGTCCTGAGGCGGTTAATCTGGCCAATTTTGGTGCATCCGGCGAACATATCCATCCAGCATATCAATCTTACCCAACCTTCCGCAGATGCCCAATCCGCCGCCGGTGGCGCTTGCATGCCCCGTCGTGCTGCACATTCGCTTGCCGTGCAGAAACAAAATCGCCCCTGAAGCCGCGAGGCGATATAATCCACTAAGTCCAACATATATATAGAAATCGGATGCCATGAGATTGTTTTCAAAAGCAAGCAGACAAGCCGCAGTGGCGCTCGCCATTAGCCTTTTAGTACCGGCTTTCTGCAGTCCGGCGCAGGCGCAAGACGAGGTTTTCGGACCGCCGAACATGCTCAGGACCCAACCCACCCCCTTCACCAGGGGCTCGCAACAGTCGAGCTCGGCAAATGACGAACCAATAACCGAGCCGATTTCAATTTCCGGACGCCGTTCGCTCGCCAGTCGACTGAGGTTGTCGGACCGATTGGTTCCCCCTCGCATGTATCTGCCGGGACGCATGATCTTGGGACGCTCGGAAGAATTCATCATCAAAGGCAAGCCGGGAGCCTGGGCAGCCATTGCCATGGCGGACAAGAATGCCGGAGCCAAAGACATTGCCGGACACAAGATTCGCCTCGGTCCGGACAGAAAGCTTGTATCTCTAGTCCGCATCAACGAGAGCGGCATCGGACAGATGTTTGTAGAAACGCCTGTACAGGGCGACATGATCGGACAAAATTTCTACTTCGAGGCGGTGGTTTGGACGAAAGACGATTTCAGCGATGCTGAAGTCTGCCAGACTATCTCACCCGAACAGAGCGAGGGCGCTGACAACGGCGTGCTCGTTGCGGCCGAAGCAGAGGTAAAGAAGGGAGTGAAGTTCGGCACAACAACCGCACTGCCGCCATCCCAACACACCATTCCCGGTTCACTTGATTCGAACAAACCATAAGGGGTCCCACCGAATGAAATTGCTGCTGTTGCCACTCGACGATCGTCCGGTCACCTATGTGTACCCCCAGATGATCGCGCAGGCTGCTGGCATTGAGACTATTGCGCCACCGCGCAAATTGATGGGCTCCCTGAGTCAACCGGCGGACCCGGCAAAGCTGATGGAGTGGCTGGAGCAATCAAGCACGGCAAAGCCGGACGCGCTCATTTTGGCGCTCGACAGCTTGCTTTACGGCGGGTTGATTCCTTCACGCCGCGCACCGATAACCCTGCCTGAAGTTTTGAAGCGCGTAGAAGGGCTCAAAGCCTGGTACAAGCGCAGCGACAAGAAGCCGTCGATTTCTTGCCAGGCGAGCATCATGCGCATCTCCGACAATTACGACAACACCGAAGAGAAAGAATACTGGGCAAAGTATGGTCGCGAAATTTACGCCTGGTCGCAAGAGATGCATAAGCTGACGAAAAACCGCGAGGGTGATCGCACTCATTTGCGCACGCTGGAGATGCGCGTACCGCCCGAGATTCGTCAAGACTACATGGACACGAGATTTAGAAATTTCCAGGCTTTGAAGAAGTGCCTGGAAATGGTGAGAGACAAACAGATTGAGCGCATTACCCTCAGCCTGGACGATTCGGGCGAGTATGGTTTGAACCTTGTTGAAAAACAAATGCTCGAAAAAACAGCGCAAGAGATGAACGTCACCGATCGAATGTCTGTCTATGCCGGTGCTGATGAGGTTTTGTGCTCACTGATAGCGCGGCATCTGACATCAAAAGCAGGCGCACCAAAAGTTGCCCTGGTTTATTCCAATGACACCATGGGCGAGATATTCAGCCGCTATGAAGGTCAAACAATTGCAAGAACGATCGAATCGCATTTGCAGGCGTGCGGCGTTCAAGTGACTGGAACCTACAACACGACCACAGTCGCAACCGCTATCGATGCCGATTTCGCCTTTCTCGTGCACCTGCCGGATTCACGTCAGGGCGACCATGTTTTGATCCCGGGCTTGCCGAATTTGACGAACATAGAGAGCGAACGCTCGGCCGAAAATTCGATTCGCTTTTTGGAGGCTTGCCATATACCAGTAGCCATTGCAGACGTCGCATACGCCAACGGCAGCGATCCTAGTTTGATGGAAAAGATGCTTTCAAAACCGGGCTTACTGAAAAAACTCTGGGGCTATGGAGGCTGGAACACCACCGGCAATGCCACCGGGTCTACACTCGCACTGGCCATCGCACACTGGTATGGCAAGAAAAATAACGCCAATGCCGACTTACCGCTTCAGCGCTGCCTGTTTGTCAGATTTGCAGATGACTGGGGATATCAAACGCAAGTACGTCCAAAACTCCAGGGCGCTCTGCCCGGCAACGAACTGGCGGCAATGCTCGCTCCTTACGTTTTGCGCATCGGCAAGTGCCTCGAATTCACTCCGGGCAGCATTTCGGTCAAGCAGCCCTGGAATAGAACCTTCGAAATCGAAGTCAGCCTGACTCCGGCTGAGGCAGCCGCCGCGGCATTTTAGGCGCAAAATTGTCCAGTCTGGCTATAATTCGAAAAGTCGCGCCGCACCGCGCCAAAGAGGAATACAGGGAAAACCTCAAGTGAATCTTAGCAACCAGGTGAAATCACTAGCCATATTGCTGACGCTGGCACTGGGGGCGGCCTGCCCATCATCCACAGCGGTTGAAACCTGGGAAAAACTCGACAAGCGCTTGAAAGGTCAAGTCCTCAACGTTCGCCCCGGATTGAAACTCCGCTTGCGCGATCAATACTGGTGCTACGTGTCCGACCTTTCACCAAAATATCGCTTTCCTGTTTATTGCGTTTTGAAAGACGATACGCGCGGTTTTCAAATCATGGGTTATGGCACGGCCTTCCCAATTAAAACTGCGGCTCGCGACAAGACTTACTATGTCACCGACAGGCACGTTGCCGGCGACACCTGCGGACCTGTAGCAGCGGAGTGTGCGCGCTTCTTTGCAGCAACGCGCTTATACGCGGAGCAAACTGCCTTCTTGAAGGATCACGAAGCAAGATTCAACGAGTTGCTTCAAACCATAAATCTCAGTATAAAACCAGGTTTGGCTGGTGGTGAGCGCAACCATTACCAGAATACGGTCGATGCAATCTGGGAATGCTACGAGAAGAATTTGAGCTTGCGTGCCGACCCATCGCGAGTGCGATTTTTGAAATACGCGCAAATGGCGAGAGTCAATCCGATTATTGGATACTTCTTGCATCCGGCAGGTCCCGCAACGATTCCGGCAATCGAAGCGACGCTCTATAAAGAAGGCGGCGATGGAGATCCCGATATCGCCATTTTAACCGCGCCTGGAGTTCATCCTATGCCGCTTGAGTTCGACCCTCTGCCGGCATCGGAAGGACAGGAGATTCAAGTAGTCGGCTATCCGGTAGCCTCCGATCAACTCGATAAGGATTCAGAAAAATATTACGCTCCCACTTTTACAACCGGCCGCGTCAGCCGCGTGACACCAAATACAGTGCAAGTTGATGCACCGGTAACTTCCGGAAGCAGCGGAAGTCCTGTAGTCAGCGTTCGTGGAAAAGTCGTCGCTGTAGTTGCTCAACGCGCAAAGACAAAGAGCGGAGCAGAGCTGACCAACTTCGCCGGAGCGATCAGCGCCAGCGCAGTCAAAACGGTAGCACCGGAATTATTCGGCAAGTAACGCCAAAAAACTCTAGTTATCTACATCCTTCGCGCGTTCAAAGTTCAGGCGCTTTGTTCCCACGCAAGAGCCGGCATTGTCCAAGTAGCCGGCGCAAATCAGCTTTGTATTATCGTCGCAAGGCATGACTTTAATCGTCCAGGCAAGGTGGTCGTGCTGCAAAATTGGAGGTGTCACGGGCCCGTTTTCCAGCAATAGATATTTGTGCTTGTCTATCAAAATCAAGTTGCGAACAGCTTCGTGATTGCGTGAATCACAAATCCAGTCAGCCGCTTCCTGCGCACCATACTTTTCGATACCACAGTCTTGAGCAATACGATCGCGAACGGACGGCTTGCACAGCAGGTCTTCTACAGCGTTCAAATACGCCTTCATCACATCAAAGTTGTGTTGCTCCGTTGCAACTTCCGTCTGCGGTCCTGAAAAACTGAGAACTTCATGCCCAATCTCATCCATTACCTTGTGATAATTTTCAGCCGTAAAAGTAAATGACAGATCGCATTCAAGAAACTTGAAATCGTCAA
>JAIETE010000245.1 GCA_019745505.1 Candidatus Obscuribacterales bacterium | reverse complement strand
CCATGCCTGTAAGAAGTGCGGATATACCGATTACAAACTTTCACCCAGTTGCCGACGGGATTTTTCGCGGCGCACGCCCTTCGCATGAGGGGCTCAAAGCACTGAGTCGGCATGGATTCAAGACAGTTCTTTCTTTTCGTTGGCGTAAGGCTCCTGTCGCCGTGGAACGCACTTACGTAGAACAACTAGGCATGAAATTCATAAATATTCCTCTGAATTATTGGAGTTTGCCCAATCAGAGTCAAATAGATGCTTTCCTCGAAATCATTGATGACAGGCGGAATTACCCAATCTTTATCCATTGCTTTCACGGTGCGGACAGAACCGGCTTATTGCTGGCTATATATCGCGTTGTCCGATGTGGATGGACATTTGATGAGGCTTACCGAGAAATGGTCGAATGCGGTTTTCACCGATTGCGCACGCAGCACTATAAATGGGCTTTGTGGAGATTGGCGCGGAAAACTGCTTTGAAGACCAGTTCTATCGATTGATCCGGCAGCCCGCCTCTGTATGTATAACCTCCGGGAACTTGAGCCGTGCAGTGCCGTCTCACAGGCATCAGCTGAATCGGTAATGAAAAGGACTGTTCGGAGAAAGTTATGAGAAGTGTGATGCTGGGAAAAGATTCTCGAATTGCATTTGGACAAAGAATGCCTGTCTACTTTGTATTGATTGTACTGGCTTGTATCGCACTGACCGGATGCCGCTCCGGCGAAGTTAACAGTTTGGTCTATTGGGGACCGATTCCTAGCCAGAAGAAGATGGTCGAGCTTAAGGCTCAAGGCGTTAAGACTATCGTCAATTGCCGTTTGAATCGTCTGGTCAAACTGGAGAAGAAAGCAAACGAAATCGGTCTCAATTGGGTGCATATACCAACCGGATTATTCATCTCGCCGGCAGAAGAAGAGATCAATAAGTTCCTAACTGTGATGAACGATCCCAATATGACCCCTGTTTATATTTGTGACCAGGTGGCACGGGATAGAACTCAGTTTTACGCAGCGGTGGGAGGAATGGTTACTGAAAAATGGCCGGCTGAAAAGGCTTCGAAGGCTATGTATCTGAACGGTCTGCGTCACTGGTGGCCCTGGTTTTACGACTACAAGCGCGTTGTTAAGGAGTATGAGCCAGTCATACACGGCACTGGAGAGAAGAAAACTGCAGAGGCACTATAACTGCGGATTTCTTCTTACGTCCGACGGGTTGGGAGAAATCCCAACCCGTCTGGCTTTAATTCTCGACTGCGTTGTCGTGCCGATTCAGGACCAGCCTTTGACCTTGGCATTGCCGTTGATCATAGCCTGCATCGGCACGCTGAAGAACACATAAGGGTGCGCAGGCTCCAATCCGCTCAGCTCATCCAGTTCATCCCTGTGCTCTTTGCTGATCATGAAATTGAGCGCTCCGAGATTGTCTTCCAGCTGAGGCAGTTTTGTTGCTCCGATGATTGTCGATGTGATTCCGGGCGCTGTTGCCACCCAGTTCAAAGCAATCTGGGCCGGTGTACGGCCGATTTCTTTGGACAGAGACACCAGCTTGTCGACAATTTTCCAGTTTCTATCGGTGAAGAGTTTTTCAAAACTAGGATTGCCAGTGTCCTTCAGTTTGGACATTCTTCCGTTGCCGGAATCAAGTTTGTCTCGCTTATATTTGCCGGTAAGCATGCCGCTTGCCAGCGGGCTCCACGGACAAATTCCCACACCCAGCTCCTTGCACGCAGCGATGTGCTCGTTCTCGATGGTGCGCTCCAAAAGTGAGTATTCCACTTGCAGTGCGATCAATTTGTGCATCGCTTTCAATTCGGCAATTGTTTGCATCTTTGCCAAATACCATGCCGGCACATCCGAAAGTCCGAAATATCGAATTTTCCCTTCTTTGACCAGATCATTCAACGTAAGAAGCACTTCTTCGACTGGAGTGAACATATCCCAGGCGTGCAACCAATACAAATCAATGTAGTCGGTTGACAGCCGTTTGAGCGAGCCTTCCAGGGCGCGATAGATATTCTTGCGTCCATTGCCTCCGGCATTTGGATTGCCCGGCTGCGCGCAAAAGGTAAATTTGGTCGCGATTACCATCTGGTCTCGCAACTTTTTCTCTTTGACAAACTTTCCTACAAGCTCTTCACTTTTCCCGTTTGTGTAACCATCGGCGGTGTCTATGAAATTTCCACCTTTGTCGACATACGCATCGAAAATCGCTTTCGCCGTCTCTTCGGAACTGCCCCATCCCCAATCTTCGCCAAAGGTCATTGCACCCAGACATAGCGGGCTGACCTTAAGTCCCGAACGTCCGAGCGTAGTGTAGTGATTTAGCTTCATCTGTCATTCCTTCTTAAAATACAAATCGCACCGTGTGCAAATGCAAGGGAGGCGAGCTTACTTACTTGGCAGCTGCGGTCAGTTCGAGCGAGCGCAAGTGGTTGTTGATCTCGTCGATGTCTTCTTTTGTCAACTTCAGGTTTTGAGCCTTCAGGTTTTCCTTTGTTTGGGCTGCGTCTCGAGCACCTACGAGGGCTGCTGTTATGCCTGGCTGAGCAATCGTCCAGGCGATAACAAGTTGTCCCAGGGTGGCGTCATGCTTCTGCGCCACAGGTTTGATCTTGTCGAGGAAGGCATTGACGCGCTTGATGTTTTCAGGTTGGAAATGAACCTGTTTGGCACGGTGATCGCCTTCTTTCCATTGAACATCCGGCTTGAATTTGCCGGTAAGCAATCCGCGTTGCAGCGGGCTATAAACAATAGAGCCGATATTGTGCTCGCGGCAATAGGGCAAAACATCTTTCTCGATATCGCGCAGGACCATGCTGTATGGTGGTTGATTCGATGCTACCGGGCAGACTGCGGTAGCTTCCTGCAAATCGCTCACCGAGAAATTGCTCACCCCGACGGCGCGGATTTTGCCTTCCTTCAGCAGTTGTTGCATTGCTTCCATAGTTTCGGCAACCGGTGTCGAAGGATCGCGCCAGTGGCACTGGTACAAATCGATGTAGTCTGTTTGCAAGCGCTTCAGGCTGTTTTCGCACTCCTGAATAATGCTTTTCTTGCGAGCGTTGCGATAGATGGTTCGATCGCCGTATTCTTCGTCCGACCAGTCGAAGAAGTGTTCGCCTTCAGTAGAGTCCCATCGCAGACCATATTTTGTGAGGATTTGAACCTTGTCTCTTTTGCCTTTTACTGCTTTGGCGACGATCTCTTCGCTGCGTCCGTAGCCGTAAATAGCAGCTGTGTCGATGGATGTGGCGCCGCCATCGATGCTGGCGTGAATGGCTTCGATTGCGTCTTTTTCTTCCGCTCCGCCCCACATCCAGCCGGCGATTGCCCAGGCTCCAAAAACAATTGTCGATACTTCTAAATCACTCGTGCCGAGTTTACGAAATTCCATGCCAGAGTCCCCCGTGTCCCACTCGCACGAGTGGATTTAACCGCGTTTTGAAGGTCAAGATCTTATCTCATTAGATCTCTTGGAATTCGCCAGGAAGATAAAACCTGACCGGCTTCCCGACCAGTCGGGGTTTTGCGGATTCACTTTCTTCATAAATGTTGCCAAAATCGGCTCTTCGTCTATGCTCAGAAGTCGCCTTTAGGAGACCGGCGATTTTGTTTTTTCGCAGAGTTGAGACGTTTTGATTCGGTGCGACGTTTTACCGAGGCCAGCGTAGGTCTTGTTTCGCGCCTGATTGTCGCAGGGGTGAGAACTTGCAAAATCATTTCTCTCAGCTTTTCGCGGCAATCTTCAACGTTTTGCCCCTGATCGCGCGTCTTCTGGCTAGTGACAAGGATGCTGCCGTCAGAGGTGAGGCGGTTGGCAAATTTCGCGAGAAATCGATTTCGCACCCCAAATGGAATGCTCTGGCTTGCCGCCACATTCCAGCGAAGAACCGCTTTGCTGTTGACTTTATTGACGTTTTGCCCACCCGGGCCGCCGCTGCGCGCAAAGGTAATTTCGAATTCTTCGTCGGGAATTTCTACGGTGTTGCTAATCGCCAGCATGGCCCCTCTCTCCTTACTTTTGACATAATACCTCCAAGCATCAAGGCAGTGTGAGGGTCGACGCTGGGTCGGGCATCGGGTCAGGGAGGATAGTTGTGAAGAGAAGAAATCCCGGTCGTGCGTTATCAATTTGGGCAGGGGCTCTGCTTTTGTCTTCTTATGTGAGTCTTGCTCAGCCTAACGTTATTCTGGCGCAGGACGGCGAAGCAAAATCGAATGTAAAACAAGTCAAAGACGACGCTCAGGTCGCCAAACAACTAAACGATTTAGTCAAAAAGCGTCGTACCCGCAATGGCTGGCTTGGTGATGGAACAGTGCCGGAGCATGTGCGCGTAATAAAAGATCTGCCCTATTTGGAAAAGCCATTGAGCGATGCTCAGAAGCTCGATCTCTACATTCCATCAGTTATTACAATGGAAGCAGACAGGGAGCCGAACGATTCTCAGTCTAACTTTTGTGCCAAGCGCAGAACCCTATCGCGTGGATGGCCATTAGTAGTATGGGTTCATGGCGGCGGTTGGAAAAGCGGAGACAAGAAAGGCGGTCCATTTCGTGCTCTTTTGAATTCCGGATTTGCGGTTGCCTCAATCAATTATCGATTGAGTGGTGAGGCGAAGTGGCCCGCACAGTACGATGATTGTCAAAGCGCGCTTTCTTTTTTGAGAAAGCATGCATCCGAGTACGATATTGATGCAAAACATATTGGTCTTTGGGGAGGCTCGGCCGGCGGACATTTGGTATTGCTGCTGGGCTTGAGGCAAGATGCTAATGAGAGCAATCTTGCCGGTGTGTGCGATTGGTTTGGTCCAACAGATCTTTCACGCTTCATGCGCACTGGTGAAACAACAAAAATGGGTGAAACTCTGGTGCACGAGCTGTTTGGTTTGCAAGGTGATGCGCTGATGTCTGCTTGTGCAAGTGCCAGTCCGGTCACGTATATAGCTAAAGACAAGAGTGTGCCGCCGATTCTGATTATGCATGGCAAGTCAGACAAGCTTGTATCGATCAGGCAATCGCGAACTTTCGTCGAGAAGATGAAAGAGGCTGGATACAAGAACGTTAGGCTCGATGAAGTAAGAGGTGGTCACGGATTTCCAGGATTTGGAACACGTACCGTCAATAACGTCATCAAGTTTTTCAAGGATAGACTGGAAGCGAAAGAAGGCGCTTAGTCTCCGAAATGAATGAAGCACCGGTCTTGTCAGACCGGTGCCTCTGCCCCCTCGGTCGAGCTGAATTGTGCCGACCAAAGTATGTAGTTGACCAGCGATCAACGATTTTCCGAATCGATAAGACTAGGGTGTGTTGACTTCGGTTTCTTTTTTGATCGTGGTTGACGATCCGGTTGCATCGCTAGCCGATGTCGAATCGGTTACTTTGTGCGAAGAGCCTAGCGGTGTGCTGACGCTTTGCACTTTGCGCTTTGATTGAGTAACACCACCGGCAGCATTGACTTTTGTCGAGGAAGCTTCACTTGCCGAAGCGGCTACGCCTGCCCCAACGGCGGTGTGGCTTTCGCTTTCCGCGACGCCGTCGACACCTGCGCTGCGGCTTTTCGAACTGACTTTAGTGTTGCCGTAAATGTCACTTGCTTTTTTCTTTACTTTTGTTGTTGTACCGAGAGCATCCGATTTCGTTTCGACTTTGGTAGATGCGCTTCCAACTGGTGTGTTGGTTTCTACGGTTGTGGAACTGGCTTCGTCGGCGAAGCATGCTGGCATCGCCACGAACGAGATAAGTCCCAGAGAGATCGAAAGTGTTTTAAAGGATCGCAACATGATTTCCTCCATTGCGGCAGTAATCTTGCAATTTCACCCTGCAAGCAATGGGACGACTGAGTCTTATCCCTCAGGTTCCCTCGTTAATGGATATTCAGAAAATTTCGCTGTTAATCAGGATTTCTAAAAACTTAAGGCGTCGCTTTGTTATTTTGGGAACTATTGCGCATTTCAGCGATCTAGAAAGCGAAGCTTGAATTCTTTGCTAGGGGCAAGAATCACCGCGATGACACTCGGCCGTTTTTTGCGGCATACTTGAGGTGGTTTCATGGGGCTGCTAACTATAGGTAGGGATACTGACGTGGAAACAGCATACTCTCGGCGTCCTGGCATACCGCCACGCGTGATAATCGGATTGGTCATAGCGGCAATTTCGATTTTTTCCTATTTCGCAAGCTCCAGTTACAATCCAATTACTGAGCAGAAGCAACATATCTCAATATCCAAAGAACAAGAGATTGCTCTGGGCCTTCAAGCCGCGCCGTCAATGGAAAGACAATATGGTGGTGAGAGCCGAGATCCTCGCAAGCAGTCGCTTGTTAAGGAGGTCGGTGCGGAAGTAGTAAGCAAGAGTGATGCTTCGAAAACTGATTATCGATATGATTTCCATCTTCTTGCCGATCCCCGCACGATTAACGCGTTTGCGTTACCTGGTGGACAGGTCTTCATAACTGAGGGCTTGTTTAAGCATCTAAAAACTCGCGGGCAATTAGCGTCAGTTTTGTCTCATGAAATTGGACACGTTGCGGCAAGACATTCCGCCCAGCATCTTGCCAAGCAAAGACTCACAGACGGTTTGACCGGTGCTACCGTGATTGCGACCTATGATCCCGACAACCCGAACAGCAGAGCATCGGCTCAAATAGCAATGATGGTTGGGCAATTGGTCAATTTGAAATTCAATCGCAGCGACGAACTCGAAGCTGACAAGCTAGGCGTTAGATTTGCCGTCGATGCCGGTTATGATCCGCGCTCTATGGTCAAAGTGATGGAGATTTTGAGAGATCAGGCGCGCAGCAGGCAACCGGAATTTTTCAGCACGCACCCCGACCCTGAAAATCGCATCGAGAAAATCAACGCTGCTATCAAGGAAGAATACCCTCAAGGTGTTCCACAAGGGCTGCAACAATAAAAACAGCGCTCGCTGATTCATGCAGAGAGCGCTGGGATTCTTCGATTTTTTTTGATGCTGGATCTTAATCAGCCAGCGTAAATTTCCAGCGGAATTTAGTCGACCCGTCGTTCGGACCGAAGCGTGCTTCTGCGTTCATGGGTGGCTGCGGATAGACATAGAGCGCGTCGCCATTCTTTGCTACGCTCTTGATAAGCGTTCCGGCTTCACCCGACTCAAGCACCATCACTGATTTGTCGGCGCCGAGGATAGCCGACATATCGGCTACAGGATGTGGCTCGAAATTCAATTCGCCATTCTCACCGGCAAGTTTAATCGTGTAACGGTTGGTTGGCTTTTTTGTCTTGGGATCGAGCTTGCGATCGATCGTCCATTTTTGCATTCCGCTCTTGTTGTATTCGTACAAAAGAACATTCTGACCGGCAGACGCTGCCGCTGGTTGTAAAGCCTCGTCGCTGGACATACTTGTAATGAAGTAGGTGCCGCTATTGGGCAAGGGATCGGACTCTGCTCCGGCTGGCAGCGAGGAAAAAATGGTGCATGAAATCGCGACGGCAAGAGCCAAAATCTTCATTAGGCCTACTCCTGACTGGTGTGCTTGGAAAGGTAGATTATATTCCATATGTTAGCCGGTACAATATGTTCGATTCCAGGAAAACCGCAAGGAGCAACTCCATGCCGCAATTGCCAGTGCCTGAAAAACTGAATAAAGAAAAAGGTGTTGAGATTTTGCGTGTTTGGGCAGAGGAAGGCAATCTCGCCATTGCTGCTAATACAACGGTCAATAGAGATCCTGCGTTTTTCGGAATCGCACTTGCTGATTTATTGAATCATCTGTCCTTCATTTGCGCGCAGAAAGCAGGCAAGTCGCAAGAAGAAAGTCGCAAAGAAATCATGGAAGTCTTCTATAAGGAATGTGGTCCTCAATGATCGAATTACCAGTTCCTGAAAGCATTTCGTCTGAGGAAAAGGCACGCGAGCTGATTCGTATGTGGCATTCCG
>JAIETE010000055.1 GCA_019745505.1 Candidatus Obscuribacterales bacterium | reverse complement strand
TCACGATGGTCTAGGTATATATACCCAATATGTCTGGAGGGCTCAGTCCTGGTCCCCCATAATTTAGTCCGAATTTGTCCTAAAGCACACATTTAACCTTTGCTCCTGAGTAAGTATGACCAACCGGAATGAAACGACTGAAGTAAGTGACCAGGCCTGAACTCGCCGGCATTTTCTCCAAGTGCGACGGAAGGAATGGCTGAATTCTATGACCACTCTTTTTGCGCTGCACTGCCGGCAGTTTAAGCAGCGACAATTCGCACAGCTGCTTCTATGTTTTTCATCGCATTTAGGTTGTGCGATGCGGTTGGGTAATTTCTATTGCAATTTCGTGGAAACTTAGTGACACACAATTGCGCTAGCGTTCAAAAATTATGCAAATCGCAGAATTGCCACTGAAAGTGTTGTCCGCAAACCGTTTGTCCGTCAATTCGACTTGTTCGCGCCTGCTTCTGAGACTAAGGTGAAGTGAATCTCTAATTCTCGTGCTGGAAAATCGATCCGTCAAAGTAAGCAAGAACACTATGACCGCAATTCCTCGATGTCCTTCTTGGGCTGGTCGAGCAATTCCGCCTCATCAGTGTCGCGATCGGGCGAATTATGAAGGAGGCAAAGTGATGAGCACGCAAACAAAGATCTCTCGCCTGATCCGGGCGCTGGTAATTTGGGCCGTGCTGGCTGCTACGATTTTCTTTTCTCTGCACCTGCTGTCTGTGCTTTCCGGTTTGCTCTGCGGAATCGAATGGATTGGAATAGCCACGCTGTTCTTGCTCCATCTAATTGCCGCGGCTATCGGTCCGGTGCTGTGGAATCAATAGCGCGAAGCCATGCCTAAGTAGGCGCAATTTCCTTTGATGGGACGTCAAATATCTAACTTGAAAGTTCGAGTCATCCAGAGAACAAAAGTGTGAAAGGGTATTTCTATGTTGGCTTCCATTCAACGACTGCTTGGTGTTGGATTGCTCCTTGCTGCCGCACCGTTCGTGTCCAGATTTGCGAGCGAACAGTATGGACCGGCTGCTTTGTGCCTGCTCCTTCCTTCAATCGCATTGGGCGCGCCTGCACTATTCCTCCTGTTTGGCCCGGCGGTTCTGGGGGCGAACCGGCGCAATGGCCGGCGCATTCGCAGACGGTTCTAAGTTTGAGGGAAACAAGGACGAGGGCTGCCGACAGAGAAGGCAGCCCTGCACGCTAAACTTGAACCCAATTCTATTATCTCATGTAGGAGAGTCTCGTGCAGTAGAGAATAAGAGCGGCTGCCGGAAGCAACCGTTCTTATTTGTTGGTTTGCTCTCGACTCAGCGGCCTGGAGCCTGAGTGCGCTAGTCGTCGAACTGTTCCATCAAGTGCCGTCTTATGCCTTCATTCGGTACTGACGTGTCCGTTTTGGCGATTGCACGTTGAAGGGCAATCTGAACCGGGACATAGTTGGTGATGAATTTCGCGAATTCGCCACCAATTTGAAGATGGTCCGTCGTCGCAGCCAAAAGGGCCGCGCTTACAGTCTGAAGCTGAGCCATGGTCATCATATCGATGATTCGACTATGCGCGATCAGATCGACAGACGCTTCCTGGACGATGGCCATCAGTTCTTCTTCTGTCGTCGCATTGTGTAGTCTCTGCGCAAGCTGTTTTAGCATGACGTCTCCTGTTGTCTGATTGGACTTGATGGTGGATGTTATTAGGGAAAAAGCAGGACAAAGCAGCAACTCTTGCCCTGCTTGCGATTCTCGGGCGCGGCTGACTTAGGCGAGCTTTGCGAAGAGCCCTGCCTCGACCAATAGCAGCGGATGGGTTTCGGCCATGAGCAATACATGGCGCATCAAAGCCATACGCAAGAGCGTTCGTGACTCTGCGCTGGCCGCACCCGCTGCGATAATCGGTGCCAGGTACAATTGGCAATTCTGCAAAATAGCGATGCGATTGCCGGCTTGCATAGAGAGCGCGAACCAGTCCGACAGCGCACGGGTGCTCGGGCTGTTCAACCATGCTTCCAGGAAGAATCCCTCGATGTCGAGAGCGGTCTTTTCCCGCCTATGCAACACAACACTTATCGCCGTGACGAAAAGAGTGCGCAGCCAGTCTTTCGTCTCGTCGTATTCCAGGATAGCAAATGCCGCTTCTCCCAGAAGACCTTTGGTCTGCTCAGCAAACACCAGGTCGGCCAGCCATTCAGCAGCTTGCTCTTCATTGATTGGAGCAGCTTTTATTGCCGCTTCCACTTTCTCCTTGAACGGCATGTTTTGCAGAGCGATGATTGTTTCCAGGTGAGTCATATGGATCCTCTCCAAGCCCGACTACTGACTCAGTTTGGCCAGCGATGGCATTACCAGAAACGCCATGCCTGCTGTGAGGAGGAGAAAATCACCGAAGGTCAAGCTGCCGCTGAAGATGAGATAGACGTATCCCAGAATGACGAGCACGTGGAGGGCAATGAGAATGCCCTTGAGGATTTTCATTGTCGGCTTCTTTCGATTGTTTTTGCGAATGAGATTGGGGTGAAACACCCAGAGCGCAAGAAAAATTTCAGTAATAAGAGAAAAGGCAATCATTCGGAATCCGTTCTTTTCTAAGCGGATTCCGAATCTTGTTCTTATTCTTTTCTTTCAGCGAAGATACCGATGACGTTGAATACGAGCCAGAAAGTTGTGCTCAATGCGAAGTCGGCAGCCAGGCTCGGGCTTGTCAGTGCTTTCGGCAGAATGTCCGCAGTCATGCGAATAGCAACCGCGCTTGCCAAAATCAGCATTGCGATGAAGAAGAGATCGGGGGGATCTCCTGCTGTGACGATGATCCATCTCGAGACCCGGCGCAGGCGATCGCTGTTTTTGCCCCATGTCTTCATTGAAAAGACGAGCAATGAAATCAGCAAATCGACGCCGATTACAAGTAAGAAAATGGCGACCATCATGATCACCGCAGTGAATAGAGGTACTGCGATAAGCGCTGATACAAAGTCACCCGTAGCATAGCCGAGCAGCATGAATGCCGCAGTCATCACCGCAAGCATGAGAGCACTTGCGCATGTGAAAACCAGAAGACGGTTCACGAGATTTCCTTTCCACAGTGTCTATATTGGGTTGAAACTCAACAGGGCTATATTGGATTGATAGTAATAAATGTAGTTTTTTTTGAAATTAGTCAAAGAACTATTGAGCTTGCAAACCGTATTTAAGTGTATTGGCACTAACATGTATCCGCTAGCGCGATTCGGCAAACTTGTGAAAGTCTCCACCTGCTGCGAAGCCTGTCTCAATCAATGTGAGCAGCAGGTGGGCGGCAAGTGGAGATTTTCTTTTGAAGTTAACGGCATAGAAGCCTCTGCGAGCAATGTTAGATCATGGCGCGGCAATCAGAGCTGACGGCTGTTATGTCTGACTGCTGGTGAATTTGATTGGTTTGGCGCTTTAGGCGTCTATTCGTCTTGGACATAAACGGACAAGTAGACTGCCATCAGAGGCGCATTCTCCCTCCACCATCTCAATCCGATATCCACGTATGTGCGAGTTATTGCAGGTGCCTGCCAGTATGTTTTGTTGCTGTTGTATTTGGACAGCGCGTCGCGCAATATATTCTCATGCAGCGAGGCATTGCTTTGAAGAGACTTGCTTACCCCGTCACGTTTTATATGTTGCGCGGTGGCTGCCAGATTGTCCGGCAGTGTGTCTACGTCTGCTATGCCGTTTCCGTCGAAGTCCGTGCCCAACCCACCGCATGCTTGGATTTGCGCAGGGTCGCTCATGAAGACCGTCTGGTGTGAGCCGCAACTCCAGCCGTTCCATGTTTGAGGAATTATCTGTCCAGGTCCGGCAGCCAGCGACCTGCTGCGGCGTGTTTCCAGTGGATTGAATCCGTTGCCCATCAATTCCGCAAAGTGGACAGTCAGGATATCTTCCTCTGGAACATCATAAGCGATTGCTACTCGATGTACCCAGGTTAGATACCAGCTCAGCATGTCCGCCGGCATCGACTGGAGGGTCGGATAGTTCTTTTCCCCGTAAAGGGCAAGAAACTCAGCATTCGTGTCTGGTATATCGGCTGCCGCAACGACTGGGACAGCCGTTTTAGAGGGTTGTTCTGTCGTGCTTTCTTCGTAAGTCGCCGCCATTGCTGTTGGCTGTTGCTGTATCACCACCGGTGGTGGTGACCCGATTTCGGTAGCCTGGGTTGATTGTCCCGAGCCTGCTAGTAGAAGTACAGCTGATACAAAAGGCATCAGCACCAGCAGAAGAAGATAATCACTCCCGGCCCCATTCGTCTGCTTGCGAACGGAACTCATTACCGGTCCTTTCTCTTTCTGTTCTAGACGATGATTTCTATCAACTGGAGTCAACGCGCCGTCTCAATCGTTTCTGCTTGAAGTCAGAAAACGTTTGCGCATAAAGTTGAATCGGACGGCGGTTTTTTTCTCTTGGTACCGAGTAAGCAGTGATGAGTGGATAGTGATTTGAGTCTACATAGGTGTCTGATCAAGAGACAAGTTATTGGCAACACAGTATCGATAAAGGCTGGGAAGAAGGTCGTCTCCTCATTTGCAAAACTTCGCGACGTTTGCAGAGTCTCTCATCTGCAACAAATGACTGAAGCGGGCACCAATATGACAAGCTTCGTTAGTGCATTTATTCGCTGGATTTATGTCAGAGGCAGATTATTGTCTAGGTTCCGTCCCCTGATATTGCTAGGGTGAATACATCTCTCTTTTATCCATATCTTGCGGCATAAACCCAGGCACTCAACGAAATATCAATCTCTATCAATCAACACACAGGGTTTGCGCCACGCGATTAATAACGCACGACAAATTTGCTTCGACGAGGGCCTGTTTGGATGTGGAACCCAAATCTCTCAATTCTGAAAGAGTCCAAGAAAGGACAAGTGAGATATGAGCGATCAAAATCCAAATCAGCAGCAACAGCAGCCACAGGGCGGTAAGCCCGATGGTGGTCCGAAAGACGCTCAGCGACGTGACGCGCGTCCTGACGCGAAGAATGCAGCACCGGAAGCGAAAGCTGACGGCAAATCCTTGAAGACGAGAATCACCGAACTCTGGAAGTCGCGCCGTCCGAAAAACCTCTTGAAGGGCGGCGGCGCGTTCAACTTTAATGCACCCGGTCAACCGGACCACTGGCTGGAAAACGCCATTGAGTTCGTCGGGCGCACGATCATGATGTTCGGGCTGACGATGTATCCGCTCGTGCTGATCTATGCCGCAGCGGTTGCATTCGTGCCGCGCCAGACCAACCCGATGTGGTTCGGCCCTTTGAGTTGGAACGATGTCCTCGCGTTCATCGTCACCCTTGCGGTCAATGGCGCGTACTATCAGATCAAAAGGCGCAATAAAGTCTCCCACGGAAACTATCCCGCTGATCTGCTGGCGATTCTCTCACTGAAGACCCTGCTGCTTCTGTTCGGATTGACGTACTCGTTCTACCAGAATCCCTGGTCGGCGAGTCCCGCGCCCTTTGCAATGCCTGCACTGGCGGCGATGGTATTCAATCCGATCTTCATCGGCCTAGTTGCGTTGATCCTCATCGACACCTGGAGGCCAGGCTTCTTGCGTGACAAGGTGATGTTCGACGACGAAAACCTGCCCGCTTCGAAAACGAAATAGCTAATCGGGTCTCCACCCACGACAGACCCTCGTCAAAGCAAATTTGAATGCAACTGATCGGGCAAGCTGAGAGACTTCCCGTCAGTTCATGCACACAGTCGTTTCAGTATCATCCGTTTAATAAGGAGTGCAAATTGTCAAACGCTAAGGAAAAGCCCAAGTTCTTCATCGTCAAGCGCTCGATTGATACCGGTTCCTATTTCGGTGGGCCTGTCGCTTACATCAAAGTGACGCAGCCACGCCCGGGCGAGACAATCTATCATGGCGACTTCGTGAAGAGCAAGCTCGCAGACGATCGTGGGCCGATGGGTACTTCTTACACCGAAATCTACGTTCCGGTGGACGAATCGAAGTTGACTTCGGAAAAATACTCCAGCGGCGGCAGTGACGTAGAGACCTTCTGAGTTAAGTAGCAATAGGCGTCTATGAGAAGCTGATGCTTCTCTGGACGCCCTCACTTTTATGAATAGGCAAACTATAGAAATTAGTAAGTTTGAACCGAAAAGAGAAACTGCTGGATTCCGTTGCCTGATCAGATTGATGTCTGGTCCTTAACAACTGCACCTGCGAGTAGCGTGTTGTATTCGCAAAGATAGGAGTGCTGGTGACGGCACCCCTAACTTTGTCTGCGAATCTTCCGCTGACTGTTTTTACTTTTGCTCCTCAGCGGACCAAGTTCATTGTCAGCTCGAATATCTTCAGGAAGGCGCCGAATTTGTCGCACATTCCAGCGCCTGCGCCGCTGCGATTGCAGCTCAGTTTTTCCAATGCCAGCTTTCCGACGAAGTAACTGCGAATTGCACGCCTGTCTTCTGTGGTTGCGGCTGCGAACAGGTCCGCAACGTCTTGAAGTTTGCAGTCCAATGCAGAAGATGCGTGAAGCGCGATGTTTTGCAGCGCTGGGTATTTGACATGCAGCTCGGCAACCCACGGCAATTCATCAAAACCCTTCCAGCCCAGTTTTATTAGACCAAATCCGTTTATTGCCTCGACGATTGCACCATCTGCATGCGTGCTCCAATCCAGAATTGGGCACATAGTTCATCCCTTCCTCCGGCCTTAAAAGTCGCCGGAATCTATTGGCTCGCTTTTGCTTGTGTTATGCGATGTTTGCTTCTTGCTGTTTAACGGCTTGCATCTTTTATCCTAGAAATCATGCTTTGAAGCTAGGAAATTTCATTTGAGAGATTCAACATGTGTGTCACCACATATAGTGCTAAGTAAGGCGTCCTTCGCATTTGAGGTTTGATAAAAAGAATCGCTGCGCCAAGTTTCGCTATGCTGTACAGATGATAGAAACAGCATGAACAATTACTTGCAGAAGCGCACTCAGCGCGGGGTTTCGATCATGGTGATAGGGGTCTTCCAATATTCCCGCGAACCTTTATATAGCTGCGAAGTCGCCATCGTATCTCTCCAGCCGCGCTACTTTGTTACGGTGAATATTGAAGAAAACCTTTGGGCGCTGAGTGAACCGGAGAAAAGTCACTTTTTTTAAGGCGGCAGATAGTTGCCGGGGCTGATGCCGGAGGTCTAGGTTCTAATTACGACCTCCACATTCCTGTCATTCGGAAAAACTCACTCCACTCACAACTGCAGCTCTCCTTAACACCCGCAAAGCAGAAGACTTCCACAACGGCGTGGATGCAATGGTGAGTCGAGCTCGTTTTAACCGTACGGCCCGACAGGAAAGTGCGGTCATATCAGTCTGGCGAGCGCAACCGGAAATTCATTCTGGAACTGCCGCTCTATAGCATGAAAGGTAACTCCATGAAAGACTTTCTGAAACGTCACAAACTGCTGACGCTTGTCATCAAGTCGATTGTGTTCCTTGCACTCCTGGGTGTTCTTTGCACGTATGCTGTGACGTCATACCTGGCGTCGAAATCAACGAGCATCGCCACCCTGGACCGCAACAGTGCAAGCGCCGCATCGGCATCCATCCAGTCCGAAATTCCTGTGTTCATCGAAATCTGCCGGCCGGTTTGCGCTCAGCAACTGCCTGCAGTAGAAGCCGCGGCCAGGGAATTCGCGGGGCGGGTGGTGTTTTACCAGCTCGATCCCGAAAGCGAGCCGGACTTGACGGCGAGCGTGCTCCAAATCGTCGGCCAGTCCGTCAACAGCTTCCCGGCCCACATCGTTATTGCCAAGGCACCTCGCGCCACAACCGGTATGAAAACGGGCAGTCAGCTGGTGGACTTTATCAGCCAGGCGACCGGTCTTCAGGCTGCTCCGTCATCGACTGCCCTGTCCGGTGCAACAGCCACGCCGTCGGCACCCTCGGTCACCTACCAGAACATCACGGTTGTTGACGAACAGTCCATTCGGACCGAATTGGCA